>NZ_JAZBQR010000028.1:0-39786 GCF_036348395.1 Pseudomonas sp. AL 58
ATAGCGTCGGTGGCGTATCCGCGAGTTCGCGGCGTCTGCATCGCGGGCAAGCCCGGCTCCTACAGGCTGGCGCGGGCTTTGTTGGAGCAGGCTTGCCTGCGATGGCCTCGGCGGGGTGTCCGTGAGTTCGCGGCGTCTGCATCGCGGGCAAGCCCGGCTCCCACAGCTAGCGCGGGCCCTGTTGGAGCAGGCTTGCCTGCGATAGCGTCGGTGGGGTATCCGTGAGTTCGCGGCGTCTGTATCGCGGGCAAGCCCGGCTCCTACAGGCTGCGCGGGCTTTGTTGGAGCTGGCTTGCCTGCGATAGCGTCGGTGGCGTATCCGCGAGTTCGCGGCGTCTGCATCGCGGGCAAGCCCGGCTCCTACAGGCTGGCGCGGGCCCTGTTGGAGCTGGCTTGCCTGCGATGACGTCGGTGGGGTATCCGTGAGTTCGCGGCGTTTGCATCGCGGGCAAGCCCGGCTCCTACAGGTTCTATGGGAGCAGGCTTGGCGGGGGCGGTCAGGCGACATCCACCAGAACGATTTCGCTGTCCTCCAGCGCAGTCACCCGCAACAACGATTCATCTTCAATCGCCAGGCCGTCACGGGCAGCGGCGCGCACACCGTTGACCTCGACCAGCCCTTTGGCCGGCACCAGATAGCCGCGACGTCCGCTGTCCAGCACGTACTCGGCGCTTTCTCCGGCTTTCAGGGTAGCCGCGACCAGCCGTGCGTCAGCCCGAATGCGCAAGCTCTGCTCATCACCGTCACGGCCACTGGCCAAGGTCACGAAGCCTTCACCGCGCTCACCCTTGGGAAACGGACGGGTGCCCCACGAGGGTGCTTCGCCGCTGCGCTCTGGAATGATCCAGATCTGGAAGATGCGTGTATCAACCTTCTCCAGGTTGTACTCACTGTGGACGATCCCGGTCCCAGCGCTCATCACTTGCACATCGCCCGCTTCCGTACGGCCTTTGTTGCCCAGGTTGTCCTGGTGGCTGATAGCGCCTTCGCGGACATAGGTGATGATTTCCATGTCGCGGTGTGGGTGCGGTGGGAAACCGCTGCCTGCGGCGATCAGGTCATCGTTCCAGACCCGCAGGGTGCCCCAGTGCATGCGCTCGGGATCGTAGTATTCGGCGAATGAAAAGTGATGATGGGCATCCAGCCAGCCGTGGTTGGCATGGCCCAGTGTGGCGAACGGGCGAAGTTGCAGCATGATTCATCTCCTCGGCAAGGTTTATGTGAACGATGATCGCCCAATTAATGATCGAAATTAAGCGTAAATAATGGCTGATTCTGATCGGTTTATTAGATGCTTAAGGTGCAGTGATTGATTCACTTCATCGCCTAATTGACTGATCTGTAAGCATTCGGCTGGTGCTTTGCGGTCAATGGAGCGAACATGGCGGCAGAGCCCTTTTCAGTTGGAGTCGGTGTGTCACACGAGCGCCCCAAGCACCCCCCGGAATTAACCCCGCCGGCCCAGTTGCCCTGGGTCAGACGGCTGCTGGCCCGTGTACTGGGTCGATGCCTTAGCCGGCTGCAGGCTCAGCACCGCGACTCGTGGTTTCAGGGGCATGCCAGCGGTCAACGTACCGGCCATGCCGAGGGCCTGCGCGAGGGTTATGAGGAGGGCCGTGTCGATGGCTTCGAGGCTGGCCGCCAGGTTCTAGTGATCCGTGATACCCGCCCCGATGCCCACGCAGTGCCGGGGCAGGACGACAGCCTGTTCGACGATTGGCGCCTGCCGCTCACCACGGAGCTTAAAAAACGCTTCAAGGCCGACGTTGCGCAGCGCTTGCCAGCCCAGGCGCAGCCAAGCACCGCGCAATGGAAAATGATCTTCAGTGAGACGCCTTCGACCTGCGTGATTGCCGGTGCCGGTGCCGGCAAGTCGACGTCCCTGGTGCTGCGTATTCTGCTGTTGCGTCACTACCTGGGCTATGAACTGGACGCCATGACCGTGGTCACGTTCACGCGTGAGTCGCGCAAGGACTTCATCGCACGACTGACCCAGGTGTTTGCCCTGTGGGGCATCAACCTGAGCCCGGTAGAGGCCCGCGAGTTGGTGCGCACCTTCCATTCGCGGATTCTGCCACTGGTGCGCAGCCTGCCGGGCTTCAGCCAGCTGCGGGCCTTTGAGACGCTGGGCAGTGAGTTACCGGGTGGCTGCGAGTCGAATGCCGAGACCAACCCGTTCGACCTGCGTATCAATGATGCCCAGCGTCAGCAACTGAACCTGTGCTACCGCGACCTGATGCAGGGCAGCCCACGCTTTGCCGAGTTGATCACGTCCCTGCGGCGCCAGGCCTTGCAGCTCAAGGCATTGGACCGCGATCATCCCGACGTGCAGAAGCGTGTGGCCGTGACGCAACTGTCCGCCGAGCGCGACGAGGAGTTGTGCGACACGATTGAAGACCTCTGGTTCAGGGCGGGCGCGTGGCCGATCAAGGGCATTGAGCCGCGCCGGGAAACCGTGGAGATCAATGGCAGCCGTTTTCACGTCCATGGCTATATTGCCGAACTCGATGCCTGGGTGGTACTGGGCTTCGATCCCGGGGAAAACAAGGACTACAAGCGGTCGAACGCCAAGTTACCGGTGTGGGCCGAATGGGTTATCAAGCGCACACTGTTTCAAGCTTTCTGTGATAAACCCTTGATATGGCTGGAAAACTATTCGGCAGCGAAGCGCTTGACCGCCTCCCTTGCAACGGATGCCGTGGCCGGGCCGGGCTTTGACTACAAGGTCAAGGGCGAGCTCTCGTCGGTGCCGCTCCTGGATGCTTTCGTCAGTGCTGCCGGGTTCATCGAGAACCTCGGGCTGGACGTGGGCGCGGCAGTCGCAAACATGAGTTTTCCGGCAGGTGACAGCGATGCACTGTTCTTCGAGGCGTTGAGCCTGTACTGGCGGGCGCTGGAGAACCACCTGTTGGCGCAGTCGCCGCCGATCATGAGCTACAACCGGATGTTCGCCCTGTTCTCGGAGAACAACCCCGAGAATCTGCGCTTGTTGCCTGATGCCTTGCTCAGGCCTTTGGCGCACTTGATGATCGACGAGTTTCAGGATGTCTCGCCGCAGATCGTTTCCTGGCTAAGGGCCAGCCTGCGTGAAATCCGTAGGCGTGGGCCGGCATTGCATGTGGGGCGCACCGCCCAGCATTCGTCGCTGTTGTGTGTGGGCGATGACTGGCAATCGATCTATGGCTGGCGGGGTAGCTCACCCAAGTACTTCATGGAGTTCGCCAAGGAATTCGTTTCGCCGGCCAATACGCGGGTGATGCTCAGCGACAATTACCGCAGCCACCAGCACATCATCGATGCGGCCGAGCACATCGTTAAGCCGGCGCCGGCGATCAATGGCAAGAAAGCCAAGGCCTGCGGCCTGGCGGCCGAGGATGCGGTGCCGGTCACGGTACAGCCGCGTGACGAGGCTGCGCTTGCCCAGCAGTTGATGGCGCATTACCGGCAGGGCGATTCGGTGATGATGTTGTATCGAAAAAGCAGTGATAAGTCATTGATTTCAGAGCATTTGCAGCCACTGATCAATCATGAGAAAAGCCTTGCGCCGGGGCAGCGCCGGTTCCGTCAATTGACCTACCACAGCGCCAAGGGGCTGCAGGCGGATGCGGTGTTCATGCTTGGCGACTGCCAGCACGTGACCCGTTCACCGTACAAGAACCAGGTCTATCGCCAGGCGGGGCTTGGCCGTAGCGGTGACCCTGAAGCCTACGACAACGCGCAGAAGGACGAAGTCCTGCGCCTGGCCTATGTCGCGGTTACCCGCGCCGTCAGGCATTGTTACTGGCATGTCGAGACGCCGACCGGGGAGGCGCAGAATTTGCCCCGGGCATCGTCCCAGGTTGATGGCAGTAAAGCGTTCTTCGACGACCTCAGGCCTTGAGTGCGGTCGCTATATCGCGTTTCCTTGTCTGGTTCGCGCTTGCTGACAGTCATGGCGTCAGGTGCTCTGGCGAGTTGAAGTTGCTCAGGCGTGGATCGTCCAGCGGATACTCCAGCGCCTGCAGTGGCTGTGCCAGCAGGGCTCGCAGCAGGCTGCGCTCACCCTGGCTCCAGCGCTGGCGAAGGTCGTCGAGCAGACTGCTCGGCAGCAGGCAGAACATCGGTTGCCAGTGGCCATCCTGACGGATCATCGCCGGTCGCCCCTGATCGTTCGCCTGGCTCAGCAGGTCAAGAACCAGTGTGCGGTCGATCAGCGGTGCATCGCACGCGAGCACCAGTAGCCACGGGTGACGCGCCTGGGCCAACCCGCTGAGCACACCGGCCAACGGGCCTGGATAGTCGCCTGATTCGTCACTGACCAGATGATCGGCATAGGGCCGGTACTGCTCGGCGTGGCGGTTACAGGAAATGATCAGGTCATCGGTCAGTGGACGCACCACGGCCTGGGCGTGGGCAATCAGGGGCTGCCCGTGCCAGGGAATCAGGCCCTTGTCGCGTCCGCCCATACGCTGGCCACGACCGCCCGCCAAGAGGAGGATGGAGCAGGGCGACGGAAGCTGAATCATGAATGTTTACCTGTAGCGCCAAAGCCGCTCACGATCCCATGACCGGCTTTGGCTGTCCATCAGCTTTCCAGGCTGACCGTACCCTCAGGCTGGCGTCGTCGCGTGCCCGCCAGGCGCATGACCACCACGAAAAACACCGGTACGAATACCACGGCCAGCGTTGCGCTGAGCATGCCGCCAATTACCCCGGTGCCGATCGCCTGCTGGCTGGCCGAACTGGCACCAGTGGCTATGGCCAGCGGCACGACGCCAAGGATGAACGCCAGTGAGGTCATGACTATAGGGCGCAGGCGCAGGCGCGCGGCCTGTACCGTCGCGTCTATCAGGTCGTGGCCTTCGTCCACCAGATGCTTGGCGAATTCGATGATCAGGATCGCGTTCTTCGCCGACAGGCCGATCAAGGTGATCAGGCCGACCTTGAAGAACACGTCGTTGGGCATGCCTCGCAGGGTCACTGCCAGTACCGCGCCCAGCACGCCCAGCGGCACCACCAACAGCACCGCGGTCGGGATCGACCAACTCTCATAGAGTGCCGCCAGGCACAGGAACACCACCAGCAGCGAGAGCGCCATCAGCATGGGCGCCTGGCTGCCGGACAGCCGCTCCTGCAGCGACAGGCCGGTCCACTCCAGGCCCATGCCCAGTGGTAACTGGCTGACCAGGCGCTCGATCTCTGCCATGGCCTCGCCCGAGCTGTAGCCGGGCGCTGGTTCACCGGACACCGCGATCGCCGGGTAGCCGTTGTAACGCGTCAACTGCACCGGCCCGGAGAGCCAATGGGCGCGGGTAAACGCCGACAGTGGCACCATCTTGCCGCTGCTGTTGCGGACATGGATTTTCATAAGGTCTTCGACCTGGCTGCGGCTGTCGCCCTCGGCTTGTACCACCACCCGCTGCATCCGGCCCTGGTTGGGGAAGTCGTTGACGTAGGTCGAACCGATGGCGGTGTTGAGCACGGTGCCGATGTCGGCAAAGGAAACGCCCAGGGCGTTGGCCTGCTTGCGGTCTACCTCCAGTTGCACCTGGGGGCTTTCGGCCAGGGCGCTTTCACGTACGTTGATCAGCACCGGGCTTTTCTCGGCAGCGGCCAGTAGCTGATCGCGTGCGGCCATCAGGTTGGTGTGGCCGAGACCGCCACGGTCTTGCAGGCGGAACTCAAAGCCGCTGGACGTGCCAAGCCCGTCGACCGGCGGTGGCAGCACCGAGTAGGCAATTGCGTTCTTGAACTGGCTGAAAGCGGCGGTGGCGCGCTCGGCGATGGCCGCTGCACTGTCCTCGGTGCTTCGCTCGGACCAGTCCTTGAGTGTGGTGAAGACCAGCGCCGCGTTCTGCCCGGTGCCGGAAAAGCTGAAGCCCATGATCACCGTGGTGTTGCCGATACCGGGTTCTTCAGCGTTGTGCGCTTCGATCTGCGCCGCAACCTGCTCGGTACGTGGCTTGCTGGCACCGGGCGGGAGCTGGACGTCAGTGATGGTGTAGCCCTGGTCTTCGGTCGGCAGGAACGAGGAGGGCAGTTGGCTGAACAGGTAGCCCAGGCCGGCCAGCAGCAGGCCGTACACCAGCAGGTAGCGTCCGCTGCGCTTGAGGGCGTGGGTCACCCAGGATTGGTAGCCGTCGGTGAGGCGCTCGAAGCGCCGGTTGAACGCGCCAAAGAAACCGCGCTTTTGCGCATGACTGCTTTCGATGGGCTTGAGCAAGGTGGCGCACAGGGCGGGTGTCAGGCTCAAGGCGAGGAAGGCCGAGAACAGGATCGACACCGCCATCGCCAACGAGAACTGCTGATAGATCACTCCCACGGAGCCTGGCATGAAGGCCATCGGCAGGAACACCGCGACCAGCACCAGGGTAATCCCGACGATGGCCCCACTGATCTGGCCCATGGCCTTGCGGGTGGCCTCTCTGGGCGGCAGGCCTTCCTCGGCCATGATCCGTTCGACGTTTTCCACCACCACGATGGCGTCATCGACCAGGATGCCGATGGCCAGCACCATCCCGAACAGGGTCAGTACGTTGATCGAGAACCCCATGCCGAGCATTACTGCAAAGGTCCCCATCAGCGCCACAGGCACCACCAGGGTCGGGATCAGGGTGTAGCGGATATTCTGCAGGAACAGAAACATCACCGCGAACACCAGCAGCATCGCTTCGAGCAGGGTGTTGATGACCTGTTCGATGGAGACTTTCACGAACGGCGAGGTGTCATAGGGGATGTCGTAGCGGGCGCCTGCCGGAAAGTAGCGCGACAACTCGTCCATCTTGGCGCGGACCAGGGTCGCGGTTTGCATGGCGTTGGCACCCGGTGACAGTTGCACGCTGAAGGCGGTCGACGGCTTGCCGTTCAGGCGCGTGCCGAACTGGTACTCCTGGCTGCCAATCTCTACCCGTGCGACATCGCCAAGGGTTACCCGCGAGCCATCCGGGTTGGCCCGCAAGACGATGTCGGCGAACGCCTCCGGTGTCGACAGTTGGCCTTCGACTACCACGTTGGCGGTTATTTCCTGGGTCGCCCGGCCTGGCAGGTCACCGATACTGCCGGGGGCTACCTGGGTGTTCTGTGCGGCAATGGCCAGGTTGACGTCTTCGGGGGTCAGGTTGAAGCCGATCAGTTTCTGCGGGTCGATCCAGATGCGCATGGCGCGCTCGGCGCCGTACAGCTGCGCCTTGCCGACACCGTTGAGGCGGCGGATCTCGTTCATGACGTTGCGCGCCAGGAAGTCGCTGAGGGCAACTTCGTCCAGAGACTCGTTTTCAGCCGTCAGGGTCACCAGCATCAGGAACCCGGTGGAAACTTTCTCCACTTGCAGGCCTTGCTGAGTGACCGCGCGCGGCAAACGCGACTCGACGATCTTCAGGCGGTTCTGCACATCCACCTGAGCCAGTTCAGGGTTGGTGCCCGGCTCGAAGGTGGCGGTGATGGTAGCGCTGCCCAGGCTGCTTTGCGACTGGAAGTACAGCAGGTGGTCGGCACCGTTGAGCTCCTGCTCGATCAGGCTGACGACGCTCTCATCGATTGTCTGTGCCGATGCACCCGGGTAGACGGCATAGATCTCCACCTGTGGCGGCGCTACGTTAGGGTATTGAGCCACCGGTAGTTGCGGGATGGCCAGCGCGCCGGCCAGCAGAATGAACAGCGCGACCACCCAGGCGAACACCGGGCGGTCAATGAAAAATTGCGGCATTGATCAGGCCCTCATTGGCCAGTGGTCTGTACGACAGAAGTGGCTTCCTTGGCGGCGGGGGTGACGTGTACCTGATCACCTACCCGCACATGTTGCAGGCCTTCGATGACTACGCGCTCGCCCGGAGCCAGGCCTTCGCTGACGATCCAGCGGTCCTGTTGCGCGCTGCCCAGCACGATCGGGCGCTCGCTGATGCGTTGCTCGGCATCCACCAGCAGCACACGCGGTTGGCCCGCGCTGTCACGCAGGATGGCGCGCTGCGGCACGCTGATTGCCTGTTGCTTGATGGCCTGTTCCAGGCGAACGCGGATAAAACTGCCCGGCAGCAGGTCAAGATCAGGGTTGGGGAACTCGCTGCGCAGGGTAATCTGCCCGGTGCTCGGGTCGACACTGATGTCCGAAAACAGCAACTTGCCGGGCAATGGGTAAGCCGTGCCGTCGTCCTGGATCAACGTGGCACGTGCCTGGTCCTGGCCGACCTGTTGCAACTCGCCGGCGCGCAGTGCCCGGCGCAGGGCGTTCAGCTCCCGGGTGGACTGGGTCAGGTCGGCGTGGATCGGGTCCAGTTGCTGGATCGTCGCCAGAGGGGTCGACTCGTTCTGCCCGACCAGTGCGCCCTCGGTGACCAAGGCGCGGCCAATGCGCCCGGAAATCGGCGCGGTGACGGTGGCATACCCCAGGTTCAAGCGTGCGCGCTCAAGTGCCGCCTTGGCAGCGGCGACGTCCGCATTGGCCTGGAGGGCGGCGGCGCGGGCGTTGTCGTAGTCCTGGCGGCTGATCGCATTGATGGCGATCAACTCGCCGTAGCGCTGGTCCTGCAGGCGCGCCTGGAACTGGTTGGCCTCGGCTTTGGCCAGGGCAGCACGTGCGCTGTCGTAGTCGGCTTGAAACGGTGCCGGGTCGATGCGGAACAAGACCTCACCCTGTTTGACGTCGCTGCCTTCGCGGTACACCCGCTTGAGCACCACGCCGGCGACTCGCGCGCGTACCTCTGCGGTGCGCGGGGCCAGAATGCGCCCGGACAACTCGCTGCTGATGGCCAAGGGTTCGACACGTACGGTTTCCACCGAAACAGGGCGTGGCGGTGCTTTTTCTTCGACCGGGGCTTGCTTGTCGCAGGCCGCCAGCGTGAGGCCGAGCAGGACAAGGGCGGGCAGGGTGCGTAGACGGGAGGTGCTTGGGCTGGACATGCGGATCTTCCGAAAATGACCCGGCCATGCTAAGGCAGGCACCCCCGAAGCAACTGTTAAGCTCTGTAGGCGGTCTGTGAAAAAGTGTGAAGATTACCGCCTCGCGTGTGCGAGGTTCGATATCCTGCCGAACTCATTTGCGCTTACGCACTTTCCATGACAAATATTCTTTTGGTCGAAGACGACAGCGCGCTGTCCGAACTGATCGCCAGCTACCTGCAACGCAACGGTTTTTTCGTCCGGGTGATCGCTCGCGGCGACCACGTGCTTGAGGAAGCACGCCGTAACAAGCCCGACCTGGTCATCCTCGACCTGATGCTGCCTGGCCTGGACGGTTTGCAGGTGTGTCGCCTGCTGCGTGCCGAGTCGGCCGTGTTGCCCATCCTGATGCTCACCGCGCGTGATGACAGTCATGACCAGGTGCTGGGCCTTGAGATGGGGGCCGACGATTATGTCAGCAAACCCTGTGAGCCTCGGGTGCTGCTGGCGCGGGTACGCACGTTGCTGCGGCGCAGTAGCGTCAATGAACCTCAAGTGGCTTCGGACCTGATCCAGATCGGTGGCCTGCAGATCGACCTCACCGAGCGCAGTGTGCACTGGGACGCGCAACCGGTGGAGTTGTCCAGCGGCGAGTTCAACCTGTTGGTGGTGCTGGCGCGTAATGCCGGCACGGTACTCAGCCGGGATTGCATCCTGCAGCACCTGCGCGGTATCGAGTTCAACGGCACTGACCGCTCGGTGGATGTCGCTATCTCCAAGTTGCGCCGCAAGTTTGACGACAATGCGGGCGAAGCACGCAAGATCAAGACGGTTTGGGGCAAGGGTTACTTGTTCAGCCGAGTCGAATGGGAATGCTGAAGGCGCTGCCCGAACCATGCTGAAAATCCTTGTCCGCCTGTACCTGATCACCATCGTCAGCTACGCCGGGGCCATCTTCCTGATTCCCGAACTGATCCTGAGCGTGTTCCACGAGCGCTACGAAGCCTACAACCTGCAGCAGGCCCAAGGTGTGCAGCGCTTGATGCTCAAGCAGTTCCAGCACGTGCCCTCGACCCAGTGGCCTGAAGTGGCGCAAGCGTTGGCGGCTGACTTTGCACCGCTGGAAGTCGAATTGCGCCGTCAGGACGAGACTGAACTGAGCCCTGTCGAGCGTGCGCGCCTGGGCGCCGGGCAGTTTGTCGTTCGGGTGGGCGAATGGGGCTACTACAGCACCGCCATTGCCCCCTTGGACGACCAGTGGCTGATTGAGTTGCGCAACCCGCCGGATCCACTGGAGATCAACCTGTTGTCCTGGGGGATTACCGTATTGATCGGCGCGGCCTTGCTCAGTTGCCTGTTGCTCTGGGTCTGGCCGCACTGGCGAGACCTGAAACGGCTGCAGGCGACGGCCCAGCGTCTGGGCCAAGGGCAGTTGTCGGAGCGTACGCACATTTCGCCGCGCTCGGATATCGGCGACCTGGCCACGGTCTTCGACACCATGGCCCAGGATATTGAGCGCTTGTTGACCCAACAGCGTGAATTGCTTAATGCCGTCTCCCATGAACTGCGCACTCCACTGACCCGGCTCGACTTCGGGCTGGTGTTGCTGTTCGACGAAGTGCCGCCGGCCAGTCGCAAGCGCCTGCTGGAACTGGTTGGCCATGTGCGGGAACTGGATGAGCTGGTCCTGGAACTGCTGTCCTACAGCCGCTTGCAGACGCCAGGGCAGTTGGCTGAACGCGTCGAGGTGTCGTTGACCGAGTATGTCGACAGTATCCTCGGCAGTTTCGCCGAGGAACTGGATGGCCGTGGCATTGAGTGGGAGGTGCGGGCCGAAGCCGGCTTGCCGCGTTTCGTGCTCGACCCGAGGCTCACGGCGCGGGCGGTTCAGAATCTGATACGAAACGCCATGCGCTACTGTCACCGCAGTTTGCTGTTGCGCGTGGACATGGACGAGCAGGGTGCCTGCCTGTTGACGGTGGAAGACGACGGCATTGGCATTCCACCTGAGGAGCGTCAGCGGATTTTCCAGCCGTTCTACCGCCTGGACCGCAGCCGCGATCGCACCACCGGTGGTTTTGGGCTTGGCCTGGCGATCAGCCGACGGGCGATCGAGAGCCAGGGTGGAAGCCTGACGGCGGAGCAGTCGGCGCTGGGCGGTGCGCAGTTCAGGATTCGCTTGCCCCGTGGCTAGTCGGCAGGCGGCACCACGCAGGTTCGGTACAGCGCAGGTGTAGTGCACTATTTTCCGGTAACTGTATGGCTGTTGCCGCTGCGGGCTCCGTTAGTGTCGTGACACAACGACTCCAAGGATGCCGCCGCCATGTTTGCCTCCCTCGATCTGCTTCTAGCCTTTGTGCTCTTTGCCTTTGTGTCCTCGATTACGCCGGGGCCGAACAACACCATGCTGCTGGCCTCCGGGGTGAATTTTGGCGTGCGTCGTTCGATTCCTCACGCCGTCGGCATCAGTGTCGGATTCATGGTCATGGTGCTGGCGGTAGGTTTTGGGCTCGGTGAAGTATTCAAGACGTTTCCTCCCCTCTACACCCTGTTGCGTTACGTGGGGGCCGCGTACCTGTTGTACCTGGCCTGGAAGATCGCAACGTCCGGCCCGCTGTCGGCGACCCGCTCGGAAACGCCCAGACCACTGGGGTTCTGGGGCGCGGCGGCGTTTCAATGGGTTAATCCGAAGGCCTGGGTGATGGCGGTTGGTGCGATTACCACCTACACCCCGGCGCAGGGTTACCTGACCAATGTCATGGTCATTGCCACTCTGTTTGCGTTGGTCAACCTGCCCAGCGTCTGTGTCTGGGTCATGTTTGGCAGTGCGTTGCGCCAGGTGTTGCAGAACCCGCGCTGGTTGATGGCATTCAATTGGCTGATGGCGGCATTGCTGGTGATTTCGCTGTACCCGTTGTTGTTTGCCTCGCACAGTTTTCAGTAAGCGTGCCAGGCGTGGAACCGGCGATTTCAGACAAACACGCCGACTAAATCGCAAGGTGCTTGAACTTGCCAGGGGGCGACGTTGTAATCAGCCTCCCTGGCTATTGTGCCGCCCTGTATTCAGTGACCTGCATGCACCTCGTTCCGTGGTCTTTTCCGTCTTCAGCCGGTTTCACCTTGCGTGGCTGGCGTTCGCCGCCCAGTGGCAAGCCGTTGTTGCATTTTCTGCACGGCACCGGCTTCTGCTGCCTGGCCTACCGGCCCATGCTGGAGGTGCTCAGTGAGTCCTTCGATCTGTGGCTGAGCGATGTCCAGGGCCATGGCGACAGCGACCATGGCGGGGCGTTCCTTGGTTGGAACCGTACCGCCGAGTTGGCTGTTGAAGCCTTTGAGGCTGGGCGTGGCGCCTATGCCGACGTGCCCTGTTTTGCGCTGGGGCACAGCTTCGGTGGGGTATTGACCAGTTTGATCCTGGCCCATGAACCGACGCTGTTTCAACGGGCGGTGCTGCTTGATCCGGTGCTGTTCAGCCGCTCGATGATCGCCGTGTTGGGCGTGGCGTCGATGGTGGGCATGCACCGTCGGCATACCTTGGCGCGCAAGGCGGCCACGCGCCGCAGCCACTGGCCGGACCGTGCCGCTGCCCATGCAGGGCTTCAGGGGCGGGGAACCTTCAAGGGCTGGAGCGATGCGGCGCTGCAGGCTTATGTGGAGCATGCCTTGACGGATTGTGGCGAAGGGGTAGCGTTGAAGTGTCGGCCCAGCCGCGAGATGGAATTGTTCAGTTCCTTTCCGCGGCGGTTGTGGGCATCCCTGGCCAAGGTCAGGACGCCAACGCTGGTTTTGCACGGCGAGCAGACCTACCCCTTCGTACCGCCCTCGGTCGCGCGCTGGGTAAGCATCAACCGTTGCGTCACCTCGGCAGTGGTGCCCGGTGGGCATTGCTTCATGCAGGAGCATCCTGCTGACAGTGCCAAGCGCGTCGAGGATTTTCTCT
Organism: Pseudomonas sp. AL 58; assembly: GCF_036348395.1. NCBI lineage: Bacteria > Pseudomonadati > Pseudomonadota > Gammaproteobacteria > Pseudomonadales > Pseudomonadaceae > Pseudomonas > Pseudomonas sp. AL 58. The sequence goes on from NZ_JAZBQR010000028.1 coordinate 12,795, forward strand.
TGCACGGTCCTGCCCCGACTGTTCTGTAGATGGAACGCTGAGGGCGTTTTTGCGGGTCTACCGCCACTGTCGTTGCATACGTATTGTTATAGCCATGCACGAGAGGAGGTATCTCATGAAAACGATCCAAGGCATCTACCGCAGCCCCCAGCCCCATTGGGTGGGTGACGGCTTTCCGGTTCGCAGTCTGTTCACCTACGACAACCTGGCGCGGCACATCAGCCCGTTTTTGTTGCTGGACTACGCCGGCCCATACACCTTTACCCCGACCGCTGCCCGGCGTGGGGTCGGGCAGCACCCCCACCGGGGGTTCGAAACAGTGACCATTGTGTATCAGGGCGAGTTGGAGCACCGCGATTCAACGGGGGCAGGCGGCTTGATCGGCCCGGGCGATGTGCAGTGGATGACCGCGGCCAAAGGCATTCTCCACGAAGAATTTCACGCTGCGACGTTTGCGGCCACCGGCGGTACCCTGGAAATGGTGCAGTTGTGGGTCAATCTTCCGGCACGCGACAAGCTCGCAGCGCCGGGCTACCAGACCCTGCTCAATGGCGATATCCCGCGTGTGCCATTGGCCAACGATGGGGGAAGCCTGCGGGTGATCGCCGGTGAGTACCTTAGCCATAAAGGCCCGGCCCGGACCTTCACGCCCATGAACGTCTGGGATATCCACCTGAACGCCGGGGCGTCATTGTCGCTGCCGCTCGAGGTGGGCCATAGCGCGGCGTTGGTAGTGTTGCGCGGCGAGGTGAGGGTCAACGGCGAGCAGGGCGCTGGTGCGGCACAACTGGTGCTGTTTGAGCGTGACGGCGATGAGGTGCTGCTGGAGGCAACTCAGGATGCCAGTGTGCTGCTGCTCAGTGGCGAGCCGATTGACGAGCCGATCGTCGGTTACGGCCCGTTCGTGATGAACAGCGAGGCCGAGATTGCCGAGGCGTTTGACGACTTTCATGCCGGTCGCTTCGGCCAGATGACCAAAGGCAAGGCCGGCGACCACAACGCCGACTAGTCTGGTGTATCCGTATTGCGATCCGCACGCCGTACCTCAACGACAAGGAGCAAGACCATGAGCGTCCCTTACACCCGTCTGGACAAGCACAATGCAGCGGTTTTGTTGGTTGACCATCAGGCTGGGCTGCTGTCGTTGGTACGTGACATCGAACCGGACAAGTTCAAGAACAATGTGCTGGCGCTGGGTGATCTGGCAAAGTATTTCAACCTCCCGACCATCCTCACCACCAGTTTTGAAAGTGGCCCCAACGGCCCTTTGGTGCCGGAACTCAAGGCTCAGTTTCCCGAGGCGCCGTACATCGCCCGGCCAGGACAGATCAATGCCTGGGACAACGAAGACTTCGTCAAGGCGGTCAAGGCCACCGGCAAGAAGCAACTGATCATTGCCGGTGTCGTGACCGAGGTGTGTGTGGCGTTCCCGGCCCTGTCGGCGATTGCCGAAGGCTTCGAGGTGTTCGTGGTGACCGATGCGTCCGGTACCTTCAATGAGATCACCCGGCAGTCGGCCTGGGACCGTATGTCGGCTGCCGGTGCGCAACTGATGACCTGGTTCGGTGTCGCCTGTGAACTGCACCGAGACTGGCGCAACGATATCGAAGGGCTGGGCACCCTGTTCTCCAACCATATTCCGGATTACCGCAACCTGATCACCAGTTACACCACCTTGACCGCAGGCAAGTGAGTTTGACGCTGGGCGACCCTTTGGGGGCGCCCGGCCATTGGCCTTTTCGCGGCGCTGTGTCGGGGCTGTACAGGGTTGTACAAAACAGTGAGTCAATGCTGTTGTTGTACAAGAATAATGGCGGTGCATGACGCTCCTGCCAGGCATCGTATTTATCAATTTGAAATGCGCGGAAAACAGGGGGATTACTGCGTTTTCAACCACCTTGTACGCAGGAGTTGATCATGTCATTACACGGCATTTGCAGCCTGGAATTACGTCAGGTCATCGAACAGGCTTTTTTGCCTTCTCACTGCGTGGTGTCCTGCCTTGATGACGGCTCGCTGACCATCCAGTTGGAGCAGGATGCGCACGGTCGTGCATTGACCGTCGCCGGTATTCGCGCCGATGAATTGTCCAGCAGTCGGGCCTTGGCGGAGCTGGTCGCTCATGTACAGGCAGAGCGGCAGCATTCGGCTCAACCGGTTGAAGCCGTACCGAAGATACACCCGTAGCGCACACCTAGGTGCGGTTGCTCCCGGGAAGGCACCACAGTGCCCGAGCAAGTGTCCGCTGCGCGTGTTGCTGCGGGTAGCTGAGGGCTCATAAGGTCAGGAAGCTGTTAGGAACTGAGGCTCACATGCAGCAATGGGCTATCCCTTGTGCACACCTGATGAAGAGTGCCGGGTTATCGATAGGGGTTGGCCAGTGCCTTGGACAGGCTTTTTTCAGCTGTTGACAGTTTCATCTCGTTTTCTGTCCGGCGTAACAGCTGGGTGGCCTTGTTCAGGTCGCTGGTCAGGCAGGCTAATACTGTTTGCAAACCATTGATTTTCGCCTCACGCAATTTTATCGGCAGCATGTGATCATTCATCACGGCTTTGAGCTCATCCATCGTCTTGTTGATCCGCTCCTGGATTTCCCGAACCGACTTCAACACCTTCTTCACGTTATCGGGCAGGTTGCTGGCGTCGATATCAGCGTTCTTGCCATTCGCTTGTGCCGACTTGTTCGTGCCCGCTTCTGACAGGTTGACCTGCACACTTTCCAGCGTTGCGGGCCTTGCCGGGCTGGCAGCCAATCCGGCATGTACCGGTTGTGAAGTGATTTTCCCGTGGGCGATGGGGGGCAAGACGGCGGCGTTGATGGAAGCCATGTTCTCTCCTGTGATCAGTTGGCAGCATGAGTGCTGGTCGGTGCAGGAGGAAAGCATACCCTCGTGATTGGGCACATTCGGTCACGTCAGGCGGATTGGGAAAAATCCTACGCAGATTGAGGAATGCGTTACCGTTCGCTGGTGGCGGGGGCTGTGTGAGTGTCCCATGCATGTTGCAGCAGCACCCAAGGCTGCTGGGCGTCGTAAAAAGATGGCGATCAGCCAATCACCGGTTCATGGCTACGCCTCAGTCGCGTTCGCGCATGAAAAAGCCCGCCACGTATTTGCGGAAGGTATCCAGGCTCTTGAAGTCGGCGTAACGCTTGAAGTGTTCAACCTCCGGTTCCGGGCCCAGGGGTTGTTCGGTCAGTGACACCGATAACACGCGGTCCTGGTCGGAGCTGAGCACCAGCTCATCCATGACCTCGGCGCCGATGACCGGTCGGCGCATGATGACCTTGACGCCCTTGCTGGCCATCCAGTCGATCAGCGACTGCAGCATCTTCAATGGCTCGCGCTCTTCGTCGCGGTAGATCGGAAACAACTGCCCGCGCGAGAGTACGGGTACGCTGGCGACATGGATCAGTTCGTAAAAGTGGCTGCCTGCACGGATCGGGGAATAGATCGCCAGCGCCAACAACGGCCCCGGGGTCTTGCTGCCACCCCAGAGCAGGTGATGCCCCTGGAAGTCGAAGCCGTCTTCGCTACGGTCGTTGAATACCTTGCGTGCCTTGATCTGGTTGACGCAATCGAGGATCAAACCATAGCGCCGGTGGTTGCCAAAGGCCGATGATTCTCGCAGGCGTGCCTTGAGCATCATCATGTGCTTCATGTCCAGGCGGGTTTCCAGGTAGTTGCTCGCCGGTACCCGCTCGACCAGCGGGTACCGGCTGGCGACTCCGCGCAGCTCGGCGAACTGTCCGCTCAGGTCTTTCTTCAGGTGTGTGGCATAGACGTTCAGGCCGCTGGCTTCGATCAGGGTCAGCAGCAGGGACAGCAGTTTTTGCTGTTCGCGTTTTTCGCCCGTGCCGCTTGCAGTGCTGGTGTCCTCGTCGCGAGGAAAGTCCCCGATCAAGCGCAGTGGCGTATCAGGGGGCAGCCATGCCGCTGGAAACTGAGTATGTTCGCTACGTGTGCTTTCACCCTCGCGTGCTGCCTTGCCGAATGGACAGTCGACAGCATGTTCGGGAGTGCCTGGGTTGTTCTTCAGAAACAGCGTGCCAGTGTTGCTATTGAGGGTGACATTGAGTATCGGCATCACCTGTTGCTGGCATTCGCATGCCAACCAATGGCCAGCGGCGCGCACCTTCATCAGGAACTGGTTGGCCTGTAACAGGCGATGACCTTCCAGGCTGCCATCGACAAAGCGACAAACCAGGTCGTACTCGGCGGCGGTAAGGGTGCGCACCAGCGTAGTGTTTTTCTCGATGATTCTCATGCACGGTCCTGGCCAGAAATCCTTTGTCGGCAAGGTAAGCGAAATGCACCGCAACGTCACCTGTCACCCACGCAAGGCAGTGATTCTCACGATGGGCAACGGGATTGTCAGCGGTGCTGCTGTCGTTCAGAAAATATAGTCGGTAGTGAGGAAGCTCGACTCGCGGTTACGGATAATGTCGCTGATCAGTTGCTTGTTGCTTTCCTGGAATCGGGTTGCAACCAGTGTACGGATCGAGAACACGCGTAGCGCGTCATGGACCGACAAGGTGCCCTCGGCAGAGTTTTTTCGGCCATTGAACGGGTAGGTGTCCGGGCCGCGCTGGCACTGGGCATTGAGATTGATACGGCCCACCTGGTTGGCAAAGGTATCGACCAGGCTGCCAATCTGCGCAGAATTATTGCCGAACAGGCTCAGTTGTTGGCCAAAGTCCGAGTCCAGTACATAGTCGATCACGGTCTGTAGATCACGGTAGGGCACAATCGGTACTACCGGGCCGAATTGTTCCTCGTGGTACACGCGCATGTTGGCGTTCACTGGGTAGAGCAGGGCCGGGTAGAAGAACGAACCGCGGCTGTCGCCACCATTGGGGTTGATCACCTCGGCGCCTTTGGCGAGGGCATCGGCAACCAGGCCATCGAGGTATTCGATTTTTCCCGGCTCAGGCAGGGGTGTCAGGCTGACACCGGCCTCCCAGGGCATACCGGGCTTGAGCGCGGCCAGTTTCTGCTGAAATTTATCGAGGAACTGCTCGACCACCTGTTCGTGCACAAAGAGGATCTTCAGTGCAGTGCACCGCTGGCCGTTGAATGACAGCGCACCAGTCACTGCCTCGCTGACGGCGTTGTCCAGATCGACGTCCGGCAGCACGATCCCCGGGTTTTTCGCATCCAGACCCAGGGCTGCGCGCAGACGGTGCGGGCGCGGGTGAAGTTTTTTCAGGTCGCTGGCGGCCTTGTTGGTGCCGATGAACGCGAAGACATCAATCTTGCCACTGGCCATCAGCGCGCTGACGGTATCGCGGCCACGGCCATAGATCACGTTGATGACCCCGGCAGGGAAGCTGTCGCGGAACGCCTCAAGCAATGGGCGGATCAACAGCACACCGAACTTGGCTGGTTTGAACACCACGGTGTTGCCCATGATCAGCGCTGGAATCAGGGTGGTGAAGGTTTCGTTCAAGGGGTAGTTGTAAGGCCCCATGCACAGCGCAACGCCCAAGGGCGCACGGCGTATCTGCCCGAGGGTGTCCTGCTCCAGTTCAAAACGGCTGGAGCGGCGGTCCAGTTCCTTGAGCGCGTTGATGGTGTCGACGATGTAGTCGCAGGTGCGATCGAACTCTTTCTCCGAGTCCTTCAGGTTCTTGCCGATTTCCCACATCAGCAGTTTGACCACGGCTGAGCGCTGTTCGCGCATGCGTGCCAGGAACGCTTCGACGTGCTGGATGCGTTCGGCTACGCGCAGTGTGGGCCAGGTGCCGCGACCCTTGTCGTAGGCGCGTACGGCGGCATCCAGCGCAGTCAGCGCGGTCTCGGCATCCAGTAGTGGCGCGCTGCCCAGAATCACCTGCTGTTCGCCGTCAGGGCCTTTCAGCCAGATCGGGCTGCGCACGGTCGCCAGCGGGCCATGCCACTGTTGCAGTTGGCCGTCGACCAGGTAATCGCGCTGCTCCAGCGGTTCACTCAAACGCCAGGCTTCAGGCACTTCGGTGGCGTTGGGGAACAGTGAATCAAGCAGATGGTTCATGCGTAGCACCTCTTGTTGGAATGTGGGTGAAACGATTCAGTTGCAGCATAGCGCCAGCCTGTAAAAAAAAGCCAGCACCGCTCAATGTTGTTCGAAAAAGGTCGATAAACTGTCGCCCCGTCAGTGAAAAGCAGGCGTATGACAACCAGAACCGTAACGTTTGCTCGTATCTGGAATTGGCCCCGCAGCATGCGCATGCCTTTGTTCAGGCTATTACCGATCGGTTTCGCGGTGGTGGGCATCGGTTTGTCGGTGACATTGGGCTATCTGGATGTACAGCGCCAGGAAAGCGAGTTGATGGGCAATGCCAGTGCGCGGCTTTCAGGCTTGCGTGCCGGCCTTGAGGCTCAACTACGTTCTGCGTTCGGCGAAACCGAAGGGATTGCTCAGCTCATCAGCGCTGATGGCACCATCACGCCTGAACATTTCCACGACATGGCTCGTCAGGCCATCGCTTCAGTGCCCTATATACGGCACATCGCTGTGGCGCCTGCGGATGTTGTCGCTGATGTCTTCCCACTGGAGGGCAATCAACGTGTGCTCGGGCTGGACTATCGGACATTGCCGACGCAATACCCGATGCTACAGCGTGCGCGGGACAGTCATCATGCGGTGCTGGCCGGGCCCGTTGACCTTTATCAAGGCGGGCGAGGGCTGATCTACCGGCGTCCCGTGTTTGTCGGTGGTCCGTCGGGCAATACCTATTGGGGCAACCTCTCGATCGTTGCCGATACCGACCGCCTGCTCAAGGCCGCGGGCCTGGATCAAGACGGCGCGTTTGAACTGGCCTTGCGGGGCGCCGACGGTCGCGGGGATCAAGGCGCGGTCATTTGGGGCCAGGCTACGTTGTTCAACGAGCCTGGCGTGACGCTCAACGTTGATGTGCCGGGTGGGCATTGGCAGTTGGCAGCAACCCCTCAGGGCGGTTGGCCGACGATGAGCCTGTTCGCTTCGCCGCTGTTTATGTTCTCCCTGGCCTGCACCGGCGTGTTCTGCTTGTTCGTAGCGCAGTTGATCCGTAGCAACCAGGTGATTCATCAGCGTAACGATGAGCTGAAGCGCTCGCAGGCTCAGCTTGAGCAGTCGGCGCATTATGATGCCGTGACGGGGCTGCCTAATCGGCTGTTGTTCCAGCAGCGCCTTGAACTCGCCATGGCCAACGGCGAGCGCCTTGGCGTGTTGATACTGGATATCGACGGTTTCAAACTGGTCAACGACAGCCTCGGTCACCCGTTGGGCGATCTCCTTCTTCAGCAGACAACCCAGCGTTTCTTCGGGCTGCTCACGGCTCAGGATACAGCGTGCCGTTTGGGCGGCGATGAGTTTGCATTTGTGTTGTGTTGCCCGCAGGACGAGCAGGTCATGGCGCAGGTGCAAGGGTTGCTGCTGGCCATGCAGCAGCCCTTCGACCTCAAGGGTACGGCCGCGCTGGTCACAGGCAGTATAGGTGTCGCCTTCTACCCTGAGCACGGGCACACCTGTGACAGCTTGCTGCGCCATGCCGATACGGCGATGTACGCAGCCAAGGAGAGCGGTCGTAACACCTATCGCACCTACCATCCCGACATGACCCAGCAGTTGCAGCAGCGGATCTTTCTTGAAGGTGCGTTGCGCCGGGCCTTGCAGCAGAATGAGTTCGAGCTGTGGTACCAGCCCAAGATCGACCTGTTCAGTGGCCGTGTCGAAGGTGCAGAAGCGTTGTTGCGTTGGCGTGATCCAGAGCGCGGCCTGGTGTCTCCGGCAGATTTCATTCCGCTGGCCGAACGTACAGGTCTGATCATTCCACTCGGCGAGAAAGTGCTCGATCTCGCGTGCGCTCAGCTTGCCTGTTGGCGTGCGCGTGAACGCTTGCCGGGGCCGTTGGCAATCAACGTGGCAGCGTTGCAGATTGAGCGCAGCGACTTTGTCGAGAGCCTGTCTCGTGCGTTGCAACGTTACGATCTTCCTGCAACATTGCTGGAGGTGGAAATTACCGAGAGCTTGCTCATGGAGAGCCCGCAGCATGCCTGCGAGATTCTTACGCAGTTGCAGCAGATGGGCGTGGCAACGGCTGTCGACGACTTCGGTACGGGCTACTCTTCGCTGGCCTACCTGAAAGTGCTGCCGATTGATCACCTGAAAATCGACCGCACGTTCATCAAGGATTTGCCTGATGATGACGACGGGGTTGCGATTACCCAGTCGATCATTGACCTGGGGCACGCGTTGGGCTTTCGCATTACGGCGGAAGGTATCGAGACACATGCCCAGCATGCATTTTTACGCAATGCCGGGTGTGACCAGGGGCAAGGGTACCTGATTGGTCGACCCATGCCGGCCGACAGCTTTGAACGCTGGTTGGCCGAGCAGCCACACAATCAGCAACCGATGCTTGATTTTTGACTGCCGGGCGTAGGTTGGCCTTGTGGACGCTACCTGCAGGCAACCACAAGGCGTGCTTGATGCTTGATGCTTGATGCTTAGAAGTAGTACGGGAATTTCAGGCTGAAGGTAAAGTCCGGGGCGTCGTCGGTCAGGCCGATCGACAGGTTGGGGACGATGGTCAGCTTATCGGTGGCAGCCAGGGTCATGCCAACGTTGAAGTAGGCGGCGTTGGCATCGCTGCTGGGCACAGTGACCCAGCCATCATTGGTATCCGTTTGGTTGATTTTTGATTTTTTGACAATCAGGTCGGACACCGAGAACGACATACTCATCTTTTCGTTAAGCGCAAACGCGATCCCCGCACCCAGCTGGAAACTGTCACCCAGCCTGACCTTGCCTGGGTGGCTCACGCCCACGGTAGAGCTGATATCGCTGAACGACTCCTCCAGGTTATGGGTGTAACTCAGGCTGCCGAACAGCACCGCCGGGTCGAATGTCTTGACCAGCGAGATGCCCGGTGTGATCGACCAGACGCCGTTGCCGGTCGGTAGGTCCTCGGGGTAGAACAGGCTGTCGTTGTTGGGGTCCTGGAGCAGCTTGATACCAAAGGGCTCTTCGCCGGTTGGCGCTTTGACCCGAAGGGTAAAGACCGCATCTGGCAGGCTTTCCGATTCGTCGAGGAACTTGTACGCCACGCCAAAGTTGACATCACCGATGGTGGGGTCACGGGTAACGGTTTGTTCGGTAATACCTTGAGCGTTGTTTTGAGCACCACCGGATTGGTAGGTGGATTCGCGGTAGACCACAGGTACGTTTATGTCGAATTGCCAACGCTGATTGAGGTTGTAGCGCCCGGTAACGTCGAGGGTCCAGTTGTCGGCCTTGATCCGGTCGAGGTTGATATTACCGAGGAAGATCGAGTCCAGTGCCAGGAAACCGTTGAGAATCAACTGCCGGGTATCGTAGCGCGCGTAGGTAATACCGGTTTCAACGCTGAACTTGCCGCCACCAAAAAAGCCGCTGGCTTCGTCATAGAGGTTGGAGACACTTTGCGCCGGTTGCGAGTCGTCTTTCAGCGACTCACCGTAGGAGCTGCCAGTACCTGATGCGGCAACGGTTTGGCCCGTGCGCGGTTGCGAGGCAGGTGAGCGTGTCAAGCGCTTGGGCGGCGGCGCCGCAGGTTGCTCTTCGACTTGGCGAACGCGTTGCTCCAGAACCATCAGCGCCTGCTGCTGTGCGTCATAGCGCTGGCGCAGTGCCTGCAGTTCCTGTTTCAACGCTTCTACCTGAGGGTCCGGCGCCGCTTGGAGGAACGTCGCCGGGATTAATGTGCTTAAACATACGGCAGCTTTCAGTGAAAACGAACGATGCATGGGTTAGCCGTCCCTTTCAACTACGAATGTTGAGACAGAGCGTAGTTCAATATCCTGAGATGCGAAGGCCCTTGAGTTGATCAAGGTTGCAGTTCAGCGCGCCAGCAGTGGGCATGTTGTCACGCAGCACCACATTGAGCTGGGTCATGTTGCTGACAACGTTGTTCCCGCCCAACAGTACCGCTGCCTGTGACAGGCCGCCTTGGGCCAGGCTCTGCACGGTATAGCCCTGATTGTTGCTGGCGTTGATGCCCATCTTGATGCCATTGGCGCCTGCCGAGATGTTCAGGGTGCCAGCGCCGTTGCTGCCGCTGATACTTGAGCCGCCTGCCAGCACCTGCCCTGAAGGGGTTCCATTGGCTGTTGCGGTCTTGCCCTCTTTCACGTTGATGGAGACGTTGTTGTACGCGGTGTTGTAGTCACCGGCGGCCTGCAATGTCTGGGTCACGCCCTGGGTGTTGTTTAGCCCTGAACCGCCCGACACGCTACCGGTGCCTGGTGGCGTGGCGTTGCCATTACCTTTGTCGTTGATCAGCGAGACATAGAACTGCGGCTTGAAGGTGTTTTGCTGAACATGCATTGTGGCCGTTGCACCGATGCGGTCGCCATTGGCATTCTGCCAGGTGCTGTTCATCACAACACCAAAGCTGATAATTCGCCCCGGCATCACATAGCGCCCGCGCAGACCGGCCAATTCGCTGTCTTTTACCTCGATCGGTTTAAATACCTGCGCCTGGGCAGGCAAACTGGCTGCCAGGCAGGCGGCAACCAGCAAGGTTGAAGTCTTCATCGGGTATCTCCCCAGAGCTTCATGCCCCTTGTCATTAGAAAAAGTCACTCTGAATGAAGCCGAACTCCATCAATTCCGCATCCTGGACGGGATGGAAGTTGTTGATTTTGTTCTTGGCGCTCAGAGGTACGGGCGGGTCGAGCAGGGCGTTGGCCTTGTCGTACCCAGGGCCGATCACGGCGAAAATGATCCCGTTCCAGCCTTTGATGAAGTCGTCGAATGCATAACGTTTGTGGCCAAGTACCGGGTCGCCAACGTATACCCAGTCTTTTTCGGTGCGCTGTAGCACCACAAAATGCTTGTAGCCACGAATGTCCATCAGCACCACAACTGGAATGCTGACGCTTGAAAGGTTCTCTGGTGCGATGCGGTAACCACGGGCGCGCATGCCAATGCTCTCGACGTAGCGTTTCATGTCGAGCATCGAGAAACCTTGGGTTTTCACCAGTTCCTGATCGGAGTTGGCCAGCATGCCCTCAATGATGTGGGCCTCGTCCACGTCCAGCCAGTAGGCTTGCTTGAGTACGGTTGCCAGCGCTGCGGCGCCGCAGCTGAAATCGGTTTTCTGTTGCACCAGGTCCGCGAAGCGCCGCTCGCGCAGGCTTTGAACCGGCTTGTAAATGACCGTACCGCCAGGCAGGGCGGCGATGGGCATCTGTGCGGCTTCGGCCACACTGGCCAAACCTATCAGTGCGGCTAGCAGGGCAATTCGCATGGTCTTCACACCCTGTGAAAGCAAGGAAAGGGGCCCCGAAGGGCCCCGTTCACTGTTGCGTCTACAGGCAAGCCTTGCAGCCTGCGGCGATGGACAGCGAGTTGCTTTGTTGGTTGGCCGAGCCAGCCGAGACGTTGGCACCGACGTTGCCCGACACGCCGTTCAGCGAGTTGGTCAGCGAAGCGCTGTTGGTCACAGGGTTGATCCAGCCGCTTGGGGTCAGCACTTGATAGGTGGCTACGCCGCTCAGCACAAAGGTGCCTTCTTCGTGGAATTTGAGCGGTTGTTTGTCGTCGTCATGACCACCGCCACCACCACGACGATCGTCGTAGTTGTGGCCGCCACCACCATGATGATCGTCGCCGCCGACCCAGCCTTTGCCGTTGCCCTGGTAGGTGCCTGAAGCGGAGAACGAAGAGCTGAGTGTCTGGGTGTCGTAGGTGCGGTCAGCTTTGTTGGTGACTTTCAGGCCATTGGTGGTCTGAGTGGCATTCGCTGTGGCTGAGGCCACACGGCCACCGGATACGGCGATCGCCATGTTGTTTTTCTGTTGGTTGAAGTCGCCAGCGGTAACGTTAATACCGATGTTACCCGAGCTGCCGTTGGCCGAGTTGTTGAGGGCGGCAGCGTTCTGGGTCGAGTAGTTTTTAACGGTGTTGCCGGTGTTGTTTTGAGTTGCGGTGGAGTCGGCGATAGCGCTACCGAAGATGAAACGTTCATCGGCTGTGGCGATAGCGGCAACGTTGTCTTGTTGGTTGCCGTCACCAGCGGCCACGTTAACGCCCAGGTTGCCCTGAGAGTTGTTGGCCGAGTTATCCATCGTGGCGGTATTTTCGGTGGCTTGGTTGGTGACACTGTTCCCATAGTTGTTTTGGGTGTCGCCAACTTTGGCCAGGGAACCTGCATTGATCAGCAGGCCCAGCAGAACGTTATCATGGCCACCGTGGCCGCCGCCGTTATGACCGCCGTTATGGCCGCCATTGTGACCACCGTGGTCGTCATTACGTCCGCCAGCGTGTGCAGCAACAGCCATGACCGCTGCGAGTGCGAAAACCAGAGGCTTAAGTGCCATTTTAGGTTTCATGGTGTTTCTCCGCATTTTTTTAGGTAGTTAAGTGTTGTTGTTACTCGGTTACCTGTCGGGTCAGTCCGCAACCCGTACGCTCAGGGTGTTTGCCATTCGATTACCCACCCCGGCGCTCTGATTCAACTGGATCACTCCACGGCTGCCGGTGAAGGCCCTATCGCTGTTCGCGATCTGGCGACTGCCGGGTGCTTGATCAGTTGGGTCGGAGCCTTTTGTCAGCGCCACGTTCTGTTGATCGAGGACGCTGTCGTCGATGCGCTGCGGGACGGCACTGATGCTGACCCGAACGGCATTGACTTGTTGAGTATTGGCACCGGCTGACTGGTTGATACCCAGCGCGCCGCTGCCATTGCTGAATGAGTTGCCGCCAATACCGGCCCGGGCATCACGTGCCTGGCTGGTGGCAGTGTCGATGTGCTGACGAATCTGGGTTGAGGCATTGGCGTTGGTGCCGATGGCAATAGCCCGACTGTTGTTCTGTTGCTGCTGATCGCCCGCTGCCTGGTTGACTGCGATATTGCCGCGGTAGCCTTGGCCGCTTGTGTCGATAGTGGCGTTGTCCTTGACTGGCGATCCGGCCAGCGCGAGGCCGCTGCTGCACAGGGCCAGGAACAGGAGTGAGTACCTCATTTCAGCGGCCTCCAGTCAGGATCTGCAGCGGCGCCATGCCACGCTGAACGTTTTGATTGACCTGATTGGAGATGCTGTTACCGCCACCGCTGCCCGCCCCGGAGCCGCCGGCCATGCCAGGCAGACGCACCTGTTGCGCTGCGCCCAGGCCGCGAACAGTGCCGGAGTTGTCTGGGGTCAGTACGCGCGTCATCAGTGATGAACCGCTGGCAACACTGGCGAAGTCGCCGTCACTGAGTTCATTATTGGTTTGGGCGATTACGCGTTTGGACGGATTGGCGCTGACGGTAGTCGGGTGCGGGTCTGGTGTACCGGTGGGACGTACCGCAGGGCGGGCCTGTACATCGCGTTGCAGAACGATGACTCCATTCCCGGCAGCCTGAACGGGCAGGCAGAAGGTGGCGCTCAATGCGCATCCCATCAGCAGAAGATGAAGCAGCTTGCTGTTCTGATTCCCCACGGCGGCGGTTCCTTCTTCAAGTTCGCTGGCCCTATCAGCGTTGCGAGAAGGAGAGCAGAAGGCGTGCCGCTTTTGGTTTATCCAGAAATATCAACGGCTTGCGGATAAGCACGGACGGCGAGGGCAGAGCGTTGTAACGTTGGCGAGACAGATCTTGCCCTGCTGGGCACCCTATACCCTGTTACGCCAGGTTTACACTGTTAGGCAATCATGGAGGCAACCCATCAAGAACGGGGTTTAGCGCAGGTGGGACTGTATCGCTGATGTAACAACCCAATGGCTTAGCGGGACAGCAAACCTGAAACCGCATCAAAAACCGCGTTTTTTCGTCGGTTCCAGTCACCGTCGATGGTGATGAACGGTTGTTGATGTTGCTCCAGCCAGGCGCGGCTTTCCTCGAAAAATGCCAGGCGCTGGGCCAGTTCCGGTTGGCAGCGCTGTCCGTCATCTACCCATTCAACTGACGTTGGGCTGAGCAGCAGGTGCAGATCGTAGCGGCGCTCAAGCAACGCTGATTCGACCCAGTGTGGGCAGTCACCGAACAGCGTGCGGCTCCAGAGCATATTGCTCAGCAGGTGGGTGTCGAGGATCAACAGCTCAGGCGCTCTACCGCGCGCTGCATCCTCCCAGGCCAACTGGCCACGGGCGATGGTCGGGATGTCGGCGTAGCAGGTGTCACGTTGCTCGCGGTCAATGAAGTGGCGTACGTATTCGCCAACCAGTTCGCCACCGAAACAGGCCTGGATTTCGCTGCCAAGCCAGCTCTTGCCGCTGGACTCGGGGCCGCTCAGCACCAACACTTTCACGCGTTCACCAAGGCAGGGTCGCGTTGCCACTCACGCCAGCCCTGGACTGCGATCAGGGTGAACAGGGCATAGAGTGCTGCCGTCAGGTAAAGCGCCTTGTACACAAACAAACCGACGAAGACGACGTCAAGGACAATCCATAGCGCCCAACATTGCAGGCGCTTTTGCGCCATCCATAATTGCGCCACCAGGCTGAAGGCCGTCAGCGTGGCATCCAGCCAGGGTTGCGCCGCATCTGTCCAGGTGGCCATGGCCGCACCCAAACCCAGGCTTGCCAGTGCGCCCAGGCCCAGACCAAACAGCAGCGGGGCAGGTTGCAGGGAGCTGACCTGGCGTGCCTCGGCGAGGCGCTCGGGGCGTGTCCATTGCCACCAGCCGTAGACCTGCAACAGTGCATACACCAGTTGCAGCAGCATGTCGGAGTACAGTTTCACCTCGTAAAAGACCACGCTGTACAGCAGCACCATCACCAGGCCAATCGGCCAGCACCAGGGGTTCTGTTTGACGGTGAGCCAAACGGCAATGACGCCGAGCACGGCGGCGAACAGTTCGAGGCCGGACATCGGCATTCCTTGAGGCAGGTTCGAAAGAGGCGGGGATTGTAACCTGTGGCGCAGAACACGCCACAGGTGCGCGGGGTTTTAGACGTGGAACTGGCGCAACAATTGTTCAAGGCGCTCGCTGAGCTGGCGCAATGCCAGGCCGGCACTGCTGGACTGTTGTGCTGCACTGGCGGTTTGCCGAGACAGGTCGGCAGTTTCGGTCACGTTGCGATTGATCTCTTCAACCACATGGGATTGCTGCAAGGTGGCGCTGGCAATCGAGGCGTTCAGGGCATTGAGGTTGAGTAGCACCTGGCTGATTGCATCGAGGCTGGCACCAGCTTCACTGGCCTGCTCAACCGTTTGGCGCGAAGCGGTGCTGCTGGCACCGATGGCCTTGACTGCCGCTTCGGACTGCCCCTGCAGGTGTTCGATCATGGTCTGGATTTCGGCGGTGGACTGCTGAGTGCGCTGCGCCAGCAGGCGTACCTCATCGGCAACCACCGCGAACCCGCGGCCTTGCTCACCTGCGCGGGCCGCCTCGATGGCCGCGTTGAGCGCCAACAGGTTGGTCTGCTCGGCAATGGCCCGGATCACTTCCAGAACGCTGCCAATCTTCGTGCTCTGGTTGGCCAAGGCCTGAATGACTTCAACGGCTTCATCAATGGTGCCGGAGAGTTCACCGATACGTTGCAGGCTGCCCTGGATGCTCTGCTGCCCCTGTTCTGCACGGTGCTGGGCGTCTTGCATCTCGGTGGAGGCTTGTTCGGCGTTCTTGGCCACATCCTGTACCGCGTAGGTGACCTCGTTGATGGCGGTGGCGACCTGTTCCATCTGCTGCGACTGTTGTTCGCTGCGCAGCTCGGCCTGGTTGGCGTTGTCGCCCATCTCGACTGCCGAGTGGCCCAGCGCGCGTGCAGCGTCATGCAATTGGCCGACCACCTGCTGCAGCTGTGCCGTGAAGCTGTTGAAGTGTGTCCCCAATTGCGTAATCTCGTCGCGGCCATGGGTGTCCAGGCGGCGGGTCAGGTCGCTTTCGCCGCTGGCGATGGTGGCCATGGCATCGACCGCCTCCTGCAAGGGGCGGGAAATGCTGCGCGCGATCACTACGACCAGCAGTCCCATGATCAGCGCAATAGCCAACCCCAGCAGCGAGGCATCACGCAGTTGCCGGTTGAACTCGGCTTTCATGTCATCGATATAGATGCCTGAACCAATGATCCAGCCCCAAGGCTTGAACAGTTGAATATACGACGTTTTCTGTACCGGATCGCTCGCCCCGGGTTTAGGCCAGCGGTAATCGATGCTGCCAGCCCCCTTGTCCTTGGCCAGCGCAACCATGGCATTGAACAAGGCGAAGCCGTCTGGGTCCTTGATGCCTGAGAGTACCTGGCCGTCGAGCTTGGGGTTGGCCGGGTGCATGATCATCTTCGGCTCGAGGTCGTTGATCCAGAAGTACTCGTTCTGGTTGTAGCGCAAGCCGCGTACAGCGTTCAGCGCCTGTTGCTGAGCCGCATCGCGGGTCAGGCTACCGCTTGCCTCAAGCCCTTGGTAGTAGGTCAGGATGCCCGCAGCAGTTTCGACCACATGGCGGGTTTTTTCGGCCTTGGCCTGGTACAGGTCACCGTGAATCTGGCGCAGCATCAACAGCCCCAGGGCAAATAACATCACCACCGCCACCACCAGGATGAGCCAAAGCCTGCGGCTGATCGACATATTCCGTAGAGTCTTCATGTAGGTCACTCAGGTATTTTTATTGTCTTGTGCATCCAAGCACGTTTTTACTGCCCTTACCTAGTCGACCAAGGGCTAAGTGCTTGATCCAGAGGCGTCTGTTGCGTAGATCAGCAGCGTTTATCCGGCAGGTCTGCTAGCATTTCGGCGCCAAAGCGATAAACCTTGAGGGGCGTGAACCTTTTCCGTGGTTTCACGATCCACTGTCGCTGTGATTTACCGTGCATACACCACTCTAGAAAACATGAAGGGGCCTGCCTTGAGCAGCGCTTCACGGGGGAATGATGGATTTTTGGACCGCCATGCAGGCTGTAATACTTGGGATTGTCGAGGGCTTGACGGAATTTCTGCCCATCTCCAGTACCGGCCACCAGATCGTTGTTGCCGATCTGATCAATTTCGGCGGTGAACGGGCCATGGCCTTCAACATCATCATCCAGTTGGGGGCGATCCTGGCAGTGGTCTGGGAATTTCGGCGCAAGATCTTTGACGTGGTTGTTGGGCTGCCGCGCCAACGCCAGGCGCAACGCTTCACTGCCAACCTGCTGATCGCATTCACGCCGGCAGTGGTCCTGGGTGTGCTGTTTGCCGACCTGATTCATCACTACCTGTTCAACCCGATTACCGTTGCGACGGCGTTGGTGGTGGGCGGCGTGATCATGCTGTGGGCCGAGCGTCGGGAGCATGTGGTGTCTGTCGAGCATGTAGACGACATGCGCTGGAGCGATGCCTTGAAGATCGGTGTAGCCCAATGTCTGGCGATGATTCCAGGCACTTCGCGTTCAGGCTCCACCATCATTGGTGGTTTGCTGTTCGGGCTGTCGCGCAAGGCTGCGACCGAGTTCTCATTCTTCCTGGCCATGCCGACCATGGTGGGTGCAGCCGTGTATTCGGGCTACAAGTACCGTGCACTGTTCCAGGCCGGTGACTTCCCGGTGTTTGCGCTTGGCTTTGTGGTCTCGTTCATTTTTGCCATGATCTCGGTGCGTGCGTTGCTGCGGTTCATCGCCAGCCACAGCTACGCCGTTTTTGCCTGGTACCGGATTGCCTTCGGCCTGATCATTCTGGCCACCTGGCAACTCGGGCTGGTCGACTGGGCAACGGCGCAGAGCTGACCGGGTGCGTCAGGCTGCTATCAAGCCGCGCACGGCCCCAGTCCGAGGCGCGGTTCAACACCTCAAGCTCAAACTGTCGTTGTTTGCCGGTATCTGCCTGTTGCCGTCCTGGGGTGTGCTGCAGATGCTGCTGGGCGGGCATTCCTGGTTGCCGGCAGTGCTCTACCCGGCAGCCAGCCTGCTCAGCGTCTTCCTCTATTGGAACGACAAACGCAAGGCGCGCAACAATACCTGGCGGACTCCGGAAAAATGGCTTCACGTCGTTGAGCTGTGTGGCGGTTGGCCAGGCGCCCTGGTGGCTCAGCAGGCCTTTCGGCACAAGACCCGCAAACTGTCGTTTCAGTTGATCTTCTGGGCAATCGTCGCCGCGCATCAGGTGTTCTGGCTCGACTATCTGGTGCTGGCGGGGCGTGGGCTGGGCAGGCTGTTTCAGTAAGCGCTGAGCCTGCCTGCGCCAATCAGAGCAACAAGCCCGCTTGCAAACGCCTCGGTAAGCGTCGTACCACCAGTTGGTGCGACCGTTGCAACAGATCGCACAGTTCTTCACGGCCCATGGGGTAGGGCTGCTCCATGCTGACCCAGTGCGCGCGAGCCAGATACGGTGCCGGGCGAATACCGGGCCTGTCCACATAGCCAAGGAACAGCTCGTTGTCGACCTTGAAGGCCAGGTCGGCTCGGCTCAGGTTGATCAGGGCGAACATCTTGTTGCCGGCCACAGAGAACACCCGGACGCCCCCCCATTTGTAATCATCCTGTACGCCCGGCAGGCTCAGGCAAAACTGCACCACGTCGTCTTCAGACATAACGCTCTCCACAGGCTTCAAATGAAATGACCAGGTGATCAATCCAGGCGCGTACGGCAGGTAGTACACCTCGCCTGTGCGGGTAGACCGCCTGCAGATAGCCGCTGGGTAGCGACCACTCGGGCAATAGACGGATCAGTTCGCCGCGGGCGAGTTCTTCCTCGCAATGCATGATCGGCAGGGCCGTGAACCCCAGGCCGGCAACGGCGGCGGATTTTCGTACGACAAAGTCATCAATTCCAAGCCTTGCCTCCAGCGCCAGTTCTTCGCGATTGCCCTTGGCATCCAGCAGGCGCAGGTGAACCAGGCGGTCAGCCTCCAGCGCGCCCAGCACGGGGAGATTGATCAAGTCCTGTGGTTGCTCAATGACATGCTCGGCGGCGAAGTTCGGTGCTGCGACCAACAGCATTTGTGCCTGGCGCAAACGCCGCGTGACCAGGGTAGGGTCTTCGTCGCCCTGGTCGCGTACGCGCAACGCAACGTCAATACCCTCGGTGATCACATCAACCCGACGATTGAGCAGCACCATGTCTAGCTGTACCTGTGGGTAGCGTGCCAGGAAGCTGCTGATGACGTCCGGCAAGAATGCATGGGCCAACGCAACCGGTGAGGACACGCGCAAGCGCCCGCGTGGTTCGCTGACCATGCTTGCAACCGCTTCGTCGGCCATCTCCGCCTCCAGCAGCATGGCTTGGCAATGACGCAGGTAGCGCTCGCCAACCCCGGTCAGCTTCAGTTGTCGGGTCGTGCGTTGCAGCAGGCGAGTCCCCAGGCGTTCTTCCAGTTCGGCAATGCGTCGGGATAACCGGGACTTGGGTATACCAAGCAGGCGCCCGGCCGCAGAGAAGCCTCCGGCCTCAACCACCCGGGCAAAGTAATAGAGATCATTGAGGTCTTGCATAGCTTGCCCTGCACTGTTCTGTATGTAGGACAAACTAACGCATTTTTGCCGACTAATCCTCTATTCGCTGTTTGGGTAGGATTCTCTCCATCGTGATCGCCGCCTCGCGGTCTTCAAAATCCAGGAGAACACCCATGAAACTGTTGCACATCGATTCCAGTATCCTCGGCGACAATTCGGCTTCCCGTCAGTTGAGCCGTGAAGTCGTGCAGGCCTGGCAGGCTGCTGATGCCAGTGTTGAAGTGACTTACCGCGACCTGGCCAGTGATGCCATCAGCCATTTTTCCGCTGCCACCTTGGTCAGTGCTGGTACGCCAGAAGAACTGCGCGATGCCGCCCAGAAGCACGAAGCTCAACTGAGCAGCGAAACACTGCAAGAATTTCTGGATGCCGATGCGGTGGTGATTGCCGCACCGATGTACAACTTCAGCGTTCCCAGCCAACTGAAAGCCTGGATCGACCGTATCGCGGTTGCCGGTAAAACCTTCCGCTACACCGAGGCTGGCCCTGAAGGCCTGTGTGGTGGCAAGAAAGTCATTGTCGTATCCACCTCGGGTGGCCTGCATGTTGGCCAGCCAACCGGTGTCGGTCATGAAGATTTTCTCAAGGTGTTCCTGGGCTTTATTGGTATCACCGATGTCGAGTTCGTCCGTGCCCATGGCTTGGCATATGGCGATGAACACCGCAACAACGCCATGAGTGCAGCGCGCGCTCAGATCGATAACGAGCTGTTTGCAGCTGCCTGATTTCGAGTAACCACCGCATAAGCCGACTGCCGGGGTAACCGGCAGTCGGTTTTTTCATTCAGTTTTCATCTGGCGCGCAGTGCGCCAGCCTATGCTGATCGCTGGCTATAAAGGGACAAGGTGTCAGCCATGCAGCGTCTGTCTGGTTTGTTCATCCTCGCGGTGATCGGGATCGTGTTGTCGCTGCCGGGCGAGGCGGGCGAGCGCTGGCATGTCGGGTTGCACCGGATGATCCTCGCCGACCCGCTGGACGAACAGCCGATGCAGGCCTTGGCCTTTTATCCGGCAACCGGGCCAGCACATTGGAGCCGGGTTGAAGGCTATCGGGTGGAAGCCGGTTTTGAGGCACCCATTGCGATGGGGCGTTTCCCGCTCTTGATGCTTTCCCATGGCAATACCGGTACGCCATTGGCATTGCATGACCTGGCAACGGCACTGGCACGCAAGGGCTTTGTGGTGGTGGCGGTGGTGCACCCGGGGGACAATGCCCAGGATCACAGCCGACTGGGCACCCTGAGCAACCTCTATGGGCGTCCGCTGCAGATCAGCGCAGCCATCAGCGCAACCCTGAACGACAAGCTGCTGGCGCCCTATGTCAACGCCGAGCAGGTCGGGGTGATTGGTTATTCGGCGGGTGGTGAAACCGCGTTGATCCTTTCCGGCGCACGCCCGGAACTGGACCGCCTGCGCCGTTATTGTGAAGAACGCCCACTGGATGCTGACGCCTGCAAGATGCGCGGGCAACTGATCGCCGACCGTGACGACCTGCTGCCCGCCGCAGACTCAAGGATCAAGGCATTGTTGCTGATGGCACCGTTGAGCCTGATGTTCGGTCGTCATGCCCTGGCCGGGGTGAAAGTACCGGCGCTGATCTACAGTGGTGATCGCGATCAGCTGTTGGCAATCGACAAGAACGCCGCTGCGCTGGCGCGTAAACTGCCCCGCACTCCTGATTACCGGCTACTGGCCGGTGCAGGGCATTTCATTTTCATGGCGCCTTGCGATGAAGCCCAGCGTGTGCACATGGCCGCGCTATGCACCGACGCCGAGGGCGTCGACCGTGCCAGCATTCATCATTCGCTGCAGTCGGAGGCGGCGTTGTTTTTCAGTCAGACGCTTGGGCGAGCGGACCGTACGGGATGGCGTACGGCTGATCAGTGAGTATGTGCGCTGCGCCGCGACAGCAGCAGTACCAGCCCGACTCCAAGTAATGCCAGCAATGACGCGATACCGAAGATCGATTCGTAGCCCAGATGTGCAGCTACCGCGCCCATCAGCGGCCCGGCGATGGCCAGGGCCAGGTCGAAGAACACCGCGTAAGCGCCCAAACCCGCGCCACGGCTGCTACTGGGTACTTGTTTGATGGCTTCAAGGCCCAGTGCCGGGTAGACCAGCGACAGCCCGGCACCGCTGAGGCCCGCGCCGAGCAATGCCAGTAGCGGGGAGGGCGCCAGCCAGAGCAACGCCAGGCCAACGGCTTCAGTCGCCATGCAGACAACCGCAACCGGATAGCCGCCCCATCGATTCACCGCATTGACGAACAGCAAGCGGGACAGAATGAAGCAGACCCCGAACGCACTCAGACACCAGGCTGCGCCGGTCCAGCCACGCTCACTGTAGAAAAGGGTCACGAAGGTGGTCAGGGTGCCATAGCCTATGGATGCCAACGTCAGGCCAACACCACAGGGCGCTACCCGCCCGAAGGCCGCCCAGAACGGCAGGCGCTCGCCGGCAACGACCGGGAGCGAAGGCTTGTTGCGTATCACCAGCAGGGCCAATGTCGCCAGGACAAACAGGACCAGGCCGATGCTTGCGAAGTTCAGCAACTGGTTCAGTTTCACCCCAAGCGGCGCTCCAATGGCGATGGCACCATAAGAGGCGATGCCATTCCAGGAGATTACCCGCGCTGTATGCGCTATTCCCACCTGGCTGATGCCCCAGCTCAAGCTGGCAACACCAATCAACCCTTGGGCAATGCCCAGCAGCACGCGCCCGATCAGCAATACCGCCAGGCTGAGCAAGGGCATACTGACCAGCAGTGTCGAGGCCGCTGTCACCAGGCCGCTCAGGGCAATGGCGAGCAGGCCGTAGATGATTGCACGCTTGCCGCCCAGGCTATCAGCCACGCGTCCGGCCATCGGCCTGCTGACCAGCGTGGCGAAGTACTGCAAGCCTATGGTTATCCCGGCCACAACCGGACTGAAGCCCAACTGCTCATGCACGTAACCCGGCAGCACGGCAATTGGCAGCCCTACGCAGAGGAAGGCGATAAAGGTATAGAAGATGATCGAGACGATTTTTCGGGTAATCGTCGTTGCCGGCAGTGCGGCGGGTTCTAGCGCAGACATGGCTACACAGGATGGGCGTTTGGAAACGCCATCATCGCTGTATGCGAGGGAAAAAGAAAGCAGGCTAACGAATCTTGGCGGTCCGTTAGCCTGCTTTTATAGGCGTCCCGCTTGTGGCGACGGGGCCGGGTAGCACGCCATCGCCTTCAAGCAGGCTTTTTACGAGTGTTAAACGATTACACCCTGGCTACGCAGGTAGTCATCGTAGGTGCCGCTGAAGTCCACGACACCGTTGGCGCTCAACTCGATGATGCGGGTGGCCAGCGAGGACACGAACTCACGGTCGTGGCTGACGAACACCAGCGTACCCGGGTAGTTCTCCAGCGCCATGTTGAGGGCCTCGATCGACTCCATGTCCAGGTGGTTGGTCGGTTCGTCCATCAGCAGTACGTTGGGCTTTTGCAGGATCAGCTTGCCGAACAGCATACGGCCTTGCTCACCACCGGAAATCACCTTGACCGACTTGAGGATTTCATCGTTGGAGAACAGCATGCGACCCAGCGTGCCGCGAACCAGTTGCTCGCCGCCCTGGGTCCACTGGCCCATCCAGTCGAACAGGCTGACATCGTCTTCGAAGTCCGAGGCGTGGTCCTGAGCGTAGTAACCGATCTCGGCGCTTTCGGTCCACTTCACTTCACCGCTGTCTACCGGCAGTTCGCCAACCAGCGTACGCAGCAAGGTGGTTTTACCGATACCGTTCGGGCCAATGATCGCCACGCGCTCGCCGGCTTCGACCTGGAAGCTGAAATTCTTGAACAGGGTATTGCCATCGAAGCCCTTGGAGACGTTCTCGACGGTAACTGCCTGACGGTGCAGCTTTTTCGTCTGCTCGAAGCGGATGAACGGGCTGACACGGCTCGAAGGCTTGACTTCAGCCAGCTGGATCTTGTCGATCTGCTTGGCCCGCGACGTGGCCTGCTTGGCTTTCGAGGCGTTGGCCGAGAACCGGCTGACGAAGGTCTGCAGCTCGGCGATCTGGGCTTTCTTCTTGGCGTTGTCCGACAGCAACTGCTCGCGCGACTGGGTCGCGGCGATCATGTACTCGTCGTAGTTGCCCGGGAACAGGCGCAGCTCACCGTAGTCCAGGTCGGCCATATGGGTGCAGACACTGTTCAGGAAGTGCCGGTCGTGGGAAATGATGATCATGGTGCTGTTACGCGCCGTGAGGATGTTTTCCAGCCAGCGGATGGTGTTGATGTCCAGGTGGTTGGTCGGTTCGTCGAGCAGCAGCACTTCCGGGTCCGAGAACAGCGCCTGTGCCAGCAGCACGCGCAGTTTCCAGCCTGGGGCAACTTCACTCATCGGGCCAAAATGCTGCTCGAGCGGAATGCCCAGGCCCAGCAGCAACTCACCGGCACGGGACTCGGCGGTATAGCCGTCCATTTCGGCGAACTCGGTTTCCAGCTCAGCGACGGCCATGCCGTCCTCTTCGGTCATTTCTGGCAGCGAATAGATGCGGTCGCGCTCGGCCTTGACCCGCCAGAGCTCTTCGTGGCCCATGATCACGGTATCGATCACGGTGAATTCTTCATAGGCGAACTGGTCTTGACGCAGCTTACCCAGGCGTACGTTCGGCTCTAGCATGACCTGACCTGCGGATGGCTCCAGGTCGCTGCCGAGGATTTTCATGAAGGTCGACTTGCCACAGCCGTTGGCGCCGATCAGGCCGTAACGGTTGCCGTTGCCGAATTTGACCGAGACGTTCTCGAACAGCGGCTTGGCGCCGAACTGCATGGTGATGTTAGCGGTGGAGATCAAAGGGCTTACCTATCAATAGCTTATGTCGCTGGCAATGCGGCTGATACCGATTTGATACCAATTTGCAGCTTTTCCAGCTCGCTCCAGTCGGAGCTTGAGTTAATCCAACGCGCATAGGTTGACAGCAGCATCTGTACGCTGTGGCCAAGCTGTTGGGAGATAAATGCGGGGTTGAGGCCGGACATTAAGCATATTGTCGCATAGGTGTGACGGCAGTTGTACGGCGGCCGATAACGAATCCCCAGTTCCTTCAGCACTGGGCGCCACTGGTGATGGAGGTCTGAGGTCTGCTGAACGAACTCTGCGTTCTTTGACGGGGGAAACACGAATGGTGTTTCGGTGACCCGTCCCTTTCCATTCCTGCGGCGCTCAGCGTAGTTTTTTGCGAACTCGAGAGCACGCAAGGCCCTCTCGTTAAGCAGCACGAACCGGTCTTTGCCGGTCTTTGTGCGCTCTACGACCTCGCCCAGAGCGACAGTGCGTCGCACATGGACAACCTTCCTCTCCAAATCGATTGCATCCCACTTCAGCGCCAGGCCCTCCGACAGGCGCAACCCAGTGAAAAAAACGAATTCGAAAAACGCCGCGTAGATCTGGCTGGGCCAGTGCTTGTGCTGGTATAGCCTCTCAACTATCGCGTTGGCCTCTTCCAGCGTGAATGGGTCAATTTCTTTTCGTGACCGCTTCGGCAGCTCGACCGCGACTGCCGGGTTCTTGGTGATCAGACCTTCTTTCAAGGCTGCGCCGAGGATTGTAGAGAGCCTGACCAGGGCGTTTCGCTTCACGCCCGGTGAGTGCCATTCCGTGCTGGTGATGATTCGACGAATGGTGGTCGTTGAGATCAAGTCAATCTGTGTGAGGGCCAGCACCGGCATCCAGTAGAGGTTGAGCGCGCTTTTGTAGTTCTGGCGCGTACCTGGGGTGATCTCGCGGCTATCAAGCCAGAGCTGGGCGTACTCGCCAAACGATGGCTTGCTGCCGGCGACGGTTTGCGATCCCGGGAACAGCTCGGCGTACTTGTCCTGGTCAAGCAAACCGAGCTTATTGAAGCTGACTACCTGATCGCGAAGCTGGGATGCAGCCTGGATGCCTTTTTGTGTCGGGGGATAGGGGAGCGTTTCGCATCGACGGACACCGTCCCATGTGAAACGAATCCGGAGGGAGTTGCGGAAGATTTCGACCCCACGGGGCAAATCCATTGGCTTTCGAGCCATGCGTCATACCTTTTTTTGCTGTACATGATGCGGCCGTGGATTTTCATCCAGACGCCTTCGGGGAACACTTCGCGCAGGCGACGGCCTTCAAGAGATCGCTTGGTGCAGCCAAGTAGCTCGGCCATGCGCTGCTCTGTGACTTTGTCGACGTCACCATCTGTTTCAACGGTCATGCATTGCTCCGTGCCGCGCATGGCGGCAGAGGTGGGGAGGGTTAGTAGTCGGTGCTGGAGCTTGAACTGCTATCGCTCGAACTGGATGAGCTGCAGCTGTCGCTCGACGAGTAGCTGCTGCCGCTGTCATGCCCGCCAAAACTGTGGCTTGAGCAACTGCTATGGGATCGGGGCGGCTCGTAGCTGTCGACCTGGTTGACCGGGTTCAGCGGACTTAACGGGCTCAGGGGGTTGAGCGGGTCAAGCATCGGGGCTGGCCTTCCGGCTGCCGGGCTACGGCCAGCGGCGAAGCCGGTTGATGGCGGTGCAGAGGCTGCCGTGCGCTGCGGCTTTGCCTTGCGACGAAACAGGCGGGTCAGAAAATTGGGCATGACTCATCCTCGCCCGCCTATCGGCAGGCTTGAATTGTTGTAGGGGGAGGGGTTAGGCAGTAGCAGCGGGTGGCGGGGGTGACTCTTGCCACTCGACAACATCGGCACCGAAGTCTTTGCTGGTGAAGGTGATGTTCCCGAACGGCCAGCGGTAGGCGAATGGGCCGGTGCGTTCGCAGCCGGCGAGCACGCTGCCGCAAGATAGTCGAATGTCGATGCGCTCCAGGCCCGGATCCTCATCTGGGTCAGGTGGGCACCAATTGCCTACGAGCCGGCCTACCTGCTCGACCACGTCGTCGATTTCAAAGCCGCCGCGATTGCCCATAAGGCTGCTGATCGTGCGCATCCCGGTAATCCACCGGTCTTTTCGAACCAACGCGCCGTCGTCACGAAACTCGTAATCTTCGACTTTGGCGTGCCTGAACTCCGGCTTCCGGAAATCCAGCTCGGTCACTTCACGATTCATCGCAGCCCCTGTGAATCAGGTAGGCCATATAGGCGAGGGCGATCATGGCAGCAACTCCCTCGGCACCTGGATAGAATCGCCGAACTTTGTTGCAACGATTGCACGGCAGGCCGCGATCAGCGCAGTGTCGCAATGCTCCGTCGTGTACTGCTCCCCACCGTCATAATAGACATCTGCATACCAACGCTCCGACATTTCAGTACCTTCCATGCCGTCGTGTGCTTCAGGGATAAGTGCCACCTGGAGCTTTGCGATCAGCGGGCCGCCTACCGCCCAATCCGTTGACGGCGAGTACTTCCCGCCAAAGTCAGGCTTGTAGACCCGCCAGTCGGTTCCATAGTGGGGAGCAGCGATGGCAACGGGTACTGCTTCAACCTGGGCGACCATCCAGTCCAGCGCCGCCCCAGTCAGGTCGGCTGTATTCACTTGGATCAGGTCGGTCATGGCAACACTCCTGCAGGCACATCAAAGAACCCCAGGCGCCCCTTGAGTGGAGTGAATGCCCAAGGCCTTGGATCGCACAGGACGAAACCCTTCTCGCCCATGTACCAAGGCGACTCGCTGGTATCGACGCTATCGGTCAG
>NZ_JAZBQR010000029.1:0-33773 GCF_036348395.1 Pseudomonas sp. AL 58
CAGGCAAGCCAGCTCCAACAGAGCCCGCGCCAGCCTGTAGGAGCCGGGCTTGCCCGCGATGCAGACGCCGCGAACTCACGGGCACCGCGCCGAGGCCATCGCAGGCAAGCCAGCTCCAACAGAAAGTGCAACCTGTAGGAGCCGGGCTTGCCCGCGATGCAGTCACTAGCCATCACAGGCATTCAGTGGTTCAGAGCCAGACGGCATCCCAGTGAGGGTAGTCGCCAATTTTTTGAACCAGCCCGGCGCGCAGTGGGTTGGCGATGATATAGCGGGCAATGGCCCGAACATCTTCTTCGTGGCGTAACGCGCGGTCATGGAAGCCTGCTTGCCATAGCCGGCCCGAACGTAGGCAGGCCTTGTTTATTGCGCAGGTGCTTCGCGATTTGAGCTGCCGCATCACACTGCTCAAGGTTGTCTGTCGCAGTTCCATCAGCCAATGGAAGTGATCGGGCATTACCACCCAGGCGAGTGATCGCGCAGTGCTTGCCTGTTGTGCATGGCGGAACTCAGCGACCAACAGTCGTGCTAGCCTCAGGTCTGTGAGGAGAGGTGTTCGATGCTCTGTGACGCTGGTCAACAGATACAGCCTGCCAGGTTCGGAAAACCTGCCCCGACGAAGGCGATGGGCGCTTGGACGGTCCATGTCTGTCTCCTTGGAATTCATGATTCAAAGTAGATGGACGATGGGGTACGGGGGTTATATCAATGGCACTGGATGTGTCTGGAAAAGGTATCGCAGGCAGCCTGCTGCCCGGGCTCCTGTGGCAACAGGCTTGACTGCGACGGTGTCTTGGCTACTGTTCGCTCAGGGAGAAGGTGGTCAGGCAGAACGTCGGAATGCCCGCAGCCTGCAGGCGCTGTGAGCCGCCCAGTTCGGGCAGGTCAATGATCGCTGCGGCTTCAAACACCTGGGCGCCGGTGCGGCGTATCAGGTTGGCCGCGGCCAGCAGCGTGCCACCCGTGGCGATCAGGTCGTCGAAGATCAGTACCGAGTCACCTTCGCACAGGCTGTCGGCATGCACTTCCAGAAAGGCTTCGCCGTATTCGGTCTGGTAGCCTTCGGTCAGCACATCTGCAGGCAGTTTGCCTTGCTTGCGGAACAGGATCAGCGGTTTGTTCAACTGGTGGGCGATGATCGCGCCGATCAGAAAGCCACGCGCGTCCATGGCGCCGATATGGCTGAACTCAGCTTCGACGTAGCGTTCGATAAAGGCGTCGGCGACATGGCGCAGGCCTCGGGGCGATTGAAACAGCGGGGTGATGTCGCGAAACACGACGCCGGGCTTGGGGAAGTCCATTACCGGGCGGATCAAGGCCTTGAGGTTGAAAGTGTCGCTGGGCATGGTGCGGGTATCCTGAGGAACAAATGCCCATCAGTATACCCGCTTATACGCGGTGTTCAGCCTTCCAGGGCGCCGCCCGCCAGGGCACACAGCTGGATTGGGTCCACGATGCGCACTTCCTTGCCTTCGGCTTCGATCAGGCCGTTCTGCTGGAAGCGGGTAAACACCCGGGACACGGTTTCCACCGCCAGGCCCAGGTAGTTGCCGATTTCGTTGCGCGACATGCTCAGGCGGAACTGGTTGGCCGAGTAGCCGCGAGCACGGAAGCGCGCCGACAGGTTGACCAGGAAGGTGGCGATACGCTCGTCGGCGGTTTTCTTCGACAGCAGCAGCATCATTTGCTGGTCGTCACGGATTTCCCGACTCATGACGCGCATCAACTGGCGACGCAATTGCGGCAGTTGTACCGAGAGTTCGTCCAGGCGCTCAAAGGGAATCTCACACACCGATGTGGTTTCCTGGGCCTGGGCTGATACCGGATAGGCCTCGGTGTCCATGCCGGAAAGCCCGACCAGCTCACTGGGGAGGTGGAAGCCGGTGATCTGTTCTTCGCCGCTGTCGCTCAGGCTGAAGGTCTTCAGTGCGCCTGAGCGTACGGCATAGACCGAGCCGAAGTTTTCGCCCTGTCGGAACAGGAACTCGCCTTTCTTCAACGGACGCCCGCGTTTGACGATGTCGTCCAGTGCGTCCATGTCTTCCATGTTGAGTGACAGGGGGAGACACAGGGGCGCCAGGCTGCAATCCTTGCAATGGGCTTGGTTGTGAGCGCGTTGTTTAACTGGCTCAGACATTTCATCAGTCCTTGTGGTAAAGCACACATAAGCCATAAGGGTAACTCAGCAAATTCCCTGAAGCCAGCGCGCTATACAGGCTGTTGATCGGTGTCTGTGGCCACTCATCGTCAAATGACCCGCGAGAAACGCTGGCGGTTGTGCAGGTCCAGGTAGGCGTCGAAGACCATGCACACCGAGCGCACCAGCAAGCGGCCCGCTGGCAGTACCGTGATGCCTTGGGCGTCGAGGCTGATCAGGCCGTCCTTGGCCATGCCTTCCAGTGCCGGCCATTGGTCCTTGAAGTAGCCGCGAAAGTCGAGGGTGAATGCTTGTTCGATAGTCTCGAACTTCAGCTCGAAATGGCAGATCAACTGCTGGATCACGGCGCGGCGCACGCGGTCGTCCTGGTTGCAGATCAGCCCGCGGCTGGTGGCCAGTTGTGACAGGGTCAGGCTGTTCTGGTATTCGTTCAGGTCGCTGCTGTTCTGGCAGTACAGGTCTCCGATCTGGCTGATCGCCGAAACACCCAGGCCAATCAGGTCGCAGTGCCCGTGGGTGGTGTAACCCTGGAAGTTGCGCTGCAAGGTCGACTCTTCCTGAGCGATGGCCAGTTCGTCGTCCGGCAGGGCGAAGTGGTCCATGCCAATGTAGCGGTAGCCGGCAGCGGTGAGCTGTTCGATGGTGTTGTGCAGCATCTCGAGTTTGGCCGCAGGGGCGGGGAGGTCGTTGGCGTCGATCCGCCGTTGCGGCATGAAGCGCTCGGGCAGGTGCGCGTAGTTGAACACCGAGAGCCGGTCTGGTTGCAGTTTGATCACTTCCTCGACCGTGCGGGCAAAACCTTCCGGGGTCTGCTTGGGCAGGCCGTAGATCAGGTCGAGGTTGACTGAACGGAACTGCAGGGTGCGTGCTGCCTCCATGATCGCACGGGTTTGCTCCAGGCTTTGCAGGCGGTTGATGGCCCGCTGTACTTGCGGGTCGAGGTCTTGTACGCCAAGGCTGACGCGGTTGAAGCCCAGTTCGCGCAGCAGGCCCATGGTCGACCAGTCGGCTTCGCGCGGGTCGATTTCGATGCCGTAGTCGCCGGAGTCGTCGTCGAGCAAGTTGAAGTGCTTGCGCAGGTGAGCCATGAGCTGGCGCAGTTCTTCGTGGCTGAGGAAGGTGGGAGTACCGCCCCCCAGGTGCAGCTGCTCGACCTGCTGGTTAGGGTCGAGGTGGCAGGCAATCAGCTGGATTTCCTGCTCCAGGCGCTGCAGGTAGGGCTGGGCGCGACCACGGTCTTTGGTGATGACTTTGTTGCAGGCGCAGTAGTAGCAAATATTGGCGCAGAAGGGCACATGCACATACAGCGACAGCGGGCGCACCGCTCGACGGCTGTCACGCAGGGCGTGCAGCAGGTCGAAGGCGCCCACCTGGCTGTGCAGTTGCACGGCAGTTGGGTAGGAGGTGTAGCGTGGGCCTGCCAGATCGTAACGGCGAATCAGGTCAGAGTCCCAACGAAGTACGTCGAGCATGGAGGCAGTCCCTAGAGATGCGGCAATGTTTGAAGTCTAGGGAGCGATTCGCAACAGGGTGTTGATTTGCATCAACGCCGCTTCAGTGGCCCATCAGCCAATGCTGGTGCGGGCCGGGCAGGGTCCAGAGGCCGAAGAGGATCACCAGCAGGCCGCCCGCGATGCGCACGCCCCGTTTACGCAGTACTGCGCGGGTGCGTTCGGCGGCAAGGCCGGTGGCTAGCAGGACCGGCCAGGTGCCGAGGCCGAAGGCGAGCATCAGCAGGGCGCTGTCGAGGGCATTGCCCTGGCTGGCGGCCCACAGCAGGGTGCTGTAGACCAGGCCGCATGGCAGCCAGCCCCAAAGCGCGCCGAGCAGCACGGCGCGTGGCGCGCTGGACACCGGCAGCAGGCGGTTGGCAATCGGCTGGATATGCCGCCACAGGCCTCGGCCAAGGCCTTCGATACGGGTGAGGCCGCTCCACCAGCCCGCCAGGTACAAGCCCATGGCAATCAGCAGCAGTGCCGCCACGACGCGCATGCCGGTGGCGAGCGGGCTATTGCCCAGTGCCCAGCCTGCCAGGCCGAGCAGCAGGCCGGCGGTGGCATAACTGAGGATGCGGCCCAGGTTGTAGGCCAGCAGCAGGCGCAGGCGACGGCTGCGTTGCTCCTGCGGGATCGCCAGGGTCAGGGCGCCCATCAGGCCGCCGCACATGCCCAGGCAATGGCCGCCGCCGAGCAAACCCAGAATCAGTGCCGAACTCAGCAGGGGCAGCAGGTCAGCCACGGGGTGGGGCGCCTTCGTCGTCGGGGCTGGCGGTTTTTTGAGTCGCTTGCGTGGTGTCTACGGCCGCCTGGTGTTTTGGGTCCTGGTCGTCGAATAGGATGCTGTGGGCCGGGCCTTCGAGGTCGTCATACTGGCCGCTGTCGACCGCCCAGAAAAAAATGTACACGGCGATGGCAACGATCAGCAGCGCAGCAGGAATCATGACATAGAGCGCGGGCATGGAAATCTCCTGGTCAGGCCGTCGAGGGGCGAGAGGTGGCGGGCGCGACCTGGGCCGAATCACCGGCGACGCGGGTCAGGCGCAGCGCGTTGAGCACCACGATCAATGAGCTGATCGACATGCCGACCGCCGCCCAGACTGGTGTAATCCAGCCCAGTGCCGCGAACGGCAGCATCAGGCCATTGTACAGGCTTGCCCAGAGCAGGTTCTCGATAATAATGCGACGGGTGCGCCGGGCCAGGGCAAAGGCATGCACCAGTGCGTCCAGCCGATTGGACAGCAACACGGCATCGGCGCTGGTCTTGGCCAGGTCGGTGGCGGAGCCCATGGCAATGCTGATGTCGGCGGCTGCCAGCACCGGCACGTCGTTGACGCCGTCGCCGAGCATCAGCACCTTGTGCCCCTCGTGTTGCAATGCCTTGAGCTTCTCCAGTTTGTCGTCCGGGCGCAGGCCGCCGATGGCCAGGTCGATGTTCAGTTCTGCCGCGACACTGGCAACCATGGGTGAGCTGTCCCCGGAGAGCAGCAGGGTTTTCCAGCCGCGGGCCTTGCACGCCGCCACCAGGTCGCTGGCGTCATGGCGCAGGCGGTCGTCCAGGCCAAACCAGGCCAGCGGGCCCTGGGTGTCGCCGAGCAGCAGCCATTGCCCGGCCTCATTGGGCATCGACGGCACGGTGCTGCCGCTGAGGGCGCAAACAAAGGCGGGCTGACCGATGCGCAGCCGCTGCCCGTCAACCTGGCCCTCAAGGCCGAGGCCGGGTGAGGCCTGGACTTCGTCGGCGACGTGTTGGACACGACCGAAGGCGCGGGCAATCGGGTGCTCGGAACGGTTTTCGAGGGCGGCGGCCAGTTTCAGGCAGTGATCGGCATCGGCGTTGCCGAGTGGGCGAATGCTGCGCAGGGTCAGGCGGCCTTCGGTCAGGGTGCCGGTCTTGTCGAAGATTACCGTGTCGATCTGGTTCAGGCCTTCCAGCACATGGCCGCGGGTGAGCAGCAGGCCCAGTTTGTGCAGGGTGCCGGTGGCGGCGGTGAGTGCCGTGGGGGTGGCCAGCGACAGGGCACACGGGCAGGTGGCAACCAGCATGGCCAGCACGATCCAGAAGGCCCGGTCGGCATCCAGTTGCCACCAGAGCAGGCCGATTGCAACCGAAGCGATCAGGGTGAACAGCAGGAACCACTGTGAGGCGCGGTCGGCGATTACCGCCAGCCGGGGCTTTTCCGACTGTGCCCGCTCCAGCAGGCGGACAATGGCAGACAGTCGGGTGTCATGGCCCAGTGCTTGCACCTCGACGGTGAGCACGCTTTCCACGTTCAGGGTGCCGGCGGTCACGGCATCGCCGGGTTGGCGCGGTTGTGGCAGGTACTCGCCGGTGAGCAGCGATTCATCGACGCTGGACTGGCCGTCAAGGATGCGCCCATCGGCGGGCAGCACGGCGCCCGGGTGGACCAGCACGCGGTCACCCACGTGCAGTTCGCTGAGCAGGATGCGTTCACTGCTGCCCTGTGCGTCCAGGCGCAGGCAGGAAGCCGGGAGCAGGTTGACCAGTTGCGCGGTAGCCGCTGCGGTTCGTTCGCGGGCCCGTCGCTCCAGGTAGCGGCCGGCCAGCAGGAACAGGGCGAACATGCCGACCGCGTCGAAGTACAGCTCGCCACTGCCGGTGATGGCCGTCCAGATACCGGCGCCGTAGGCCAGGCCAATGGCCAGTGACACCGAGACGTCCATGGTCAGGTGGCGTGTACGTAGATCACGGGCGGCGCCGCGGAAGAACGGCGCACAGCTGTAGAAGACAATCGGGGTGGTCAGGAACATCGCCACCCAACGCAGGATAGTGTGCAGTTCCGGGCTGAGGTCAATGTTGAACTCCGGCCAGGTGGCCATGGTTGCCATCATCGCCTGGAACCACAGCAGCCCGGCAACGCCCAGTTGGCGCAGGGCTGTACGGTTTTCATTGGCCAGTTGCTCGGCGGCGCGGTCGGCCTGGTAGGGGTGCGCGGCGTAGCCGATCTGGCGCAGTTCGGCGAGCAGTTTTGACAGCGGGAGTTGGCTGTCGCTCCAGTGCACTTGCAGGCGGTGATTCGACAGGTTCAGCCGGGCTTCGGCCACGCCGGGCAGGTTGCGCAGGTGCTTTTCGATCAGCCAGCCACAGGCGGCGCAACTGATGCCCTCGATCAGCAGGGTGGTCTCGGCCTGTTCGCCGG
Source organism: Pseudomonas sp. AL 58 (assembly GCF_036348395.1). Classification (NCBI taxonomy): domain Bacteria; kingdom Pseudomonadati; phylum Pseudomonadota; class Gammaproteobacteria; order Pseudomonadales; family Pseudomonadaceae; genus Pseudomonas; species Pseudomonas sp. AL 58. The sequence continues at coordinate 6,816 of NZ_JAZBQR010000029.1, forward strand.
TGTGGCGCACGAATGGTTTCTGGACGTCGGGACGGTCGTACAGGGCCAGTTCATCGACCAGTTGCAGGGGCAGTGCATCAGGGTTGGCGCTGGCTTCGCTGCGGTGCTGGTAGTAGCTTTCCAGGTTGCCGGCGACGATGGCTTCGGCGACTGCCTGGCAGCCCGGGCAGCAGAACTGGCGCGGTTCACCTAGTACCACAGCGGTGAAGTGGCTGCCGCCAGGGACGGGCAGGGCGCAGTGGTAGCAGGGGGTGGGGCTGGTCATGGTGTCTATCGCAGGCAGTTCAGGACGGGCACGGCCGGCCCCCGCAGGGGCCGAGCGTGCCAGCGATGAGGGCGAAACTCATTGTTCCAGGTGTTCGGCGCCCTGAAGGGCTTCATCGCCCAGTACCAGGGTTTTGTCGTGGCCGACCTGCTCTTCCTCGAACAGGCGCCAGACGTGCTCGTCCTGGCTGCCCAGCAATTCCACGAAACGCCGACCTTCTACCTTGTCATTGAGCTGGCCAAGGTAGCGGCCGGGTTCGCTTTCACTGCGTACCAGTTCAATCTTGCGGTCTTTCTCGGGCTGCGTTGGCGAGATCAGGTTCAGCTCCAGGCGTTGCGGCTGGCTGTCGCCCTGCAGGCGCAGGTCGACTTCGCCGGTGAGCTCGTCCAGGTGCACGCTGGCCTTGAGCTTGAGCGTCTGCGCCAGCAACTCTCGGTCGAGTGAGCGGTTGATGCCTTTGCCGGCCTCGTAGTAGTTGTCGTTGACCAGGTTGTCCGGGTTGTTTACCGCGATGCCAACCATGGTCAGGCTGAGGGTCACCGATGTGGCCAGAATGCCAATGATGATCCAGGGCCAGAGGTGCTTGTACCAGGGGCTTGCGGCAGTTGCTGAACGCATTGGCAGACTCTCTTATCGAATTTGCGGGCCGATGAATCGGCTCTTGGCTTCAACCTGGACGTTGCTGTCATCGGCGTCGCGCAGGATGAAGGTGACTTCGTTGGTGGTCGAGGGCAGTTGTTCCGGTGCCATCGACAGTTGCACGGGCAGGCTGACGATATCGCCGGCAGCGACGCTGACTTCACGCACGGCTTCAAGCTTGAGGCCTGGCAGGCCGACGGCATCGAGCACGTACACGTGATCGCGCTGGTCCTTGTTCATGACTTTCAGGCTGTAGACGTTTTCGATCCGGCCCTGGGCGTTTTCACGGTACAGGACGCGGTCTTTGCTGACATCGAAGCCAACCAGCGAACGCATGACGAAGGCGCTGGTCAGCAGGCCGATCATGGTCAACAGCACAATGGCGTAGCCGATCAGGCGTGGGCGCACCATGTGGGTTTTCTGCCCCGACAGGTTGTGCTCGGTGGTGTAGCTGATCAGCCCGCGTGGGTAGTTCATCTTGTCCATGATGGTGTCGCAGGCGTCGATACAGGCGGCGCAGCCGATGCACTCGATCTGCAGGCCGTCACGGATATCAATGCCGGTCGGGCACACTTGAACGCACATGGTGCAGTCGATGCAGTCACCCAGGCCTTTGGCCTTGTAGTCGATATCCTTTTTGCGCGGGCCACGGGTTTCGCCCCGGCGCGGGTCGTAGGAGACGATCAGGGTGTCCTTGTCGAACATGACGCTCTGGAAGCGGGCGTATGGGCACATGTAGATGCACACCTGCTCGCGCAGCCAGCCGGCGTTGCCGTAGGTTGCCAGGGTGAAGAAACCCACCCAGAAGTAGGCCCAGCCATCGGCCTGGCCGGTGAAAAACTCTACCACCAGCTCGCGGATCGGCGAGAAGTAGCCGACGAAGGTCATCCCGGTGACAAAGCCGATCAGCAGCCACAGGCTGTGTTTGGCCAGTTTGCGCAGGAATTTGTTGCCGCTCATCGGCGCCTTGTCGAGTTTCATGCGCTGGTTGCGGTCGCCTTCGGTGACCTTTTCGCACCACATGAAGACCCAGGTCCAGACGCTTTGCGGGCAGGTGTAGCCACACCACACCCGGCCGGCGAAGACGGTGATGAAGAACAGGCCGAAGGCCGCCACGATCAACAGGCCAGAAAGCAGGATGAAATCCTGCGGCCAGATGGTCGCGCCAAAGATGTAGAACTTGCGCTCGGGCAGGTTCCACCAGACGGCCTGGTGGTTGCCCCAGTTCAGCCAGACGGTGCCGAAATAGAGCACGAACAGGACTGCGCCGCCAACCATCCGCAGGTTGCGGAACAGGCCGGTGAAAGCGCGGGTATAGATTTTGTCACGAGAGGCATAGAGGTCGACGCTGTTGTCGGCTTTCTTGGCAGGCGGTGTGACGTCGTGTACCGGAATCTGGTTGCTCATCATTGAGTCCCACGGCAGTGGAAAAGTGCCACGACCCGTACATGCAGGCCGCAGTCAAAAGCTTGATGCTCTAGGGCGCATGATACGCCTGTACTGGCATTACGGGGGAGGGGTGCGACTTTTGGCCGCGTTGGGTAAAGCTTTGCGATAGTGTAATGGCATGTGTCAATTGACGCAGGTCACGAAGCCGGTGATCGCACAATCCGTCACGCCTCATGGGTGTAAAAAAGCCCCGCCAGCGCAGGCTGGCGGGGCTTTTTTCAGCCGATCGAATTACTTCGCGTCGGTCGCCTTGTCGGCTTGGTGCGACAGGCTGTAGACGTAGGCTGCCAGCAGGTGAACCTTGTCGTTACCCTGCAGGTCCTGCTGGGCAGGCATCTGGCCCTGACGGCCATAACGGATGGTCTGCTGCAGTTGAGCAAAGCTCGAACCGTAGATGAACGCCTGTGGGTGAGTCAGGTTCGGTGCGCCCATGGCCGGGGTACCTTTGCCTTCAGGCCCGTGGCAGGCCACGCAGTTGGCAGCGAAGAGCTTCTGGCCATTGGCCGGATCGGCTTTCGCGCCTTCTGGCAGGGTACGGCCATCGAGGTTGGTCAGGACAAAGGCCGCCACGTCGGCTACGCCTTGCTCACCAATCACTTCAGCCCAGGCCGGCATCACACCATGACGACCGGCCATGATGGTGGTCTTGATGGTTTCCGGCTCGCCGCCCCAGCGCCAGTCGTTGTCGGTCAGGTTCGGGAAACCGTAGGAGCCCTTGGCGTCGGAACCGTGGCACACCGAGCAGTTGGAGGCGAACAGGCGGCCACCCATTTTCAGTGCTTGTGGGTCCTTGGCGACTTCCTCAATCGGCATGGCAGCAAATTTGGCGAAGATCGGCCCAAACTTGGCATCCGAGCGCGCCATTTCCTTTTCCCACTCGTGAACGCCGGTCCAGCCAGGCTGGCCGTTGGCGAACTCGGTTTTCTTGTCGTTATCCAGGTACTGATAACCTGGCAACATGCCTTTCCAATTGCCCAGGCCTGGGTACAGCACCAGGTAGCCCAGGGCAAAGATGATGGTGCCGACGAACAGCATGAACCACCATTTCGGCAGTGGGTTGTCGTACTCCTCGATACCATCGAAGGAGTGGCCCACGGTTTCATCGGTGGCTTCGCTGCGCTGGCCCTTGCGGGTGGACAGCAGCAGCCAGGTCAGGGCGAAGATGGTGCCCAGACTCAAAACGGTGACGTACAGACTCCAGAAGGTAGTCATTCGTTGTTACTCCTAGAAGCTCTCGCTTGCGCTTGCTCGACGTGCTTGATGGCCTCGGGATCATCCGCGAAAGGCAGCAAGGTCGCTTCGTCGAACTCAGACTTGCGTCGAGAACTGAATACCCACAACGCCAGGCCAATGAAGGCCACCATCACCACGACGGTGCCCAGGCCACGAATCATCCCGATATCCATCAAGGTCACCGTTTGCTTTTGATGATGGTACCCAGCCCTTGCAGGTAGGCAACCAGGGCGTCCATTTCAGTCTTGCCCTTGACCGCGTCGCGGGCACCGGCGATGTCTTCGTCGGTGTACGGCACGCCCAGGGTGCGCAGGACTTCCATCTTCTTGGCGGTTTCCTTGCCGTCGAGCTTGTTCTCTACCAGCCATGGGTAGGAAGGCATCTTCGACTCAGGCACGACGTTGCGCGGGTTGTACAGGTGCGCACGGTGCCAGTCGTCGGAGTAGCGACCGCCGACACGGGCCAGGTCCGGGCCGGTACGCTTGGAGCCCCACAGGAACGGGTGGTCCCAGACGCTTTCACCGGCAACCGAGTAGTGGCCGTAGCGCTCGGTTTCAGCACGGAACGGGCGGATCATCTGCGAGTGGCAGCCGACGCAGCCGTTGGCGATGTATACATCACGGCCTTCCAGTTCCAGTGCGGTGCGCGGCTTCATGCCTTCGACCGGCTTGTTGGTGACGTCCTGGAAGAACAGCGGGACGATCTGGGTCAGGCCGCCGATACTGACGGCGATGACCATGAAGAAGGCCAGCAGGCCGATATTCTTCTCGACTACTTCGTGCTTCATCAGTGAGCTCCAACTACGATCTGAGCGGCGGCTTCAGCTTCTGCCGGCTTCGAGGCGCGTACGGTACGGTAGACGTTGTACGCCATCAGCAGCATGCCGGAGGCGAAGAACGCACCGCCCAGTGCACGGACGATGAAGCCCGGGTGGCTGGCTTGCAGCGCTTCGACGAAGGAGTAGGTGAGGGTGCCGTCATCGTTGATTGCACGCCACATCAGGCCCTGGGTGATACCGTTGACCCACATCGAGGCGATGTACAGCACGGTCCCGATAGTGGCCAGCCAGAAGTGGGCGTTGATCAGGCCGATGCTGTGCATCTGCTCGCGACCGTAGACCTTCGGAATCAGGTGGTACAGGGCGCCGATGGAGATCATCGCTACCCAGCCCAGAGCGCCGGCGTGTACGTGGCCGATGGTCCAGTCGGTGTAGTGCGACAGCGAGTTGACGGTCTTGATGGCCATCATCGGGCCTTCGAAGGTCGACATGCCGTAGAACGCCAGCGATACCACCAGGAAGCGCAGGATCGGGTCGGTGCGCAGCTTATGCCAGGCGCCCGACAGGGTCATCATGCCGTTGATCATGCCGCCCCAGCTTGGTGCCAGCAGGATGATCGACATCGCCATGCCCAGCGACTGGGCCCAGTCTGGCAGGGCGGTGTAGTGCAGGTGGTGCGGGCCGGCCCAGATGTACAGGGTGATCAGTGCCCAGAAGTGCACGATCGACAGGCGATAGGAGTAGATCGGACGCTCGGCCTGCTTGGGTACGAAGTAGTACATCATGCCCAGGAAGCCGGTGGTCAGGAAGAAGCCCACGGCGTTGTGGCCGTACCACCACTGGATCATTGCATCGGTGGCGCCGGAGTAAGCCGAGTAGGACTTGAACAGGCTGACCGGCAACGACATGTGGTTGACGATGTGCAGCATCGCGGTGACCACGATGAAGGCACCGTAGAACCAGTTACCGACATAGATGTGCTTGGTCTTGCGCTTGACGATGGTGCCAAAGAACACAATACCGTAGGTCACCCAGACAATGGCCAGCAGAATGGCGATCGGCCACTCCAGCTCTGCGTATTCCTTGGTCGTGGTGTAGCCCATCGGCAAGGTGATGAGTGCACCGACGATCACGGCTTGCCAACCCCAGAAGGTGAAGGCCGCAAGGCTGTCAGAGATCAGTCGCGTCTGGCAGGTACGCTGCACGACGTAATAGGAGGTGGCAAACAGCGCACATCCACCAAAGGCGAAAATCACCAGGTTGGTGTGCAGCGGGCGAAGGCGTCCAAAGGTCGTCCAGGGCAGGTCCAGGTTCAGCTGGGGCCATACCAGTTGCGAGGCAATGAAGACACCAAGCCCCATGCCAAGGATCCCCCAGACCACCGTCATGATGGCGAACTGGCGGACTACCTTATAGTTATAAGCAGTCGGACTGATTGCTGTGCTCATTCTAAGGTTCCACGGTTTGGGTGTTTTTTTAGGGTAAAAATCGGCGCAAGTATGTATAAACCGTGTGGTTATTGCAACGCGATGGCATCCGCGCCGATCCTTGCCAGAGCGTGTGTTGCGGCCCTTTCGAGCTTTTCTGGCGCGAAAATTGTACACAGTTAATTTACTTTTATGTGTACGATTTTTCGGTTTTTATTACCGGACAATCGCGCGGATGCACCGTTTGTCGAAACGGCTGTCGGGTCGAGGATGGCTGACATGAGCCGCCCTATCAGCCTTTGCGCCGAATCGTTGGCGGTGAGTGCCCCAGAAAAGTGCAGCAGGACCGCTCATTCCACCCACTGTGGCAACAAGCTTAGTTCCAATTGATGGCGGTGCAAGGCGAGGGTGTGCCTGGCTGCGACACTTGGTCGCAAGGCGGGGGGAAGGAGGGGGGATAAGCCGCCGCACCCCTGAAGGTGCGGCGTTTTTAGTCAAGCCTCAGTTACAAAATCATTTCACTTGGCAGAGGCCTGTTCGTTCCCCTTGGACAGGCTGTAGACGTAGGCGGCCAGCAGGTGAACCTTGTCGTTACCCTGGATTTCCTGCTGGGCAGGCATCTGGCCCTGGCGGCCGTAACGGATGGTCTGCTGCAGTTGGGCAAAGCTCGAACCGTAGATGAACGCCTGTGGGTGAGTCAGGTTCGGTGCGCCCATGGCTGGGGTACCTTTGCCTTCAGGCCCGTGGCAGGCCACGCAGTTGGTTGCGAAGAGCTTCTGGCCATTGGCCGGATCGGCTTTCGTGCCTTCTGGCAGGGTGCGGCCATCGAGGTTGGTCAGGACAAAGGCTGCCACGTCGGCTACACCTTGTTCGCCAATCACTTCAGCCCAGGCCGGCATGATGCCGTGACGGCCATTGAGGATCGAGGCCTTGATGGTCTCCGGCTCGCCACCCCAGCGCCAGTCATTGTCGGTCAGGTTAGGGAAGCCATAGGCGCCCTTGGCGTCGGAACCGTGGCACACCGAGCAGTTGGAGGCGAACAGGCGGCCACCCATTTTCAGGGCTTGTGGGTCCTTGGCCACTTCCTCCACTGGCATGGCGGCGAATTTGGCGAAGATCGGTCCGAACTTGGCGTCTGCCTTGTCCATCTCTTTCTGCCATTCGTTAACGCCGGTCCAGCCGTCCTTGTAGCCAGGCAGCATGCCTTTCCAGTTACCCAGGCCAGGGTAGAGGATCAGGTAGCCGACCGAGAACATCAGGGTGCCAACGAACAGCCAGAACCACCACTTGGGCAGCGGGTTGTCGTATTCCTCGATGCCGTCGAAGCTGTGGCCCATGGTCTGGTCGGTGGAACCTTTGCTTTCGCCCTTGCGTGTGGCCAGTAGCAGCCAGGTCAGGCCAACCAGGCTACCGATGGTCAGTACGCAGATATACGTACTCCAGAAGGTGGTCATTGCCGGGTACTCCTCAAGGCGGATTCATTGGCGGTAGGGGGCAGGCGATCATCGGCGAACGGCAGCAGGCGTGCCTCGGCAAAGTCACGGTCGCGGCGGGCGTTGAACACCCAGAAGGCCAGGCCGATGAAGGCGATCATCACCAGCAGTGTGCCCAGGCCGCGTAGCTGGCCGATATCCAGTGTGAAGTCCATGGGGCTTACCTCTTGTTCTTGATCGCGGTGCCGAGCACCTGCAGGTAGGCGACCAGCGCATCCATTTCGGTCTTGCCCTTGACCGCGTCGCGGGCACCGGCGATGTCGGCATCGCTGTACGGTACGCCGAGGGTGCGCATGGTGCGCAGCTTGGCCTCGGTGTGCGTGCTGTCGACCTGGTTGGCCACCAGCCATGGGTAGGCGGGCATCTTCGACTCAGGCACGACGTTGCGCGGGTTGTACAGGTGCGCACGGTGCCAGTCGTCGGAGTAGCGAGCGCCGACACGGGCCAGGTCCGGGCCGGTACGCTTGGAGCCCCACAGGAACGGGTGGTCCCAGACGCTCTCACCGGCAACCGAGTAGTGGCCGTAGCGCTCGGTTTCAGCACGGAACGGGCGGATCATCTGCGAGTGGCAGCCGACGCAGCCTTCGCGGATGTAGATGTCACGGCCTTCCAGTTGCAGTGCGGTGTAGGGCTTCATGCCCTCGACCGGCTTGTTGGTGACGTCCTGGAAAAACAGCGGGACGATCTGGGTCAGGCCACCGATGCTCACGGCGACCACCATCAGCAGCACCAGCAGGAAAACGTTCTTCTCAATAGTTTCGTGTTTCATTTCGCTTTCCTCAGGCCAGCTGGGTGGCGGCGTCGGCTTCGGTTTTGGCCGGAGCGGCGACGGTCACGGTGCGCCAGGTGTTCCAGGCCATCAGCAACATGCCAGTCAGGAAGATGGCACCGCCGACGAAGCGCACGATGAAGCCAGGGTGGCTGGCGACCAGGGTCTCGACGAAGGAGTAGGTCAGGGTGCCGTCGGCGTTGACCGCGCGCCACATCAGGCCTTGGGCGATACCGTTGACCCACATCGAGGCGATGTAGAGCACGGTGCCGATGGTGGCCAGCCAGAAGTGGGCGTTGATCAGGCCGATGCTGTGCATCTGCTCACGACCGAAGACTTTCGGGATCATGTGGTACAGCGCGCCGATGGAGATCATCGCGACCCAGCCCAGGGCGCCCGCATGTACGTGGCCGATGGTCCAGTCGGTGTAGTGGGACAGCGCGTTGACGGTCTTGATGGCCATCATCGGGCCTTCGAAGGTCGACATGCCGTAGAACGCCAGCGATACCACCAGGAAGCGCAGGATCGGGTCGCTGCGCAGCTTATGCCAGGCGCCCGAGAGGGTCATCATGCCGTTGATCATGCCACCCCAGCTTGGCGCCAGCAGGATCAGCGACATGACCATGCCCAGCGACTGGGCCCAGTCGGGCAGGGCGGTATAGTGCAGGTGGTGCGGGCCGGCCCAGATGTACAGGGTGATCAGTGCCCAGAAGTGCACGATCGACAGGCGATAGGAGTACACCGGACGTTCGGCTTGCTTGGGCACGAAGTAGTACATCATGCCGAGGAAGCCTGCGGTCAGGAAGAAGCCTACGGCGTTATGGCCGTACCACCACTGGACCATGGCGTCAGTGGCGCCACTGTACAGTGAGTAGGACTTGGTCAGGCTGACCGGCACTTCCAGGTTGTTGACGATGTGCAGGATGGCCACGGTAATGATGAATGCACCGAAGAACCAGTTGCCCACGTAGATGTGCTTGGTGGTGCGTTTCATCAGCGTGCCGAAGAACACCACGGCGTAAGCGACCCAGACGATGGTGATCAGCAGGTCGATTGGCCATTCCAGCTCAGCGTATTCCTTGGAGCTGGTGAAGCCCAGCGGCAGGGATACGGCAGCCAGGACGATGACCAGTTGCCAGGCCCAGAAGGTGAACGCGGCCAGACGCGGCGAAAACAGCGTGGTCTGGCAGGTGCGTTGCACCGAGTAGTAGGAACTGGCGAACAATGCACAACCACCGAAGGCGAAGATCACCGCGTTGGTGTGCAGCGGGCGCAGGCGCCCGAAGCTGGTCCAGGGGAGGTCGAAGTTGAGTGAAGGCCAGACGAGTTGCGCGGCAAGAAAAACGCCGAGTCCCATCCCGACTATCCCCCACACCACCGTCATAATGGCGAATTGGCGGACCACCTTGTAGTTGTAGGCGGTACTGCTGGTTGTGTTCATGTATGGGTTCCCATCCACGGTTATAGGCAGACTTATTAGCGAGGCAAGCATGAGTAATGGGCAATTGGCCGGTATTGACGGGGATCAATGGGCGCAACGGGTGGCGGCACGTGGCTGGCGCTGGAATGCCCCGCAGAATCAGGGGGATAAACCCTGTCGCGACGTGTTGATTCTGGCCCATGGTGCAGGCGCCCCCATGGACAGCGCGTTCATGGAAGACATGGCGCAAAGGCTTGCGGGGCAAGGGTTGGCGGTGTTGCGCTTTGAGTTTCCCTACATGGCTCAGCGACGGCTGGATGGCGGCAAAAGGCCGCCGAATCCGCAGGCGGTACTGCTCGAATACTGGCGCGAGGTGTACTGTCAAGTGCGACCATCGGTCGCTGGGGTGTTGGCAATCGGTGGCAAGTCCATGGGCGGGCGCATGGCGAGCTTGTTGGTCGATGAGCTGGGCGCCGATGCACTGGTTTGCCTGGGGTATCCGTTCTATGCGTCGGGCAAGCCGGAAAAACCGCGGGTAGCGCATCTGGCGGCGCTGAAGACGCCGACCTTGATCATTCAGGGCGAGCGTGACGCGTTGGGCAATCGCCAAACAGTGGAGGGGTATGCGTTGTCGTCAGCCATCGAGCTGTGCTGGCTGCACGCCGCTGACCATGACTTGAAGCCACTCAAGGCGTCGGGGTTCAGTCATGCCGATCATTTACAGACGGCGGCAGACCGGGTTGTGCGCTTCATTGATGAAGTGAGTGCCGGGGTCAGGGCAACCCCGGCGACGATTGCTTAACCGCGGTACTCGCAAAGGTAGGCGGTGTCGACAGCGACTTTCAGTTGGAACTTGCTGTTGGCCGGTACATTGAACTGGCTGCCAGCGCTGAAGGTTTCCCAGTTGTCGCTGTCTGGCAGCTTGACGGTCAGGGCCCCGGAGACCACATGCATGATCTCGCGCTGGCTGGTACCGAACTCGTATTCGCCCGGAGCCATCACGCCAATCGTGGCCGGACCTTCGGCGGTGCCGAATGCGATGGATTTGACCGTGCCATCAAAGTACTCGTTGACTTTAAACATGGGCGACTCCTGAAAAAGGGGGAAAAAAGGTTGGCCAGTATGCCCAAGCGCCCGGTTGCCGTCATCCGCTTTCAAATGCCGCTGGCAGGCAGGGTCAACGGTAGCAGGCGCGCCGTGTTGCGGGCATCTTCCAGGGCGCGGTGCTGCTGCCCGCAAAACTGCAGGCCGGCCAGTTGCAGCGCGCCATTCAGGCCGAGTGGACGTTGCAGGTGCCGGGCCTTGGCGAAGTGCTGTTTCAGGTTGATATGGGGGATGTTGGCCAGCAGGCTGTCGACCTCATGCTGTTGCCATTCCTGCAGCAACTGCTTGCGGTCGTAGTCCCCCCAACTGACCCAACCCTCAAGGTGCGGCTGATGGTGGCTGAGCCAGCGCTCGAATTGCGCCCAGACCTCCATGAACGAGGCTGCTGTATCGACATTGGTCTGGCTGATATGGGTCAGCTCGCGGCAGAACGTGGTCAGTTGGGGGCGACGCCGTGGCCGTATAAACCGCTGGAAGTGGTCCACCTCGCGGCCGTCGCGGTTGACCAGGCTGGCACCGATTTCAATGATTTCCATTTCCGCGACTGGCCAGCCACCGTCGTCAGTGGTGGCTTCCAGGTCGATTACCAGCCAATGCCCCATCATCCGCTTCCCATCCAATATGCAGGCTAGAGCGTAGCGAATGCGCGGCGTTTAGGATATCCCCTGTTTTGGCAGCGGTGGCGCCCTTGCTGGCCTACTCTTTGGTTGTGCAAACGTGGTAAAACGCCTAGCTTAAAGGGCGTCCACGTCCCGTCCCTCGAGAGTGTGTAGCCTTGAAGTCCGTGCCATTGCCGCCGCTGTTGTCTGCTCTGCTGCTGTTTGCCATGGCGTGGCTCGCTCCGTCGGCAAGTGCCTTCGAGGATGTTGAGGTCCGGGTGGGCGCCGCGCATTTCCCTCCTTACACGGTACGCCCCGAGCAAGGCGCTGATACAGGCTTGTTGCCGCAACTGATCGATGCTCTCAACCAACTGCAGCAGCAGTACCGCTTCGTTCTGGTGCCCACGTCGATCCCGCGACGCTTTCGCGACTTCCAGCACGGTCGCATCGATATGGCGATCTTCGAGAACCCTGAATGGGGCTGGCAACAGATTCCTCATGCCAGCGTCGACATGGGGCTTGAGGATGCCGAGGTGTTCGTTACCCATCGCCTGCCTGGCCGTGATCAAGCGTATTTTGCCGACCTTCAGGGCAAGCGGCTGGCACTGTTCAGTGGCTATCACTACGCCTTTGCCAAGTTCAACTCAAACCCACGCGACCTGGCTGAGCTTTACAACGCCACGCTGACCTATTCCCACGACAGCAACCTGTTGATGGTTCAGCGCGACCGGGCGGATATTGCCTTGGTTACCCGTTCGTACCTGTCGGATTACCTGGCGCGTAATCCTGGCAGCGCTGAACAGCTGTTGGCTTCCGAACGAGTGGATCAGGTTTACCATCACTTCGCCCTGTTGCGCCCCGGTGCACCGATCAGCGGCGAAGCGTTCCAGGGGCTGCTGCAGCAACTGCGCGACAATGGAAAACTGGCGGGTATTTTCAAGCCGTATCAAATCCACGTCGCGAAGTCGCGTTGACGTCGTTGCAGGCCTAGCCTGCCAACACACCTGTACAGCACTCAGTCGGTGCGGAAGCGCCCCACCAAGGTGTTCAACTCGCTTGAGATCTGGGTCAGCGAGCGCGTGGTGGTCCTGGACACACTGGATACTTCACTGATACGACTGGCATCGCTGTGAATATCGGCGATATGGCGGTTGATGTCTTCGGCCACGGCATGTTGTTCTTCGGCGGCGGTGGCAATCTGGGTATTCATATCCTTGATCGTCGTCACGGCCTCATGCACACCGGCAAATGCTGCCTCCACTTGAGCCGTAAATTCGACCGATTCGTTTGACTGCACCAGGCTGTGATGCATTTCCATCGCCACGCTCTGGCTGCTGCTGACCAGTTTGCCGAGCAAGCCGTTGATCTGTTCGGTCGAATCGGAGGTGCGCTTGGCCAATGCCCGCACTTCGTCGGCCACCACCGCAAAACCACGTCCCTGATCGCCTGCGCGTGCGGCCTCGATGGCGGCATTGAGCGCCAATAGGTTGGTCTGCTCAGCGATACCGCGGATGGTGTCGAGAATGGCAGTGATACCCTGGGTATTGTGCTCCAGTTGGCTGATCGACTCCGCAGCCTGACGAATACGGTCCCCCAGGCTGCCAACCTGGCTGACCATGAGCCCGATAACCTGCTGGCCTTTGTGCGCCTGGTCCTGGCCGTGCTGTGCGGCTTCAGCGGCGCGATTGCAGTTGATCGCCACTTCATTGGCGGTGGCGACCATTTCATGGAACGCAGTAGACACCATGTCCACCGCAGTCGACTGACGCTGTGCCGTATCGTCGAGCTGGCTGGCCTGGACACCGATAGCCGCAGCGCTTTGTTCGACCTGCACGCTGGACGCGCGAATATCCTTGATCAAGTTCTGGATACTGTCGACAAAGCCATTGAAGCCCTTGGCCATTTGCGCGGTTTCATCGTTGCCCTTGATCTGTAAACGGCGCGTCAGGTCGGCCTCGCCGCTGGCAATATCGCGCAAGCCCGCTGAGGTTGTGTTGATCGGTGCAATCAGCACTTTGGACAGTGCTACGCCGCACAGCCCGAAGATCATCACCAGGACAGCGCCCAGCAGTGTGATCACCCACACCAGGTGCCAGCCGCCAGCGTTGATTTCGCTGCTCTCGATCAGGGCAATGTAGGTCCAGCCCAAGGTTTGCGACCTGTACACGCTGGCGCTGTAGTCTTTGCCATCCAGTTGCACGGTGTAGAAACCTGCTGGTTGGTTGGCAAGAAAGGCATACCCGTCACCCAGGCTCGCCAGGGCTTTGAAATTGTTGGTGGGGTGCATTGGGTCGGCCAGCACGTTGCCGTCACTCTCCACTAACAACAGATAGCCGTTGTTACCAAAACGGATCTTTCCGGCCACTTCGGTCAACTTGTTCAGCGAAACGTCCAGCGACACGACACCCGTTCCGCCATCGGCATCGATAAAGGTCTGTGCCGTGGAAACAATAACGGCGTTATCCTCGGTAAACGTATAAGCCTGCGTGCGAACAGGCTTGCCATTGCCCGTAAGGGCGGCCTTGAACCAAGGCCGTTCACGTGGGTCGTAGTGGGCGCGGATATCTGACTCTGGCCATTGCAGATAATGCCCCTGGCTCGTGGCCGCATAGACGTAGGCGTAACTGGGGTGCGATTTGCCCATCTGTGCGAACAGCTCATAGATCGCAGCGCCCACCCCGCTATCAGGGGCGTGCATCTTCGTCACGTGTGATGTTTCGATATAACGCTGAAGGGTATTGTCGGCGGACTTCAATACCTGCGTCTGACTCAATAGCGTGACGTTTTCTGCGACACTTTCAAGGAAGAAAGAAAAGGCATTATCCACTTCATGAATTTGTTTAATGCTGCTCTGGTTGAACTGTTCGCGTTCCCTGTTCATCGCCTGGTTGGCGACAAACAACGTAATCATCAATACGGGAATCAACGTGACGCCAATAAAGGCGGCTATGAGTTTGAAGCGAATCGTCATACAACCCTCTACTTTTTATTATTTGTGTTGTCCGGGTGAATTAGCTGTTTCAGAAAAACGTGGTGGCCCATTGAAAGAGCAACCTGGGGATGCCGTCCTTGAAGTACGCAAAAATCGCCAATCGAGCGGTGTACGTCAGCAGTTTGGCACGCCTGAGCCCAATAAAATCGGCAAGGGCGGATCTGATCAATTTCAGGTCGGACACGTACAAAAACGGCGTGTGGGTATCTGCTGCAATGCTTCTCGGGAATCCGTCAATGCTGGGTCGTATGGGGGCATTCAATTCAATGTTTATGTTGCTGCGGCGGGGCTGAGAGGAAGGGGGCGTTGACGGTATTCCTCCTCTGTTCGCGTACCCAAACAGAAAAAAAGCAAGAGGCGAGGCCAGAAGGACAGAAGCAACTTTCCATCACCGAGGAGAGACAATAATGAAAAAAAGCATCGACCTTTCACGCCGTACATTCATCAAAACTAGCAGTATCCTGGCGGGCACCGCCGCGCTTTCCAGCTTCCTCCCGATGAGAAGTTTCGCGGCAGCGGAAAAAGAGCTGGTTATCCTGGCATGGGCCGGGCACGCAGAACCGGATATCGTTGCCGATTTTGAGCGCCAGTATGGGGTCAAGGTCCGGGCCAAGTACTATACCGGCGGGGATAACATGCTCGGGTTGATATCACAGTCCCCGCCCGGCACCTTCGACCTGATCCTGTCTGATGCCGAGTACGTGCAGCAACTCAATGCCGCTGAATACATTGAGCGGCTCGATCCCGCCGACTACCCCTTCGATGATTTCTACCCCGAATTCCAGCACTTCCCCGGGCACTGGAAAGGCGATGAACTGTACTCGGTCTTGATCCGCTTCGGCTTTCTCGGCATCGCCTACAACACCTTGCTTGTTCCTGAAGCCAAGGTGCGCAGCTACAGCGTGTTCTGGGACGACAGCCTCAAGGGCAAGGTCGGGCACTTCGATTGGCACTTGCCCAACCTGGGGCAGATCAGTTTGGCCAATGCTAATGCGCGGCCCTACGACATCGATCCTGCGCACTGGCAAAGCGTCAAGCAGAAGATGATGACCCTGCGCCCGCAGATCGGCGGGTTCTTCGATTATGGCGGAACCTTCTCGTCGCTCAAGAATGGTCAGATCCATGCGATGTGCGGCATCGGCGACTGGATCACGGGTGTGTTGCAGCGCTCCGGCGCGCCGCTGAAAACCGTGGTGCCGGAGGAGGGCGGGTTGCAATGGACGGAGTCCTACTGCATTGCCAAGAACGCGCACAGCCCGGAGCTGGCGAAGAAGTTCATCCAATACATCACCTCGCCGGAAGGCCAGGTCAAGTCGGCGAAAATGGCCGCTTATCCCGCACTCATCCCCAACAAGCGGGGGTGGGAACTGCTGAACAAGACCGATCCCGCCGAAGCCAAGCGTCAAGGCATGGTGCTCGGTCAGCACAACGTCATGGATGACATCCGTGCAGGTCGCATCAAGTACCGCGAGCTTCCGGTCCAGCAGAGCCTGGAGGACTGGAACGACTTCTGGTCCGAATACAAGGGTGCTTGACGAAGCGTGCGGAGGTGGTCGCAATGATGTCAAACAAGTTAAAGATTTCGCCGCCTGTGGCTACCAACGGCAGCACGGTGCAGCCGCGTGGCGGCAGAAGGGGCTTGCGCTTGCCAGGGTACGGCCTCAGCTTCTCGATGCCGATACTGGTCTGGCAGTCGGTCTTCTTCGTATTCCCGCTGGCGTTTCTGGTAGCGATCAGTTTTTGGGTCGTACGCAACTTCCGGATGGTGCCGACGTTCGAGTGGCTGAACTGGAGCTACATGCTCAGCCGCGGGTTCTTCTGGGACGCCTATGCCCATACCCTGGCGATGGCTGCGGGGGCGGCAGTGCTGATCAGTGTGGTGGCGTTGCCCTGCGCTTACACCATCGCGTTCAAGTTTCGTGAGTCGGTAAAACAGTTGATCGTGCTGTTGCTGATCACACCGTTCTTCACCAGCTACCTGGTGCGCACCTATTCATGGCAGGTGTTCCTCAGCGATAACGGCATCCTCAATGCCGCGCTGGGCCAGTTCGGGCTGGAACCCCTGACAATGCTGAACACTGCGTTTGCAACCTATGTCGGTTACTTCACGCTGTGCCTGCCGCTGGTGGTGTTGCTGCAGTTGTTCAGCCTGATGTACATCGACCGTTCGCTGATAGAGGCCGCGCACAATCTGGGTTGCGGGCGGATACGCACGGTGTTTCTGGTGGTGGTGCCGTCGGCACGAATCGGTATCGTCGTCGCGGCGCTGTTCTGCTTCATCCTGACGTTCGGTGACTTCGTCAGCCCGCTCTATCTGGGCGGTGGCCAGCCGCCGACCTTGAGCACGCTGATCACTGATACCACCAAGTCCGGCCAGCAATGGCCACGTGCGGCGGTGATCGCAACGATGATGATCGTTACGTTGTTGATCACGGCTTTCGCAGCGGTTCGCTTCGCTTATCGGAGGCGTGCATGAACGAGCATCGTCTGATCAACCTGGTGCTGCGCAGTTACGTGGTGCTGGTGTTTGTCTTCATCTTCACGCCGATTGCCGGCAGCGTCGTGTTCTCATTCAACATCGACCGTTTCCCGTCCTTGCCATTGGGTGGTTTCAGCCTGCACTGGTACGAGACCATCGCCGCCGACCCAGCGGTGTGGCAGGCATTCAAGAACAGCCTGATGGTGGGTGTGGTGGTGTCCCTGGTGTCGACCGTGCTGGGCTTCACCGCGGCCTATACCGACTACCGCTATCAGTTCTTTGGCAAGTCGATCTACATGGCGCTGGCGTTGCTGCCGCCGACCATTCCGGTGGTGATCATGGGGTTGGCCATGCTGGCTTTCCTGTCGCGGGTCGGGCTTTCCGGCGAGATCTACGCGGTGATGATCAGTCACGTGGTGATGTGTGCACCGTTCGCGATGGCGGTGATCCGGATGCGCCTTGCGCAGATGGATCCGAACATCGAGGCGGCGGCTTGGAACCTCGGTGCCAATCAATGGAAGGCCATGCGCTTTGTAATCCTGCCGTTCACCGCCCCAAGCATCTTCGCTGCGCTGTTCGTGACCATGGCTGTTTCTTTCGATGAGTTCGCCGTCGCCTGGTTCGTGTCCGGGCTCAACGAAACGGTTCCGGTACGCATCCTGAATACGTTGCAGGGGCAGGTGAGCCCGACCATCAATGCGATCGGCACGATTGTCTTCATCACGACGATGACGTTGGTGATCCTCGCACAACTGCTGCTGATGCGGCGAAACAAGCCTGCAACGGTTTGATGTCACCCTGGTACATAACTGGACCCGAAGGATTTCAGCCATGACTCAACCGCTGGTGGTATTCGATAACGTGGTCAAGAATTTCGGCAGTTACCATGCTGTCGAGCGCATGAACCTTGAAATTTACAAGGGCGAGTTTGTTGCGATCATGGGCTCGAGCGGCTGCGGCAAGACCACGACGCTGCGCATGCTCGCCGGGCTCGACAAGCCGACTGAAGGCGAGATACGTCTCAACGGCGAACGGATCAACGACCTGTATTCCTGGGAGCGGGAGACGCCGCTGGTTTGGCAGAACCTGGCGCTGTTCCCGTTCCTCAATGTGGTCGAGAACGTCGAGTTTGGCCTGCGGATGCGCGGCATGGCGAAGGCCGAGCGACGCAAGAAGGCGCTGCAATGGCTTGAGCGGCTTGGCTTGGAAGAGTTTGCCATGCGTGACATCAGCCTGCTCTCCGGCGGCCAGCGTCAGCGTGTGGCGCTGGCACGCTCGCTAGTCACCGAGCCATCAATCCTGTTGCTCGATGAACCGCTGAGTGCGCTCGATGCTCATTTGAGCGTGCGCATGCAGGGCGTGCTGACCGGGCTGCAGAAGGACCTTGGCATCACCTTCGTCTACGTCACGCACAGTCAGTCCGAAGCCTTCGCCATGGCCGATCGTGTGGTGATCATGAGTCGGGGCAGGGTAGAGCAGATAGGCTCGCCGAAGGACGTTTTCCTGGAGCCGCACAACCGCTTCGTCGCCGAGTTCATTGGTGGCAAGAATATCCTCTGCGGCACGGTCACAGGTTTCGACGAGAGGGGGCTGGTTCGTGTCGGCTCGCAGCACGGTGAGTTTCTTGCGCGGCGACCGGAGGGCAAGGCGATCGCTCCTGGCGAGCAGGTCACTGTCTGCCTGAGCGCCGAGCATATCAACCTGACCCTGCACCCCAGCCGGTCCAACCGCCTGGCCTGTACCGTGGTCGGTGAAGAGTTCATTGGCTCGATGGTGAATATTTACCTTGATGCCGGCGATGGGCTTGAACTGCAGGTGCAGAAACCGCATGCCGATTACAACCGACTTGGCCTGCGCAATGGACAAGACATCGTTGCCGAATGGGACGGCGCGTGTGCGTTGATCCTGCGCGGCGATTGAGCATCGGGGCACGCACGGCGTGCATGTTCCCCAACGGGGCAGTGCACAAAACAAGGCTACCGCTGTACCACGGCAGTAACTATAGTGGCGCGCGGTTCGGCGCTTGAAAAACATGAAGATAATAAGACACTTACAGAGGGTGTGTGCATGAACAACAGCGTAGTGATCGGCGAACTCACCTGGCCGGAATATGCGCAGAAGGTGGCTGACGGTTGCCCGATATTCCTGCCCGTCGGCGCATTGGAGCAGCATGGCCATCACATGTGCATGGAGGTCGATGTCCTGTTGCCGACAGCGGTCTGCAAGGCGGTAGCGTTCAATGTCGATGGCCTGGTTTTGCCCGCGCTGGCCTATGGGTACAAGTCTCAGCAAAAATCGGGGGGTGGCAACCACTTTCCCGGAACGACGAGCCTTGATGGCGCCACGCTGACCCATACCGTTCAGGACATCATTCGAGAGCTGGCACGTCATGGTGCGCGCAAGCTGGTGTTGATGAATGGGCATTACGAAAACTCGATGTTCATTGTCGAAGGTATTGACCTTGCCCTTCGCGAACTCCGTTATGGCGGCATCAACGATTTCAAAGTGGTGGTGCTGTCCTACTGGGACTTCATTAACGACCCGGCCGTGATTGAACAGCTTTATCCCGAAGGTTTCCTCGGTTGGGATATCGAACATGGCGGTGTCTTCGAGACGTCGCTGATGCTGGCCCTGCACCCCGACAAGGTCGATCTGAGCCGTGCTGTCGACCATCCCCCGGCCACCTTCCCGCCGTATGACGTCTTTCCCATCATCCCAGAGCGCACGCCGGCATGTGGAACCCTGTCTTCCCCTAAAGGCTCCAGCCGCGAGAAAGGCGAACTGATCCTGAGTGTCTGTGTCTCCGGTATCAGCGCCGCAGTGCGGGAGGCGTTTGATCTGACAACATAAGAGCATCCGTGAGCGCCGAAACAACAACCTGCAGCTGATTCTTCACCCTCCTAAATAGAATAAAAAGGGTAAATATCATGTCCAACAGCTCCACTCTGGCCCCAGGCCTCAAGCAGCGTCATGTCACCATGCTCTCCATCGCCGGTGCCATTGGTGCCGGCCTGTTCATCGGCTCAGGGCATGCCATCGCGTCTGCCGGCCCCGCGGCGATTCTGGCTTACATTTTTTCCGGCACGCTGGTCGTTCTGGTCATGCGTATGCTGGGCGAAATGGCAGTAGCCTCACCGGATACCGGATCATTCTCCACCTATGCCGAGCGGGCGATGGGACGTAGCGCAGGCTTTACCATCGGCTGGTTGTACTGGTGGTTCTGGGTGTTGGTGATTCCAATCGAAGCCATTGCCGCCGCTGCTATTCTGCACGCCTGGTTCCCTGCGGTGCAGACGTGGGAGTTTGCAATTGCGGTTACCGCGCTGCTGACGGTAACCAACCTGTTCAGCGTGGCGCGTTATGGCGAGTTCGAGTTCTGGTTCGCCATGCTCAAAGTCATTGCGGTATTGGGCTTCATCGCCATTGGTGGGCTGGCCCTGGCAGGCGCATTGCCCGGTAGAGAGGTGAGTGGCGTCATGGAGCTGAGCAAGACGTTTGGTGGCTTCATGCCTAATGGCATGACCGCTGTCATCGGCGCGATGCTTACCACCGTATTCAGTTTCATGGGCACGGAAATCGTCACGATTGCAGCGGCTGAATCCCAGAACCCGGCCAAGCAGATTACCCGCGCGACAAACTCGGTCGTCTGGCGCATGGGTATTTTCTACATTGTCTCGGTCTTCCTCATCATCTCCATTGTTCCCTGGAATGACCCCATGCTTCGGGAGGTGGGTTCTTATCAGCGAGCGCTTGAGCTGATGAACGTTCCGCAGGCGAAGATGATTGTCGATATTGTGGTACTGATAGCGGTGGCCAGCTGCCTCAACTCAGCCATCTATACGGCCTCGCGCATGGTCTACTCCCTGAGCAAGCGTGGAGATGGCCCGCAAGTGCTGCAGAAAACTACATCGTCGGGTGTGCCCTATGTGGCGGTACTGACGAGCACCGCCGTCGGCTTTCTGACGACCGCGCTCAATTACTTCGCGCCCGATGAAGTGTTCTCGTTCCTGCTTGCCAGTTCGGGCGCTGTTGCACTGCTTGTGTACCTCGTCATTGCGGTTTCTCAGCTCAAACTTCGCAAGAAACTGAATGAGTCGGGGCAGCACATTGCATTCAAGATGTGGTTTTACCCATGGCTCAGCTACCTGGTCATTTTCTGCATCTTGAGCATCCTGACCGTTATGTTGATGTTGCCAGAGCATCGTATGGAAGTGATTGCTACCGGTGCGCTCACGCTGTGCATCGTCTGCATGGGCTCAATCTTCAACGCCAGGAAGGCGACTGCCGTGCAAACCATTAAGGTCGCGTCGACGGAAAGCGTTTGACGCCAGACCTCGCTGGCGCCCTCTATCACTGACCTGTATACGGCCTGCTCTCAGAGCAGGCCGGCTTTTTCCTTCCCCCGCCGCCAGTGCTCCTGGCGCGCCTGCTTCCCCTTCGAAACGACATGGACCCACGCCAGGTGGGCGCCGAATGTAAACAATCGAGGGTCGAATTCAGACAATGTTGGTGGTGTTGTAGATCTGATAATCCACTCAAGCGCGCTTAATTCTTGCGCAGAGGTGGCAGGTTTTGATGACAAATACCACTATGGCAATCGACGATAAACAGCACGGTCCGCATGAACGCGTACTTGAGTCGGTGGGCTTTTTGCTGGTCAACAACTTCTCCCTGATGGCCATGTCTTGCGCCGTTGAGCCGCTGCGCCTGGCCAATCAGTTGTCGGGGCAGGAGCTCTACCGTTGGCACACCTTGACCCTGGATGGTCGCCCGGTATGGGCCAGCAATGGCCTGCAGATATCCCCCAATGCGGCTGCCAGTAATGCGCCAGCAATGGACGCACTGTTTGTGTGTGGCGGCAAAGGCATTGAGCGCAGTTGTACTGCTGAACAGGCGTCCTGGCTCAAGTCACAGTCCGAACAGGGGCTGCACTTGGGCGGCGTGTGCTCTGGGAGCTGGGCCTTGGCCGCAGCCGGCCTGCTTGATGGCTACGATTGCAGTGTCGACTGGCCCTACCTGATGGACATGCAGGAGGGGTTTCCAGGGGTCACTTTAAGCGCGCAATTGTTTGTCATTGACCGTGATCGTTACACGGCCTCGGGCGGTACCGCTTCCCTGGACATGATGTTGCGGTTGATTGGTGCGGGGCATGGGTCAGAACTGGTGGCGCAGATCTGTGAGACCCTGGCCTTTGATCACCGGCGCAACGAACAGGGCCATCAGCGCCTGCCACTCAAGCACATGTTGGGGCATGCGCAGCCGAAACTGCAGGAGGTCGTGGCGCTGATGGAAAGCAACCTGCGCGAACCGCTTAGCCTCGATGAACTGGCCAGCTACCTGAGTGTTTCCAGGCGGCAGTTGGAGCGGTTGTTTCTGAAGTATCTCTACAGTACCCCCATGCGCTATTACCAGAAGTTGAGGTTGATGCGGGCACGGCAACTGCTCAGGCAGACGGCGCTGCCGGTGATGCAGGTCGCGACTGAGTGCGGCTTCATTTCAACTCAGCATTTCTCCAAGCGCTACCGCGAACACTATGGCGTTCCGCCCAAGGATGAGCGCGTGCATCGTCGTCGCATGAGTTCCCCGCCGCTGCATTGAGGGCATTACTGGCGCGACACCTGTCCGGCCCCGAGATTTCTCGGGGCCGGTTTTTTTTGGCCGTGGTGTCCACGATTCGGATCTAACCAATTTTGGGTCGGGCACGTACAAAAGATGCCCCTGGGTATCTGCTGCAATGCTCCTCACGGACCCGGCCAAAAGCGGTGTACCGAATCGCTAACAATGACAAGGAACACAGACGATGCAAATGCCAAAAACAATCCAGATCCGCAACGGCGATAAAGTCCAATCGACCTTTTCCGAGCAGGAATATGCCGATCGCCAGGCCAAGCTGCGTGCCTACATGGCGGCCCAGGATATCGATGCGGCGGTGTTCACTTCCTACCACAACGTCAACTACTACAGCGATTTCATTTACTGCTCCTTCGGCCGCCCTTACGCGTTGGTCGTGACCCAGGACAAGGTGGTGTCGATCAGCGCCAACATCGACGGTGGCCAGCCATGGCGTCGTACCGTGGGCACCGACAACATCGTCTACACCGACTGGCAGCGTGACAACTTCTTCGTCGCCATCGAGCAAGCGCTTCCCAAAGCGGGCCGCATCGGTATCGAGTTCGACCATCTGAACCTGCAGAACCATGCGAAGCTCGCTGCGCGTTATCCGCAGGCGCAATTGGTCGACATCGCCGCACCCTGCATGCGTATGCGCATGATCAAGTCCGCAGAAGAACACGTCATGATTCGTCATGGCGCGCGTATCGCCGACATCGGCGGTGCGGCGGTAGTCGAGGCATTGCGTGATCAGGTACCTGAGTACGAAGTGGCATTGCACGCTACTCAGGCGATGGTGCGCGAGATCGCCCGCAGCTTCCCTGAAGGCGAGCTGATGGACACCTGGACCTGGTTTCAGTCGGGCATCAACACCGACGGCGCCCATAACCCGGTGACCAGTCGCAAGGTCAACAAAGGGGATATTCTGAGCCTCAACTGCTTCCCGATGATCGCCGGCTACTACACCGCCCTTGAACGTACCCTGTTCCTCGATCACTGCTCCGACGAGCACCTGCGCTTGTGGAACGTCAACGTCCAGGTCCATGAAGCGGGCCTGAAGCTGATCAAGCCTGGCATGCGTTGCAGCGACATCGCTCGAGAGCTGAACGAGATCTACCTTCAGCACGACCTGTTGCAGTACCGTACCTTCGGTTACGGGCATTCATTCGGCACCCTCAGCCACTACTACGGCCGCGAGGCGGGCCTGGAGTTGCGCGAGGATATCGATACAGTACTCGAGCCAGGCATGGTGGTGTCGATCGAGCCGATGATCATGCTGCCTGAAGGCATGCCGGGTGCTGGTGGCTATCGCGAACACGACATCCTGATCGTCAACGAGCAGGGTTCGGAGAACATCACCAAGTTCCCTTACGGGCCAGAGAAGAACATCATCAAGAAGTAAACGTGATACGCCGCACAGGGATGTGCGGCTTTTTTTTCCCTGGTCAACGTTGCCAGGGGAGAAGCGAGCCAGCCCTACATTTCGCCGGAAATAACAATAAAAAGGGTACTTGTCATGTCTACCACCTCCACGCTGACGTCAGCCCGGTTTCATTCACGCGAGCAAGATGCTGAACGGCAGGCACTGCGCAAGGCAGCGCGTGCCAGTTTCATGGGTAACTTCGTCGAATGGTTCGATTACGCCGCCTACGGCTATCTGGCCACAGTCATCGCCGCCACCTTTTTCCCGCAAACCGATAAAGCCACGGGTTTGCTTGCAACCTTTGCCGTGTTCGCTTTGTCCTTTATCGTTCGCCCTCTGGGCGGATTGGTATGGGGGCACTTCGGTGACAAGTATGGGCGTCGAAATGCGTTGTCCTATTCCATCCTGATCATGTCCATTTCGACGTTTTGCATCGGTGTCCTGCCCACCTATGGGCACATCGGCTTGTGGGCACCGGCGTTGCTATTGCTTATCCGACTGGTCCAGGGTTTTTCTGCTTCCGGTGAGTACGCCGGTGCTTCGGCATTTCTTGCTGAGTATGCGCCACAAGGCAAGCGAGGGCTGTACACCAGCATCGTGCCGGCGAGTACTGCCGCAGGGTTGCTGTTCGGCGCGGCCTTCGTTGCGGGCCTGCATGGCCTGTTGAGCAGCGAAGACATGCAAAGCTGGGGTTGGCGCGTGCCGTTCTTGTTGGCAGCACCTTTTGGCCTGGTCGGCCGTTACATCCGCATGAGCCTGCAGGACACCCCCAAGTTCCTGGAAATGGAGCAGCGCCTGGAAAACAAGGAATGTGCCACAGCAGCGCCGATCCGCGAATTGCTGACCGTGCATCGTCGCAGCGTCATCATCGGTATCGGCGTCACCTGCCTCAACGCTGTGGCCTTTTACCTGTTGCTCAGTTACATGCCGACCTACCTGTCGACGGAAATGGGGATGAGTGAGAGCGACTCCTTCATTGCCTCGACCGTCTCACTGGCGACCTACATCGGCCTGATTTTCCTCATGGGCAAACTGTCCGACTTCTTCGGTCGCAAGACCATGCTGGTCATGGCGTCGGTGTTGTTCCTGTTACTGACGTTCCCATTGTTCGGCATGCTGGATCATCAGCCATTGGTGGTCATTCTGATGATCCAGATCATCTTCGGCGCCATGCTGGCCATGAACGACGGTACCTTGCCGAGTTTTCTCGCAGAGATTTTCCCGACTCGGGTGCGCTTCAGCGGCTTTGCCTTCAGCTTCAACATCGCCAACGCCTTGTTTGGCGGTACTGCGCCGTTTATCGCCACGTGGTTGATCCAGCTGACGGGCAACAAGATGGCGCCTGCCTGGTACTTGTTGGCGGCAGCCTTGGTCGCGCTGGTGGCGATGCTGTCGGTGCGGGAAACAGCGCATGCAGCGCTGCGGGATTGATTGATTCGCCAGGCAGGCCTGCGATGCAAACACCGCGAAGGTACTGGCACCGCGCCGATGCCATCGCGGGCAAGCCCGGCTCCTACAGCTGGCGCGGGCTCTGTTGGAGCAGGCTTGCCTGCGATGCAAGCACCGCGAAGGCACTGGCACCACAGCGATGCCATCGCGGGCAAGC
The DNA here is from genome assembly GCF_036348395.1 of Pseudomonas sp. AL 58. Taxonomy (NCBI): domain Bacteria; kingdom Pseudomonadati; phylum Pseudomonadota; class Gammaproteobacteria; order Pseudomonadales; family Pseudomonadaceae; genus Pseudomonas; species Pseudomonas sp. AL 58. Next base: position 32,102 of record NZ_JAZBQR010000029.1, read on the forward strand.
CCGGCTCCTACAGGCGGCTTGGTCTTCGTTGGAGCAGGCTTGCCTGTGATGCAAGCACTGCGAAGGCACTGGCACCACAGCGATACGATCGCGGGCAAGCCCGGCTCCTACAGGCGACTCGGTCTTCGTTGGAGCAGGCTTGCCTGCGATGTAAGCACCGCCAAGGCACTGGCACCACAGCGATGCCATCGCGGGCAAGCCCGGCTCCTACAGGCGGCTCGGTTTTCGTTGGAGCAGGCTTGCCTGCGATGCAAGCACTGCGAAGGATGCCATTGCAGTTCAAGACTGCGTTCCAAAGACGTTACTGCAATGCGCCTTTTTTGCGCTCGCCCATGGGGGACAGGCCAAAGAATCGGCTGTAACACTTGGAGAAGTGCGCAGGCGAGGCGAAACCGCAGGCCAGGGCGATATCGCGTACCTGGGATTCACTGCGCAGCAGCAACTGACGCGCCCTCGACAAGCGCAATTCCAGGTAGTACTGGCTCGGGGTACGTTGCAGGTACTTGTTAAACAAACGCTCCAGTTGCCGCACCGACACATCGTTCAAGGCGGCCAGTTCATCCAGCCCTACTGGCTCCTCAAGATTGGCTTCCATGATGGCCACCACCTGGCTGAGCTTGGGTTGAGACGTGCCCAGCTTGCTGCGCAACGGTACCCGTTGCTGCTCGCGCGCGCCGCGCACCCGGTCACACAACAGCAGCTCGGCAGCCCGCGCGGCGATCTCTGAGCCGTTGGGTTCGCGGGCGACCAGTTGCAGGATCATGTCCATGGCGGCGACGCCGCCTGAACAGGTGTAACGGTCGCGGTCCAGTTCGAACAACTGATTGGAAATGATGATCCCGGGGAAACGATCCTTGAGTGCTTCGATGTCTTCCCAGTGAATGGTGCAACGGTAGCCTTTGAGCAGGTCAGCGCGGGCCAGCAGGTGGCTTCCGGTACAGATCCCTCCCAATGGGATGTGTTGATGGGCCAGCTTGCGCAGCCAATTGAGCAGTGGTCGGCTGCTGTGGTCGGAAACGATAGGGTTGGCGCCTACGACGAAGAGAATGTCGAGGTCGGGTGCGTCTTCGATGGCGTAGTCTGGCAGCACGCGCATGCCGTTACTGGCGGTCACCGGGTCGTGATTGGCAGCAATGATGACGGTCCGGTACAAGATTTGATGCGCGGCCATGTTGGCGATGCGCAGGGTTTCCACGGCCGACGCGAAACCGATGGTAGTGAAGTTCGGCAGCACCAGAAAACCGATGGTCTTGACCGGCTTTTGCGCCTTGGCCGAATGATCCGCAGCGGCTGTGCCCTTCAATGTCTGGGCCATGTTCTTTCCTCTTATGCATCGGTAATGCGTTCTCCGGCATTAGCATCGAGACATCGCAGTACGGGTTGTTTTTCTTGTTGTCCCTGCCTGCTTCCAGGCGCTCGGATAGTACACCTTGTGGGGGCTTGGTGCCTGGCCCTTGGAGGGATTGCCGGGCATTTGGATGTCGATATCAGACAAACATGACACCTGTCGTTTTTGCACAATCGGCTCAACAAAAAAAACAGCGACGGAAGGTCTCCGTCATGAGGAGAGAGCATGTTCAGTAAAAACGATCAACTCCAGGGTTATGACGATGCACTGCTGGCGGCGATGAATGCCGAAGAGCAGCGTCAGGAAGATCACATCGAACTGATC
>NZ_JAZBQR010000030.1:0-33313 GCF_036348395.1 Pseudomonas sp. AL 58
TTGTTGCTCAGGGTCACCTTCATTTCGGTGCCGGCTGGGTTGGTCAGGGTCGCGGTGTAGACGATCTTGCCGCCTTCGGTCACTTCGCCGGTTGCGCTGACGCTCAGGCCAGTCGAATCCTGGGTGCCAGGACCATCGGTGACGGTCGTGGTTGGCTTACCAACGGCTTCTACTTTTTCGTAGTTACCACCTTCAACATTGGTAATGCTGTTGGTCAGTGGCGCGTTGGTGTTGTGGACGTTGTTCGGTGCGGTGAACGGCACCGAACCCGACGACTCACCGACTGGGATGGTGATGGTCTGGCCGTTGGCCAGGGTCACCACCAGCGGGGTACCGGTAACCGGGGCGTTGACCGATGCGGTGTAGGTGACAACGCCACCTTCAACCACACTTGGCTCTGCCGTTAGGGTCACGGTGGTGGTGTCGATGGTGTCGGTCACCGTGGTCACTGCAGGTTTGTCACTGACCTCCAGCTCTTCAAAGTTACCACCGCTGGTACCAGTGACCGTAACACTCAGTGTGCCAGCATCAATGTATGAATCATCGCCCGGCGCATCAATGCTGATGCTGCCTTCTTTCGCACCTGCGGCAATGGTGATGGTCTCACCATTGCTCAGGGTGATCTGCATTTCGGTACCGGCCGGATTGCTCAAGGTCGCGGTGTAGACGATCTTGCCACCTTCGGCGACTTCGCCAGTTGCCGTCACGTTCAGGCTGGTGGTGTCCGTACTGTCGACCACTTCGGTAATCGCAGGCTCTTCGCTCGGTTCAAGCTTTTCGTAGTTACCACCTGTGGTGCCGGTGATGGTGGTGATGATCGAGTCGGCGCCGTTGTACACATCATTCGGCGCGGTGAAGTCCACCGTACCGGCGGACTCACCCACCGGGATGGTAATGGTCTGGCCATTGGACAGGGTTACGGTCAGTGGCGAACCGGTCACAGGCGCACCGACCGTAGCGGTGTAGGTAATCACACCGTTCTCACCCACCGTCGACGTCGCCGTCAGGGTGAGCGAAGTGGCGTCGATCGAATCGGTGATGGTGGTCACCGCCGGCTCGGTGCTCGGCACCAGGTTCTCGAAGTTCCCCCCCGTCGCACCGGTAATCGTGGTGCTGACGGTGCTGCCATTGTTGTAAACGTCGTTGGCCAGGGTCTCGACATCCACACTGCCAGTGGTCTTGCCGGCCTCAATGGTGATGGTCTGGCCGTTGGACAGGGTCACGGTGACCGGCGTCTGTGCCGGGTTGGTCAGGGTCGCGGTATAGGTGATGCCGCCGCCTTCCACGATATTGCCGGTCGCCGTCAGCGTAACGGTGGTGGTGTCCGGCGAGTCAGTGATAGTAGTCACCGCCGGTTCGGTGCTCGGCACCAAGCTCTCGAAGTTACCCCCCGTAGCACCGGTAATCGTGGTGCTGACGGTGCTGCCGTTGTTGTAGACATCGTTACCCAGGGTTTCAACATCCACGCTGCCGGTGGTCTTGCCGGCCTCAATGGTGATGGTCTGGCCGTTGGACAGGGTCACAGTGACCGGCGTCTGTGCCGGGTTGGTCAGGGTCGCGGTGTAGGTGATGCTGCCACCTTCCACAATATTGCCGGTCGCCGTCAGGGTCACGGTGGTGGTGTCGATGGTGTCGGTGATCTGGGTGACTGCAGGTGTTGTGCTCGGGGTAACCACCAGGCCACCACCGCCACTGGTGCCAGTGATGGTGGCGGAGATTTCGCTGCCATCGATGTACACCGTGTCATTCGGCGGAATTTCTACGTTGACGCTGCCGGTCAGCTGGCCGGCGCTGATAACAATCACCTGGCCGTTGGACAAGGTAATAGTCAGGTCGGTCAGTGGCGCTTGAGTCAGAGTCGCCGTGTAGGTCAACACACCACCCGCTTCAGTGATGCTCGGGGTAGCGGTAAGGGTCAGGTCGGCGGCACGCAACGGCGTGGTGGCATCAGCAGCCGTATTCAGAACCAGCGGGCCTTGCTCTTGCTGGACAGCGGCCGTCTGGAAGGCCAAGCCTTCGGTAGGGAAGCCAATGGTCGGGTCGACTGAAGCAGCGGTCTCATCGAGCATAACGAAGCTGTGGCCACCACCGACTGCACCGCCACCACCGCCAGCTGCAGTGGGACCTGCCGCCGTGGCTTCCAGCTCAGTGGTCGGGTCAGCACCGGCCGCGATCGCTTGTTGCAACTCGTCAACCGACGGGGCTTGTTGCGCCGTAGCCTCAGCCAGATCGGTGGTGCTGTCTGGAGCATCGGCACTCCACTGCATGTCGCGCCCGAGATCGAGCGTGCGGCCATCAGCCAGTTCCAGGGTTACGGCACCGGCCAGACCGGTCAGTACCTGCTCGCCGACGAACAAACGGTCGCCTTCGATGAGTACACGTTGAATCCCCTCTGGGGAAACCGCGATTACTTGACCAACAATGCTTTTGACAACGGCAACAACACTGCTCATAAGACTCTCCGGACTAACCGTTCAAATTGGCTTCCATGCCCGAGCGACGCTGACTTGCCGCAATCAGATGGAATGTTCTGTGAGGCGTTTTTGACACTGCAACTGTCAAAATAATGACTAAAAGGTTTGGCAATTAACTTCATGCCAAACTATTGACCTTCTGATCGCCATCCTAAACAATCGGATACGTAATGTCACATTGATATTTGAACGGTCACCAGTCTTCCTTCGTACGATCCTAGTAGCATCTCGGAAATTTCCGACGTAAGGTCCGCACGGTTGCCATTATTAAATGCGGCAAGGCCACTTGCTGTGATTTGGGACAAGATGTCCCCGGGAAAAAGTAAATGCGATCGCTCCTTCTGACTGCTCTTCCTTTCACCCTTGCCGCCAGTTTTGTTCAAGCGCAAAGCCTGCCGGAAGCTATGCAGCGCGCCATCGAAGTCCACCCGGAAGTTCAAGCCGGGGTTAACAGCAGAACCGCAGCCGACTATCAATTGCGCGCAGCCCAGGGCGGCTATTTGCCGCGGGTGGATGTATTGGCAGGTTACGGCCGCGAAGGTACCGACAGCCCGAGCACTCGCATCGGTAACCGTAGCAATGATTGGGAAACCCTCAACCGTGGCGAAGCCAGTGTGCGTCTTCGACAAATGGTCTTCGACGGCTTCGCCACATCCAGTGAAGTCGGTCGTCAACAAGCCACCGTCAACTCACGCGCCTATGCCCTGATGGGCACGTCCGAGCGCACGGCGCTCAACGTTGCCCAGGTGTATCTGGACGTGCTGACCCGTCGCGACATGGTGCGTCTGGCCGAAGACAACCTGCGCAGCCATGAACGCATCTTCGATCAAATCAAGCTGCGGACCGCACGGGGTGTTGGTCGCCTGGCAGATATGGATCAGGCCGAAGCGCGCCTGGCGCAGGCCCGCAACAACCTGATCACTGAACAAACCAACCTGGCTGACGCACAAACCAACTACCTGAGCGTAGTTGGTCAAATGCCAGACGAAATCAGCACGCCGCCGGCCTTCATCGACATGCTGCCAGCCAGCCTGGATGAAGCACGCCAGCAAATGCTGGAAAGCAGCCCGATCCTGCGCTCGGCGGAGTCCGATATCGCCGCTGCAGAGAAGCAGTACGATGCTGCAAAATCGTCGTTCTACCCGCGTTTCGATGCTGAACTGGGGCGCAGTGCCGACAACAACATCGATGGTGTCAGCGGTCATAACAATGACTGGCAGGCCATGCTGCGCATGAGTTTCAACCTGTATGCCGGTGGCAGCAACAAAGCGGACCTGGAGTCCAAGTCCTATCAGGCAAACCAAGCGCTGGATATTCGTAACAATGCCTTGCGCCAGCTCAATGAAGAATTGGGCCTGGCATGGAATGCTATGAACAACGCCAATGCCCAAGTGCCGATTGCGCAGAAGTACGTTGATTACAGCAGCAGTGTTCGCACCGCTTACCAGAAACAGTTCAGCTTGGGCGAGCGTACATTGCTTGACCTGCTCGATAGCGAGAACGAGTTGTTCACCGCCCAGCGCCGCCTGGCAGAGGTGAAGAACAGTCAGCTGTTTACTCAGTATCGAATCAAGGCGACCATTGGCCAGCTCCTCAAGAGCCAGGGCGTTGTGGCGCCAATGGCAACTGTCGTGCAGAACGACATGAAGCCTCAGGTAAACCTGCCCGGCATGAACTGAGGCCAGCCCTCATGTCCAACCGTATTTGCTAAGAGATTGCCGCGTGGAATCAGAAGTCAGTCGAGTCCAGCTCACCCATGATCCACGCAGCCAGCACGACGACCCGTTGCTGGACAGCCTGCTGTCGCTCTGTGTGTTGCACCAGAAACCTGCCAGCCGGGCGATGCTCACCACCGGTTTACCGCTGCCCTCGCAGCGGTTGAGCCCGGAGCTACTGCCTCGCGCCGCTGCCCGGGCAGGCTTGCAAGGTCGCTTGCTGCAACGCAAGCTGGAGCAGATACCCAACATCGCCATGCCGGCGATGTTGCTGCTCAAGGATGGCCGCAGCACGATCCTGCTCGGCTGGGAAAACGAAGGTACTGCACGTCTATTGCTCAGCGAGAGCGACGGCGGTGAGGTACATGTCAGCCGCGAAGCGCTGCTGGCCGATTACAGTGGCCGGGTTTTCTTTGCCCAGCCGCAGCATAAGTTCGACGTCAACCATGGCAACCTGATCCCCAGGGCGCGCTCATGGTTCCGTGACACCCTCAAGCGCTCGCGCTGGCTTTATGCCGACGCCATCGCCGCCAGCCTGGTCATCAACCTGATCGCCATGGCCGCACCGCTGTTCGTGATGAACGTCTACGACCGCGTAGTTCCCAACCAGGCCACCTCGACCCTCTGGGTGCTGGCCATCGGTATTACCGGGGCCTACCTCTTCGACCTGATCCTCAAGGGCCTGCGCAGCCTTTGCCTGGACCTGGCCGGGAAGAAAACCGACCTGATCATCTCCGCCACGCTGTTCGAGCGTATTGTCGGTATGGCAATGAAGTACCGCCCGGCCCGGGTCGGTAGCTTCGCCCAGAACATCCATGAATTTCAGGGCCTGCGCGACTTCCTTGCGTCGCTGACCCTGACCAGCCTGATCGACCTGCCATTCACCCTGCTGATCCTCTTGGTGATCGCCATCATCGGCGGCCATCTGGTCTGGATTCCCATCGTTGCCTTCCCGCTGGCTCTGGGCATTGGCCATGCATTGCAAAAACCGCTGGTTGCAACGCTGGAACGCACCATGGCGCTGGGCTCCGAGCGCCAATCGAGCCTGATCGAAACCCTCGCAGGGCTGGATGCAGTCAAGGTCAACAACGCCGAAAGCGAACGCCAGTACATGTGGGAGCAGACCATCGGTACGCTTAGCCGCCTGGAGCTGCGTGTAAAGGTGCTGTCGGGCCTGGCCATGAACATCACCTTGCTGATCCAGCAGTTGGCCGGCGTGGCGCTGATCTGCTTCGGCGTCTACCAGATCATGGACGGCCACCTCAGCATGGGCGGCCTGATCGCCTGCTACATGCTCAATGGACGCGCCATGGCCCCCCTGAGCCAACTGGCCGGGTTGCTGACCCGTTACCAGCAGGCCAAGGTCACCATGGTCTCGGTTGACCAGATGATGGTGCTGCCGCAAGAGCGCAACTTCGAAGAGCGCCCACTGAGCCGCCAGGTACTGCAAGGTGCCATTGAGTTCCGCGGGGTTGATTTCACCTACCCGAACCAGCAGAACGTTGCGCTCAAGGGCATCAACCTGGTGATCCGGCCAGGCGAGAAGATCGGCATCATCGGCCGTAGCGGCTCAGGCAAGAGCTCGCTGGCCAAGTTGATTGTCGGCCTCTACGAAGCAGACGCCGGCTCGTTGCTGGTCGATGGCGTGGACATCCGTCAGATCGATGTGAGCGAGCTGCGCCACAATATCGGCTATGTCCCTCAGGACATCCAGCTGCTGTCCGGCACATTGCGCGACAACCTGGTCAGCGGTGCCCGCTATATCGAGGACGAAATGGTTCTGCAAGCGGCCGAGCTCTCTGGCGTGCATGAGTTTGCCAGGCTGCACCCGCAGGGCTACGAGCTGCAGGTCGGCGAGCGCGGCCAGAACCTCTCCGGCGGCCAGCGACAGAACGTTGCATTAGGCCGGGCCTTGCTGCTGAACCCACAGATCCTGTTGCTGGACGAGCCGACCAGCGCCATGGACAACACCGGTGAAGAGCGCCTCAAGCAGCGCCTGCAAGCGGTTATCGAGAACAAGACCGTCGTACTGGTCACGCACCGTGCTTCGCTGTTGTCGCTGGTCGACCGGCTGATCGTGATTGATCGCGGGCAGATTGTCGCGGATGGCCCGAAAGCCGCCGTAATGGATGCGCTGAAAAAGGGGCAGATCAGTGTTGCTTAAGTCTGGAGCAGGTCGCATCAAGGACGTACTGAGTAACTACTTCAAAGGCTCGGAGTCGCTCCATGGGCAACCCTTGCCTGAGGTCAACAAAGCCCTGATCGAGGATGCACCGCGCATTGTGCGGCTGACCATCTGGGGCGTAATCGGTTTTTTCCTGTTCATGGGGCTCTGGGCCAACTTCGCGATCATTGATGAAGTGACACGCGGCGATGGCAAGGCCATTCCGTCCTCAAAACTGCAGAAAATCCAGAACCTGGAAGGCGGTATCGTTGCCGAGATCTATGCCCACGAAGGCGAGATTGTCGAAGCCGGCGCGCCACTGCTGCGCCTGGACGATACTCGGTTCGTGTCCAACGTTGGCGAGACAGAAGCCGACCGTTTGGCCATGGCCCTGCGCGTCGAACGCTTGAGCGCCGAGGTCGAGGATCGCCCATTGCATATCGCCGATGAAATCCGCAAAGCCGCGCCCAATCAGGCCAACAACGAGGAATCGTTGTACCAGAGTCGGCGCCAGCAGTTGCAGAACGAGATCGGCGGTTTGCAGGAGCAACTGGTACAGCGCCAGCAGGAACTGCGCGAATTCAGCTCCAAGCAGGCGCAGTACCGCAACAGCCTTCAGCTGCTGCGTCAGGAAATCAACATGTCCGAACCGTTGGTGTCCCAGGGCGCGATTTCTCCGGTTGAGGTGCTACGCCTCAAGCGGGCCGAAGTGGAAAACCGAGGCCAACTGGATGCAACCTCTCTGGCCATCCCACGCGCCGAGTCCGCCATCAAGGAAGTCGAACGCAAGATCGACGAAACCCGTGGCAAGTTCCGCAGCGAGGCCCTGACCCAACTGAACGAAGCCCGCACGGACCTGAGCAAGGCCCAGGCAACCGGCAAGGCGCTGGAGGATCGGGTCAGCCGTACGCTGGTTACTTCGCCGGTGCGCGGTATCGTCAAACAACTGCTGGTCAACACGATTGGCGGCGTCATTCAACCCGGTAGTGATCTTGTCGAGATCGTGCCGCTGGATGACACACTGCTGGTGGAGGCGCGGATCCGTCCACAGGACATCGCCTTCCTCCACCCTGGCCAGGACGCCATGGTGAAGTTCACCGCCTATGACTTCACCATCTATGGCGGGCTGAAAGCCCGGCTGGAGCAGATCGGCGCCGACACTATCACCGACGAAGACGGCAACACGTTCTATGTGATCAAACTGCGTACGGATCGCAGCCACTTGGGCACTGACGAAAAACCGCTGCTGATTATCCCCGGCATGGTCGCATCAGTGGACATCATTACCGGCAAGAAAAGCGTGTTGAGCTACCTGCTCAAGCCGATCATCCGTGCACGGGCCGAGGCCTTGCGCGAGCGTTGATTGGAGGCCGCTGCTCACTCATATGCTTATTCAATAAAGATATTTAAATTAAATCTCTTATAGCAATATAGTTAATCCCCTGCGTACATGCCGACCAATCGGTGCGCCGCACGACACGAACCAACACGGAACAGCCGTGAGTTTCTGATCGATGCGCGCACCCTTGGGCGCGCACTGCGTGGGAGAGCACTATGTCAGCAGCCTCAATCGCTTTGTCGGTACACGACAGCGCACAGCAGCAAACCTTCGAAATTCGTCCTCTTGCCGGCGCAGTAGGTGCCGAGATCATCGGCCTTGACCTGAGCCTGCCGGTCAACGACGAAGCGTTTGCCCGCATCCACCGGGCTCATCTGGATCACCACGTGCTGGTCTTTCGTAACCAGCACATCACGCCCGAACAGCAGGTCGCCTTCAGCCGCCGGTTTGGCGTACTGCAAGTACATGTGCTCAAACAGTTCCTGTTGGCCGGGCATCCGGAAATCCTGATTGTCTCCAACATTGTCGAGAACGGGCAGAACATCGGCCTGGGCGATGCTGGCAAGTTCTGGCATTCAGACCTGTCGTACAAGGAACTCCCCAGCCTCGGCTCGATGCTGCATGCCCAGGAACTGCCCCGCGAAGGCGGCGACACCCTGTTCGCCGATATGCACAAAGCCTGGGACGACCTGCCAGAGGCCCTGCGCAAGGCCGTCGAGGGGCGCAGCGCCGCACACTCATATACCGCGCGTTACAGCGAGACCAAGTTCGAAGGCAACTGGCGCCCAACCCTGACTGCCGAGCAGTTGGCACAGGTACAGGAAGTGATTCACCCGATCGTCCGCACGCACCCGGAGAACGGTCGCAAGGCGTTGTTTGTCAGCGAGGGCTTCACCACCCGAATCATCGGCCTGCCGGAAGACGAAAGCCGCCAGATTCTCACCGAGCTGTATGCCCACAGCGTGCTGGAACACAACATTTACCGCCATCAATGGCAGCCCCGCGATCTGGTGTTCTGGGACAACCGCTCACTGATTCACCTGGCAACCGGCTGCCCGAGCCACCTGCGTCGCAAGTTGTACCGCACCACTATTCAGGGCGACGCGCCCTTCTAAGACCGATCAAGGAGCACAGCATGAGTAACGCTATCAGCCGCCTCGCGGCCAGTATCGGCCTGGGTCTTAGCCTGATCGCCGGAAGCCTGGTAGCCCCGGCTGCCGCACAGGCCGAAGGCGAAATTCGCATCGCCGAACAATTTGGCATCGTCTACCTGCTACTGAATGTGGTGCGTGATCAACAGTTGATCGAAAAGCACGGCAAGGCACAGGGAGTCGACATCAAGGTCGATTGGACCCAACTTTCTGGCGGTGCAGCCATCAACGACGCACTGCTGTCCGGCTCGGTGGATATCGCCGGGGCCGGCGTCGGTCCGTTGCTGACCATCTGGGACCGCACCCAGGGTCGACAGAACGTCAAGGCCGTCGCCTCACTCGGCAACTTCCCCTACTACCTGGTCAGCAGTAATCCGAATGTGAAGACGATTGCCGACCTCAGCGAAAAGGACCGCATCGCCCTGCCGGCAGTGGGCGTTTCTGTGCAATCGCGTTTTCTGCAGTACGCGGCAGCCAAGCAATGGGGTGACAAGGAGTATGCCCGCCTGGACAAATTCACCCTGGCGGTTCCGCACCCTGATGCCACCGCAGCCCTGCTGGCCGGTGGCACCGAGTTGAATGCGCACTTCTCCAACCCGCCGTTCCAGGATCAGGTGCTGGCCAACCCGAATGTGCATGTGGTGCTCAACACCTACGACCTGCTCGGCCCGAACTCGCCAACCGTACTGTTTGCGACTGAGAAATTCCGCAAGGACAACCCCAAGACCTATAAAGCGTTCGTTGAAGCGCTGGCCGAAGCGGCAGACTTCGCCCAGAACGACAAGGCTGCCGCCGCCGACACCTACATTCGGGTGACCAAGGCAAAAATCGACCGCGAGGCCCTGCTCAAGATCATCGACAACCCTCAATACGAGTTCAGCGTCACGCCGAAAAACACCTACCCACTGGCCGAATTTCTCTATCGCGTCGGCGCCATCAAGCACAAGCCCGAATCCTGGAAAGACTACTTCTTCCAGGATGAGAAGCCTCTGCAAGGGAGCTGAAACGCATGAACGCCCAATTGCAAGGCCACACGGTTAGCAACCTGCGCGACGTGCCCACGTCGCCTCTGCTGCACGTGGATAACGTCAGCCTCGAGTACCGCACTGCGCAACGCGTAGTGCGCGCCACTCACCACGTCAGCTTTGAAGTGGACAAGGCCGACCGCTTTGTTCTGCTAGGCCCCTCAGGCTGCGGTAAATCGACCCTGCTCAAGGCGGTGGCCGGTTTCATCGAGCCTCAGGAAGGGACGATTCGTCTGCAAGACCAGGCTATTAAAGGGCCTGGTCCCGACCGTATTGTGGTGTTTCAGGAGTTCGATCAGCTTCCACCCTGGAAAACCGTCAAACAGAACGTCATGTTCCCGTTGCAGGTCTCTGGCACGCTGCCGCGTCAGGAGGCCGAGCAGCGCGCGCTGCACTACCTGGAAAAAGTTGGCCTGGCAGCCTTTGCCGACGCCTACCCGCACACCTTGTCCGGCGGCATGAAAGCGCGGGTGGCCATCGCACGGGCACTGGCGATGCAACCGAAGATCCTGCTGATGGACGAACCATTCGCCGCACTCGATGCGCTGACCCGGCGCAAGATGCAGGAAGAGTTGTTGCTGCTCTGGGAGGAGGTGCGTTTCACACTGCTGTTCGTCACCCACTCCATCGAAGAAGCGTTGGTGGTAGGCAACCGCATTCTGCTGCTGTCACCGCACCCAGGACGGGTGCGCGCCGAAGTGCACAGCCATCAGTACGGGCTGCATAGTCTGGGCGGCCGTGAGTTCCAGGCCTCGGCACAACGTATCCATCGACTGCTGTTTGAGGAAGATCAGGCGCAAGATCAAGCACTCGATCTTGATTTCGCCGATGTTCGCATCGCCTACTGACCTGGAGTCCACTCGCATGGCTACCCCTCCTATTGTGCGCCAGGAGTATGAAGTCCCCCTGGAGCCGCTGCTCAACGTGCCATTGGAACGTGAGCTTCCACTGGCCCAGCGACTCTGGCAACACAGCAGTTTGCGCAAAGGGCTGATCCTGCTGTTACTGGCCCTGGCCTGGGAAGCTGTTGCCCGTTATCAGGCCAACGACCTGCTCCTGCCCAGCTTTGTCCAGACATCCCGTGCCTTGATCGATGGCCTGGCCAGCGGCGAGCTGCTGGCCAAGGTCGGCGTCTCGTTGATCGTGCTGCTCAAGGGCTACCTGCTGGGCATTGTCCTGGCCTTCGGGTTGACCAGCCTGGCAGTGTCGACACAATTCGGCCGCGACTTGCTCAGTACCTTGACCTCAATGTTCAACCCCTTGCCCGCCATCGCCCTGCTGCCTTTGGCGCTGCTCTGGTTCGGCCTGGGCGACAACAGCCTGATTTTCGTACTGGTACATTCCGTACTCTGGGCACTGGCGCTGAACACTTATGCCGGCTTTCTCGGCGTATCGGAAACCCTGCGCATGGCCGGACGCAACTATGGCCTGCGCGGCTTGCGCCTGGTCCTGCATATCCTGATTCCAGCCGCGCTGCCGTCGATTCTCTCAGGGCTGAAAATTGGTTGGGCCTTTGCCTGGCGCACCCTGATTGCCGCCGAACTGGTCTTCGGTGCGACCAGCGGCAAGGGTGGCCTGGGTTGGTACATTTTTCAGAACCGCAACGAGCTGTACACCGACAAGGTATTCGCCGGCCTGGCGGTGGTCATCCTGATCGGCTTGTTGGTGGAGAGCCTGGTATTCAATAGCCTGGAACGGGTCACCATCAAGCGCTGGGGTATGCAGCGCTAATTCATGCCGTTTGGTACTGGGCGGCGGCCTTGCTCAGGGTTTCAGCAATTTGCTGGCGCAGGCCGATCGGCTGCTCGACGATCAAGCCATCGCCCTGGCTCAACAACCACCAGCGCAACTGCCAGCTATTGCTGACCGTCGCCCTCAGAAGATGCCCATGTGCCAACGGGGCCAGGCTCATGTCCGCCGACAGCGGCGTTTCACGTACCAAGCGCGCCAAACTGTCGCTCACCCAGGCTTGCAGCTCGATTTTATCGGTCTGCCCGAATTGCAGGGCATCGCTGCGCAGGTAAACCTGCAGGTCGAAATCCTCGAGACCTTCGGTGGCACTGCTGAGGATACTGACCGTGCGAAAGCGATGAACCGCAAACTGGCGAATATCACTGTAGGGATCCGCTCGGGCAATCAGGTAGCTGACCTGACCGCGCTGAATCAACGCCAACGGGTTGAGAGTCATTTCGCTGAGTTTGTCGTTATGTGCCGAGTAGTACTGGCACTTCAACTGATACTCCTCCAACAATGCCTTCTGCACCGTTTCCAGAATGCTGTCGGGCACCTCGGGCGCTTGCATGTTCATGTCGGGGCGAACGCTGGCGACTTTGTCCAGCCAGCGCGCAGCCTTGTTCGCACCGGACAAGTGCTCAAGTTTTTGCCGAGCATGACTGAAACGCGCATCAAGCACCTTGAGCATGCTCCCCGGTAGCAGTGGCCGTACCGCTTCCTCGACCAACGCCAGGCTCAAGGCTTCGCTGATGCTCAAGCCGCGCAGTTCGACACAGGCGTTTGCCGCCCAATGCCACCCATAGGGAATACTCTTGTCGTTGCGCTCCAGTGGAAAGATCAACGACAGTTCGTTGAGGTCTCGCTCGATACTGCGCTTGCTGATGGTGAAGCCAGCGTCCTGCAATCGGGCGACCAGCTCTGCGCTAGTGATGCCGGGGGATCGGCTGGGTAGCTGGCGCAAAAGTTCCCATTGGCGGCTGAGTGTGGCGCGGGTGGTAGCAGAGGGCAAAAGGGTGCGTCCTTGTCTAGACTTGCGCACTAGCATGGCGCCCGCCAACGGATATGGCAAATGGCCATTTATTCAACCAGATCAAGGAAGAGCTGTTGAATCGCTTCACGATGATTGTTCGCGACAGGTTTTGTCGTTGCCTTGCGCAGAATCACATCCCATCACCCCCGCTCTCGGTACTGCGGGTGGTTCAATGAGGATGAACATGTCTGCTGTCAGCAATATCTATCCCTTGCTAGAGCGCCTGTTGCCCACGCGCATCACGCCAGCCCCCGGACGTACCGGCCACTTGTCGCGCCTCTATGCCGGGGTTGGCATGCCCAGCCAGCGTGCCGCGCTGGGTGACAGTTTCAGCCTGATAAACAGCCTTGATGAGGCCGCCGACCTGCAGGCGGTGTATACCGACCTGCGCAACCAGGCGCTGGAGGGCAGCATCTCGGCACTCAATGACCTCGGCTGGATCTGGCTCAATGGCAAGTACTGGCGAGCGGATCCGACACTGGCCGGCCACCTGTTGCGCATGGCCGCTTTGCAGGGCAATGCGACAGCATGGTTTAACCTGGCCCAGCAACATTACTTCGGCAAAGGCGTGATGGTGAGCTACGCCTGTGCAGCCGAGTACTACCAGCATGCCTTCGAGCGTGGTTTGGACCATGCTGCAGCGGCACTCGGTGACCTTTACGAGGAAGAGGTCTGCGATACCCATGTGCAGGAGTGGCAAGTCGACCTGCAGCGCGCCTACCAGTGGTTCATGCGCGGAGCCGAACGCGGCGATGCACGCTGCCGTTTTGAAATCGGTTATCGGTTGCTGCATGGCCAACAGGTCGAGACTGACACCAAGGCTGCGTTGTACTGGCTGGAACTCGCCGCAGTCGCCAAGGTGGTACAGGCTGCGGAGGAACTGGCTGTCCATTTCAGCCTGTCGAACGACACCTTGCGCTACCTGTTCTGGCGCGATCAGGCCATTGGCCTGGGCAGCCCCTTGGCGTTGAGCATGAAGCTGGAGGACCAGGTGCGCTACTGAAACCATTGAGCAAGCGCCTCTTGACGTCGGGGGTGGTGGTCGAAGTATATTGATAGTTAGCAAACTATGAATATCCGCGTGACCGCCCTCCAATGAATCTCGACGCACTGCAACTCAACATCAGCAGCGGTATGGTGGCAGCCGGCCGGCACTGGCGACGGATCTGCCAGGCCACGCTGGCTGGTTACGGTATCTCCGAAGCCTGCGCGGTGCCGCTGCTATTGATCGTGCGCCTGGGCGACGGCGTTCATCAGGTCAAGGTCGCCCAGGCGGCCGGACTGGAAAGCCCCTCCCTGGTGAGGCTGCTCGACCAACTGTGCAGCGCGGGCTTCGTCTGCCGTAGCGAAGATCCCCTCGACCGCCGCGCCAAAGCCTTGAGCCTGACCACCAGTGGCCGAGCCTTGGCCGAAGCCATCGAGGGCGAACTGGTTCGCTTGCGCCGAGAGGTACTGGCGGATCTTCCGGCAGCGGATCTTGAGGCGACTCTGCGGGTATTAAGGGCCTTTGAAGAGGCGGCACAGCGCGCCTCGGGGCAAACCGCATGAGTACTTTTTTCAGCTCAATGCCGCCTGCGCGCGACTGGTTCTACGGGGTACGAACCTTCGCTGCCTCGATGATCGCACTGTATATCGCCCTGCTCATGCAATTGCCACGGCCCTATTGGGCCATGGCCACGGTCTATATCGTATCCAGCCCATTCGTCGGGCCAACCAGCTCAAAAGCCCTGTACCGGGCCATGGGTACCCTGCTCGGCGCGGCCGGGGCCGTCTTTCTGGTGCCCCTGTTGGTACAGGCTCCGGTGCTGCTGACGATCGCCATCGCGCTGTGGACCGGTACCCTGCTCTTCCTTTCCATGCACCTGCGCACCGCTAACAGCTATACCCTGATGCTGGCCGGCTACACCCTGCCAATGATTGCCCTGCCTGTGGTCGACAACCCGCTGGCCGTATTCGATATCGCGTCCTCACGGGCCCAGGAGATTTGCCTGGGCATAGTCTGCGCGGCGGTGGTCGGGGCAGTGTTCTGGCCGCGCCGACTGGCCCCTGTAGTGGTGGGCACGACCAGCAACTGGTTCAATGAAGCCCGTCGGTACAGTGACACGTTCCTCGCCCGGCAGGCCTCGACCGAAACCGTCAGCACCTTGCGCGCCTCGATGGTCGCGACCTTCAACTCGCTGGAAATGATGATCGGCCAACTGGCCCATGAGGGCGCACGCCCACAAACCGTAAAGAACGCCCGCGAGCTGCGTGGTCGCATGATTCACCTGCTACCAGTACTCGACGCACTGGACGACGCACTGCTGGCACTTGAGAAACGCGCCCCGGCCCAGGCTGAACACCTTCAAGCCGTGCTGTTGGAGGCCCGCGACTGGCTGCAAGCCACCGCCGAATCAGCCTCACCAGCACGCTGGTCAGCCTTGCGCACCCGGCTGAAAAACCTGCAGCCCGACGCCGCAGCGCTGGACGAGCGGCCCATGCTACTGCTTTCCAATGCCTTGTATCGTCTCACCGAATGGGTCGATCTGTGGCAAGACTGCTGCACGCTGCAACAGGCCATTCGGACCGAGGACCTCTCGCCTTGGCACGCCGTTTATCGACACTGGCGGTTGGGCCGGCTGACACCGTTTTTTGACCGCGGCCTGATGCTCTACTCGGTGTTCTCGACCGTGACCGCGATCATTGCCGCCACGACGTTGTGGATCCTGCTGGGCTGGAACGATGGCGCCAGCGCAGTCATTCTGGCAGCGGTTGCCTGCAGTTTCTTCGCCGCCATGGACGACCCGGCACCACAGATTTATCGGTTTTTCTTCTGGACCACCCTGTCGGTGGTGTTTGCCAGCCTTTACCTGTTTCTGGTGCTGCCCAACCTGCATGACTTCCCGATGCTGGTACTGGCCTTCGCAATCCCGTTCATTTGCGTCGGCACCCTGACCGTCCAGCCGCGCTTCTACCTGGGCACCTTGCTGACCATCGTCAATACGGCCTCGTTCATCAGCATCCAAGGGGCCTACGACGCCGACTTTCTGACCTTCATCAATGCCAACCTGGCGGGCCCCGCAGGCCTGTTGTTCGCCTTCATCTGGACCCTGGTGATGCGCCCGTTCGGTGTCGAGCACGCCGCCCGGCGGCTAACGCGGTTTAGCTGGCACGACATCGTCGGCATGACCCTTCCTGCCACCTTGGCCGAGCACCGCAGGCTGGGCGTGCAAATGCTCGACCGCCTGATGCAGCACCTGCCACGCCTCGGCCAGACCGGACAGGACACCAGCGGTGCCCTGCGTGACTTGCGGGTTGGCCTGAACCTGCTCGACCTGCTGGCCTATATGCCCCGTGCTTCAGCCCAGGCTCGAGCGCAACTTGAACAGGTCGTCACCGAAGTGGGCGCGCATTTCCAGGCCTGCCTGGACGCTCGCCGTCGCCTGCACCCGCCTGAACTGTTGCTGACCAGCATGGAGCGCGCTCGCCAGGCGCTTAACGTGCAGAGCATGGCCGAACACGCCGATGCCCGTCTGCATTTGCTGCATGCCTTGAGCGGTTTGCGTCTGGCCTTGCTGCCAGGCGTGGAAGTCATGCTTGATCCCGCTGCAAACCCACCTCAATTGCCCTATGGCATCGACGGAGCGCCCCTGTGATCGGTGACCTGGATATCAGCGGGGTTTTCCTGCCCACGCTGCTCGTGATGATGCTGGGAACATACCTGCTGTTTCTCGGCGTGCATGCCGTGCTGACACGCGTGCATTTCTATCGCCTGGTCTGGCACCGGGCGTTGTTTAACGTCGCCCTCTACGCCGTACTGCTCGGTACGGTAGATCATTTTTTTCGAAGCCTGATGCTGCCATGAAGAAACCTCTATTGACCCTGGGACGCATGGTCCTGACGCTGTTGGTTGTGACGCTGGCGACCGTACTGGTCTGGCAGATGGTGCTGTATTACATGTTCGCGCCCTGGACCCGTGACGGGCACATCCGCGCCGATGTGATCCAGATCGCGCCTGACGTGTCCGGGCTGATCCAGGAGGTCAGCGTGCGTGACAACCAGGTGATCAAACGTGGCGATGTGCTATTCACCATTGATCAGGACCGCTTCCGCCTGGCCTTGCGCCAGGCCCAGGCCACCTTGGCAGAGCGCAAGGAAACCCTGGCCCAGGCGCAACGTGAGGCCAAGCGTAATCGAGGGTTGGGCAACCTGGTCGCCCAAGAGCAACTGGAAGAGAGCCAGTCACGCGAGGCACGGGCGCAGTCGGCTCTGGCCGAGGCCCAGGTGGCAGTCGATGCGGCGCAGCTCAACCTCGACCGCTCGGTACTGCGCAGCCCGGTGGACGGCTACCTCAACGACCGAGCCCCGCGCGTACACGAGTTCGTCAGTGCCGGGCGCCCTGTACTGTCGGTTGTGGACAGCAATTCTTACCACGTCGACGGCTACTTCGAGGAAACCAAGCTTTCCGGCATCAAGGTTGGCCAGGCAGTGGACATTCGCGTCATGGGTGACAACACACGGCTGCGTGGCCATGTACTGAGCATCGCCGCCGGTATCGAAGACCGCGACCGCAGCAGTGGCGCGAACCTGCTGCCCAACGTCAACCCCGCATTCAGTTGGGTACGCCTGGCCCAGCGCATCCCCGTACGCATCGCCTTCGATCAGGTGCCGGATGATTTCCGCATGATCGCCGGGCGCACGGCCACAGTGTCCATCATCGAGGGCAGCGGTCAATGAAGCGGTTGGCATTGCTGAGCATCAGCCTGGTGCTATCGGCCTGCCAGATGGTCGGCCCGGATTACCACCTGCCCAAGGACGCAGCGGTCAACCGCAGTGACCTGCAAGGCACGTTGCGCAACGATGCGAACAGCGTGGTCTCCGCACCAGTGCCCGGCAACTGGTGGCAGCTGTATCGCGATGATCGCCTTGACCACTTGGTGCGCGACGCCCTGGCTGCCAACACCGAGCTGCGCGTAGCTGCCGCGAATATCGCCCGGGCCCGCGCCCAAGTCGAGGAAGCACAGGCTCAGGGCGGCTTTCACGCCGGAACGAAACTCGGCGCCCAGCGCCTGCAAGAATCCGGCGAGGCGTTCCTGCTGCCGGAAAAAGTGCCCGTGGCCAATATTGGCGAAGCGATCCTTAGTGCGTCCTACCAGTTCGACCTGTGGGGCACCCTCAAGCGCGGTGTAGAAGCAGCCCAGGCCAATGCCGACGCAACCCAGGCCGCCGCTGATACGGCACGAATCACAGTGGTCGCCGACGTCGTGCGCGCCTATACCCAGGTGTGTGCCGCCAACGAAGAGCTGCACATCGCCCAGACCTCACTGGACCTGCAGGAGCAAAGCCTGAGCCTGACCCAACGCCTGCGCGATGCCGGGCGTGGCGACGAAACCCAGGTCACGCGCTCGCAGACCCAGTTCAAATCCCTGCGCGCTGAACTGCCGCGCTATCAGGCAGCACGCGAAGCCGGTCTGTTTACCCTTTCGATGCTGCTGGCCAAGCCTGTCGACCAGCTACCGGCCGGCACCGCAACCTGTGCCGAACTGCCCCACATTGCCCAGTTATTACCCGTAGGTGATGGGGCCGCGCTGCTCAAGCGACGCCCAGATGTACGCCAGGCCGAGCGTGGCCTAGCAGCCGCCACCGCCACCATCGGGGTCGCCACCGGCCAGCTGTATCCGGACATCAGCATTGGCGCTCAAGTTGGCACCATCGGTATTCTGGAAAACCTCGGTACACAGGCAACCAACCGCTGGGGTTTTGGTCCGCTGTTGACCTGGAACGTACCGACCAACGGTACTCGGGCACGTATCCGCGAAGCCGAGGCCTCGACCCAGGCCGCCCTGGCACGCTTTGACGGCGTGGTGCTCAACGCCATCCGCGAAACCCAGACCAGCCTTGCCCAGTACAGCGCCCTGCTGGAACGGCGTGATGCCTTGGCAGAGGCCGAACGCTCGGCGCAGTTGGCTGCAGATCAAACGCATCGTTTCTATCAGGCCGGTCGCGCGTCGTTCCTTGCCGACCTGCAGGCGACCCGCACTTACACGGATATGCGCGCCCAACTGGCGGCTGCCAACACTCAGGTCGCCTTGGGGCAGATCGGGTTGTTCCTCGCGCTGGGTGGGGGCTGGGAAGGCACTGGCGATGCACGCGCCGCGCAACCCTCGGCAGCACACTGATGCCCTCAGGTGTTATCCATCATCCCCTTGAACAGCTCCAACGGCAGCGGGAAGACGATGGTCGATGACTTGTCCCCGGCAATGCTGCCCAGGGTCTGCATATAGCGCAGTTGCATGGCGCCGGACTGGCGCCCCAGCATTTCGGCAGCCTGCATGAGTTTCTCTGACGCCTGCAACTCGCCTTCAGCATGAATCACCTTGGCCCGTCGCTCACGCTCGGCTTCAGCTTGACGGGCTATGGCGCGAATCATCGACTCATTCAGGTCGACATGCTTGATCTCGACGTTTGCCACCTTGATGCCCCAGGCATCGGTCTGGGCATCAAGCACCTGACGGATGTCCAGATTGAGCCGTTCGCGTTCAGCCAGCAGTTCGTCGAGTTCATGCTTGCCCAGTACCGCACGCAAGGTGGTCTGGGCCAGTTGGCTGGTAGCGGCGAAGTAGTCCTCGACCTGAATGATTGCCTTTTGGGCATCCAGCACACGGAAGTAGAGCACCGCATTGACCTTGACCGAGACGTTGTCGCGGGTGATCACATCCTGGGGCGGTACGTCGTGAACCACGGTTCGCAGATCGACCCTGACCATCTGTTGCACGCCCGGAATCAGCAGAATCAGCCCCGGCCCTTTGACCTGCCAGAACCGGCCCAACTGAAACACGACGCCGCGTTCGTACTCGCGCAGAATGCGAAAGGCTGAAAACAACAGCAGCATGATCAGCCCAAACAGCGCAGCAAAACCCAGTTGCAGGAACATGCTCACTCTCCTTGCGCCGGTTGTTCGGCGGCAGCACTAACCTCCAGCAGCACGCCGTTGCGTGCCACCACCCGAACCCGCTGCCCGGCGTGCAAAGGCGTCTGGCACTGTGCCTGCCACTGCTCGCCCTGGGCCTGTACACAGCCCATGCAAGGGTCTGTGGCCTGCACGTCGGTGACCCTCACCACGCTACCCACAAGGCCGGCATCTCCACTGACCAGTGCACGCCTTCTGGCCCTGAGCGCCATACCGATCAACCCGCTCAACAACAACGCTGCGAGCAGGGCCAACCCCAGTATCAGAGGCAAGGGAATGCCAAAGCCGGGCACATCGGTGTCCATCAGAATGACGGCGCCCGCCACAAACGCGGCAATACCCCCAAAGCCGATGACCCCAAAGCTGGGCAAGAACGCTTCTGCAATCATGAATGCCAGCCCCAGCATGATCAGGCCAACGCCGGCATAGTTCACCGGCAACAACTGCAACGCGTACAAACCCAACAACAGGCAGATGCCACCCACCACGCCGCCTACACCGGAACCCGGGTTCATGAACTCGAACATCAGCCCGTAGACACCGACGGTGATCAGCACCAGCGCCACACTGGGGCTGGTGATGACCGCCAGCAGTCGGGTACGCCAGTCGGGTTGGCGCTCAATCAGCGGCGCCTGGGTGGTCTGCAACACGACGGCCTGGCCTGCGGCGTCAAGGTTCTTGCCATCGAGTTGGCGCAACAGGTCTGGCACATCAGTGGCCACACGATCGATCACCTTTAGCCGCAACGCTTCGCTGGCGGGCAGACTGACCGCATCACGGACGGCCTTTTCCGCCCACTCGACATTCCGCCCGCGCAATTGCGCCAAGCTGCGAATGTAAGCGGCGGCATCATTGATCTGTTTGTGGAGCAGGGTGTCGCCAGGATCTAAAGGCGCCTTCTTGTCGCTACTGGGGGCAGCGGGCGGTGCGCCCGGTGCACCGCCAATCTGCACCGGTGTAGCCGCACCAAGATTGGTTCCCGGGGCCATCGCCGCGACATGACTGGCGTAGAGAATATAGGTACCCGCGCTGGCCGCCCGAGCCCCACTGGGCGAAACAAAGGTGGCCACCGGTACCGGGCTGGCGAGAATCGCCTTGATAATGGTACGCATCGAGCTGTCCAGGCCGCCCGGGGTGTCCAGCTCAATCACAACCAGTTGAGCATTCAATGCCTGAGCCTGAGCCAGCCCCCTCACCAGATAGTCGGCAGAAGCCGGACCAATGGCATCGTCTACACGCAAGAGCAGCACCGGGCTACCAGGCGCACCCTGCCCCCTCGACATAACGACGAGCATCAGCAGCAGAAGCATGCGCCACCAGCGGCGAGCGTTCACCCGGTCACACCTGGCTTGTATGTGTGAATTAAGTTTAGTCCGGCAACCCACAACAGCACCGCCTAAACTTTCCACAGGGGGACAAACTAACCGAGGCCTGTAATGGCATAACGCCTGGACTGGGCCTGGAGGTGCATCATGCGTATGGCAAGAACCGTGCAGCAGCGCCTGGACACGGCCGGCTGCGATTACGACATCGTTCCTCACCCACACTCAGCGACCAGCCTTGAGTCTGCACGCACTGCAGGTGTCCCCGCCGAGCGGGTCGCCAAATCAGTCATGCTCGACGACCGTCACGGGCACTACCTGATGGCTGTACTACCGGCCAACCGTCATCTGGACATGAGCAAGGTGCGCGCCACCGGCCCTTGGCAACTGACCCGAGAAAGTGGCCTGCCACACCTGTTCGGCGACTGTGAGCGCGGCGCCATTCCAGCGTTGGGCGATGCCTACGAAATCAAAATGCTGCTCGACCCGACGTTGACCCGTCAGGGCGATATCTACCTGGAAGCAGGCAACCACGATTATCTGGTTCACATGAGCATGGATCAGTACCTGAAACTGGTGCCAAAGGCCGAAGTGCGCGAGGTCTGCTGATGATCTCCAACCCACCGCCAGGCGGGCACTGTCATTAGTCTGCCTGGCCCAAGGAGCGAACCATGGAATCAACTACCCATAGCCTTCCCTCACTGTTCAAACAATTGGGCTTGGCTGACGATGCGCTGAGCATTGACCAGTTCATTACCAGCCACTCCCCCCTGAAATCCGATATAGCGCTCGCAGATGCGCTGTTCTGGACAGCGTCGCAACGCGATTTTTTGCGCGATGAAATCCTTGAGGACGCCGACTGGGCCGAAGTGATCGACCAGCTCAGTCTGGCACTGCGAAAAATGCGCTGAGCGGCAACGGATATCGGCGAGTGGCGTTGCTATGCTCAAAACAACAACACGGGGACAGCGCCAATGAAAGATCCCTATGCACCCGGCTTCTGGTGCGCGGTAACCGCCTTGGTATTGCTCACCGCCGGTTATTTCTATGGCATACGCGACGCTTACGAACTGGCAGAGGCCGAACTGTTCCTGTTCGGCGCCGCTGCCGTGATCGCGGCAATGGCACTGACGTCATTGGCCTGGACCTCCTGGCAGCAGTTGAAAACGCGCAAGCGCCAATTGGCTCAGGGCCGCACACTGGTTGCCATCTGGAACACCAAGGTGGCGCTGCGTCGCGTCGAGACCGTCTTTGACCGCTATTTCTGGGGCAGCTATTGGCAACCCGGACGGACCTTTCAGGAGGTCATGGGCGAGCTGGAGGGCACGCCACTGGAGCAAAGCCTGGAAGCCTTGAAGCGCCAGTGCCGCGAGCTTGACCAGGAAATCCAGGACTCCCGTTGGCACTGGCTGAACAATGCTCGGGAGCTCTCCAGTGTGGCCACCGCGATGGCCCGTGAGCGCTATCAACTGGACCTGTGCGATTCACAGCAAAGTGCGGGACGGGGTGCGGCAGTACTCAACCGCGACCTGGAAGTGCTGGTGTACACCTGGTCGGCGCGCCTGCGCAGCTTTGATCACCAACTCGACGAGCTGGAAGGCGAGTACCGTTAGCGTACTCGCCCCGCCGCAGCACTACTTCCAGGGTGCCGGTTCGCCGACCAATTGCCCCTGAATACCCTGAATGCCCATTTCACGCAGCACATTGAGCTCACCTTCGGTTTCAACGCGCTCGGCAATCAACGGCAAGTCGATACTGTGTGCTGCGCGCTGGATCGCCTCGATGAACAGGCGCTTGTGCTGTTCCTGATCAATGGCGCGAATATAGCTGCCGTCGATTTTCAGGTAGGCCAACCCCAGATTCGCAAGGTTGCCGATCATGCTGAAGCGCCCGCCAAAGCGCTGCAGGCTCAGGCTGAAACCCAGACTGCGAAGGCGTCGGGTCAATTGCTCCAGCACGGATTGCTCGGGAAGCTGCTCTTCCCCGATTTCCAGCGTCAGACGTTGGCCCAATGCCGGATACTGCCCCAACAATTCATAGACCCGCTGCAAGGCCTTTGGATCAGCCAGGGTTGCCGCCGACAGGTTCAGCGCCAAGGCGTAGCCGTGGTCGCCCATTTGCTTGAGCACGAGCTCCAACATCAACAGGTCGAGCCTCGCCGACCAGCCAAAGCGCTCCAGCCAGGGCAAAAAGCGACCGGCAGCGATGGTCTGACCCTGAGCGTCGAGCAAGCGCGACAACACTTTGTAATGCAGTACACGCTCAAGGTCTTCCGATGCCACAACCGGTTGGAAGAACAACTGGAAACGCCCCTGACTCAAAGCATCATCCAGCAAGGTATGCCAACCATGATGGGTATCGCCTGTTTGCGGCGCAGTACCCTGTTCAAGGCACACCCAACTCGGCTCAACCTGGGCCTCGGCGCGAGCCAGGGCCTCATCAGCCAATTTCAACAACGCCTGCGGAGCGTCACCCGGGCTATAAGGTGCCAAGCCAATACAGGCCACCGTGCTCACGTCAGTCGCACCTGTCGCACTAAGGCTCTGCAACGTGACCTCAAGCGCCTGCGCCAACTGCACGGCCTCTTCATGCACCATGCCCGGCGCCAGCACGGCGAACTCGCCGCCGCGGCTGCGGGTAATCAGGTTGTTGGTTTCCGGGTAGTTGGCACAGGCACGTTTCAGCTGCTGCCCGACCGCTTGCAGCAACTGATCAGTCCGTTGCCCACCCAAACGCTGGTTGAGCCCCGCCAGATCTTTGACCCTCAGCAACAGCAGGTAGCCCGCTCGCGCCTCTTCCAGGTTACTGACCTTGGCGTTGAGTTGCATCTCGAAATAGCGGCGGTTGGCCAGTCCGGTGAGACTGTCCTGGTATGACTCAATCCGCAGTTTCTCGCTGCGCTCGGTCTGCTCCAGAAACAGCGCCTTGAGCTTATCGACCATCTGGTTCATTGCCTGGACAACGCGGCGCAGTTCAGGTGTACGCGGCAGTTCGGGCAAGCTCAGGAACTCTCGCCGTGCAATGGCTTGGGACTGGGCAACCATATAGTCCAACGGCTTGAGTTGGCGACGTAACAACATCGCGCCCAACAATGCACTCAGCGCACCACAGAGCAGCAGCCAACCCAGACTACCCAATGCACTCTGCCAGAGCTTGGCCAGGGCGAACATCGGGTGACTGACCACCTCGACACGCGCCGCCTGCTGCCAACCCCGGCTGACGATCGCATCGCCGCCCGCAGCCTCCAGGCCTATCAGACGGATGAACCAGCGTGGCACGCTGCCAGCTTCCGGCTCGGCATGGCGCTCAACCAACAGGGCGTCAGAGGTCAGGTCTACTACCCGGATGCTGGAATAGTAACCACTGTCGAATATCGAGCTGACCATCAACTCGACCATTGCCGGGTCATCAATGTTCGGTGTCAGCGACAATGCCAACGCCGTCGCCGCATCCTGGGCATGCGAGCGCAGTTGGTTGACGTACTGGCTACGCGAGCTTTCCAGACTAACCATGAAACTGCCGGTGAAGGCGACCACCAGGAACAGGCAGATGGCAAGCAACAATTGTTTGAACAGTGACATCTACGCTCCTTAGTAAACCGGCTCGGCCGGGAAACCTTCGGCCTGCATCTTCTTCAATAGATCCTGCCAACGGGACAAACGCTTGGTATCGCCGACCTTCTTGTTACCCTTGGCCCCCGCCAGCCAGAGCCCCTCGCCGTTGAATGCATAGACCGGCAACAGGTCGGCACGCTGGCTGGCGGGCTTGATCGCATCGATCAGGCTATCCAGTACCAGCGGCATGGCGTCTGGGTTCGAATAATAGGTCAAAACCATATGCGCGCGGTTCTGGCGCAGCGCCTTGACGTAGGTAATACGCAGCTTTTCGCTGGGAACTCCAAGCCGACGCAAGCTGAAATACTTGGCAATCGCATAGTCCTCGCAATCACCGGCACCCTTGATCAGCGACTGGATTGGGGTAGCCCAATAATCCACTTCATGCCAAAGGTCGATATCTTCTTCATAGCGCAACTGACGGTTGAAGAACTGATTGACCACATTGAGGCGCTCGACCTCACTCAGTTGCTTCTGCGTAGCCAACAACTGTTGCCAGGCATCGATACGCCCCTGGCCTGCCCCCAATGGGCCGTACAAGGCCTGAGCTCGTCGACTGATCTGGGAGAAATCCCAGTCCGCACGCAAGCCGCCCAGCAACATGCAGCCAAGCAGCAAGGCCAGACCGAACCGGCGCATGATCAGATGAAAAGCCCAACGTTTCGCCAATGCGAATAACCCGTGCAGACCTGAGGGAACCGGATGGTGCGACTTGCCCGATGAAAAAACAATGGCCGACTGAGATCACACTGCTATTACTGTGCAACTACCCAGAAAATACCGGCATTCTGTCCGCTTCCCTTGGGCAAAAACTTCATTCACGATAGTCATTGAATCGGCAACAGCGCACTTGTTGCAGGGCCGCATAAAGTGTTTTCGCTGTGGTTCATAGCCGGTTTGACAAGTAAATTTTCAATCACTAGTGTAGATTGGATCCAAGATCCAAAAAAGCACACCGACATCAGGGTAGAGTCCGCGTGGCCGAAAAGTCCAAACTCTTGAGTGAAATACTCGGTGGCGAGCAGGTTCCGCCGCATCTCGCTCGCAGTGTGATCGAAGAACGGCTGCGTAGCGCCATCATCGAAGGGCGGCTCGCACCTGGGGTGGCCTTGCGCCAACAGGAACTGGCAACGTTGTTCGGCGTCAGCCGCATGCCCGTTCGCGAGGCATTACGCCAATTGGAAGCACAGTCATTGTTGCAGGTGGTAGCCCATAAGGGGGCCGTGGTTGCACCGTTGATCGGTGAGGATGCAGTGGACACCTATGCGCTACGGGTCATTCTGGAAGCTGAGGCGTTACGCCAGTCGATCCCACTGCTTGATGCCGAGGATATCGCGCAGGCACGTCACTACATCGAACTGTTGGAGACCGAAACCCGATATGCAGAGATCGGTCGTCTGAACCGCCTGTTTCACATGTCTCTCTACCACAAGGCACCCAACCAGAAACTGCTGCGCCTGATTGAAAACGAACTCAATGAAGAAGAACGCTTCCTGCGTTTCCATCTTTCGTCCATGGGGCTGGGCAAACTGACCCAGGACGATCACCGCGGGTTAGTGGAAGCGGCCAATGACAAAGCCGTTGAAGAGGCCGTCAGTATTCTGCAGAAGCACTTGAACAAAGCCGCCGTAACAATGAAAAACTACCTGAGCAAGCAACGAAACGATTGATCCCGCAGCCTGCGCCTTACAGAGACTGGCGCGGGGCTGCAGTACTGCTTCAGGGAAGTCTTGAGCGCAAGGAAATGCAGTGCACGCCCATACGCCACAACAGCTTACGCCCCTACCGTGCGCACAGCCCGGCTCAATTGTGCTGATCTGCTTCGCCAACAGCGCGAGCAGCCTGGTGCACTATCAGCGCTGGCAGAACGACCTGAACGATCACATTGAGCTGGCGCCAATAGATGTATCAGGCTACGGTGCGACCGCAGGCGGCTCTGGCACTGAGGACCTTTGCGAGCAATTGTTTGAGCGTTTGCAGGCCTATCTACGCCGACCTCATGCGCTGTTTGGTCATAATGACGGCGCGCACCTGGCCTTCGAGATCGCCAAGCGAATGCAACACGTCAGTCCGCGCTTGACCCGTCATCTGTTCGTTTCAATGTGCGATAGCCCAGCAACCTCGCCATGCCAGACCGCGCATAGCCTTCAAGTACCCGTCACTGCGCTTTATCCGCCAGGCAGTCTGAAACGCATACTGGGCTGGCGAGACTACATTTGCCGTGAGCTGGAACTGATCGAGTTGCCCAGCACGCAACTCGACGATCCGAAGCTGCAGCAGCGTCTGATGCAAATCATCAATACCCACTTGGGGCTGCTCAGCCTCTAACCCTGCTTCGCTGTCACCCATCAACGACATCCCCTCTTACACCTCCTTTTCCTCCAGGCCGGCAGCCAGACATGGCAGTGCCGCCATTTTGAGCACACTCTTAGCAGCAGACGGCCGCTGATCGCCAAGGGTGGGCCTGGTCGTCTGTGCGTTATGGATCAACAGAAGGAGTTCGACCACGGGCAAGGACCGATACCGATCAGCCGCCCCTCATAGTTCATATGTAACTTCCCCACCACATCAGTGCGCCGAGCGAAACAATCGCTCAATAACTTTATTTCGATCTAACTGCATCGAAAGGATCGCACTCAGCCAAATAAAACTTAACTTAAAAGTTTTATAGAAGACCTTATCGACAAATAATAAGCGCACCATTAATTAATTTAAAAAACACTTGCAGACAACTTTGAAGTTGCTTTAGTTTTTCCCTGCCAACTGCATAAGCGTTGGCACTGCGGGCCCACAACGGCCTGAATAAAGCCACGAATGGCTTATATACAGCGATCGCCATTATCGAACTTTTCGTTCGACGGCCTC
This sequence comes from Pseudomonas sp. AL 58, assembly GCF_036348395.1. NCBI lineage: Bacteria > Pseudomonadati > Pseudomonadota > Gammaproteobacteria > Pseudomonadales > Pseudomonadaceae > Pseudomonas > Pseudomonas sp. AL 58. The sequence continues at coordinate 27,383 of NZ_JAZBQR010000030.1, forward strand.
GCTCGGCCTGAAGAAAACAATTCATGCCCCACTCACAACATTGTCCAATTAAGGAACCATCATGACCCCACTCAAATATTTACTCAGTGAAAAGAAGGCGGTACTTGCCGCGCACCCCATCTTCGCCGAAATAGACTCATTACCCGTGTTACAACGGTTCATGGAAACCCATGTCTTTGCCGTCTGGGACTTCATGTCACTCACCAAGCGGCTACAACAAGAACTGACCTGTGTACAACTACCCTGGTTACCACCCGCTGACCCCAAGGCGGCTCGCCTGATCAATGAAATCGTTTTAGGCGAGGAGTCCGATAACCGGCTGGTGCACGGTCATTACAGCCACTTTGAGCTGTATCTGGACGCCATGCGCGAAGTCGGCGCCAGCACGCTCGCTATCGAGCAGTTCGTGCGCCTGCAGCGCGAGGGCATGGGTTATGCCAGTGCCTTGGGCCGTGTCGCTGCCAGCGATGCCGCCAAGCAGTTCGTCTGCAACACCCTCGAAACCGCCATGAATGCCCCCGCCCATGCAGTCGCAGCAGCGTTCCTGCATGGCCGCGAAAGCGTGATTCCAGGCATGTTCCAGCGAATTCTGGATGATTGGGGAATTACTGCAGAACAGGCCCCGACCTTCCGTTACTACCTGCAACGGCATATCGAAGTGGACTCGGAAGACCACGGGCCAGCAGCCGAGCAGTTGCTCACGCGGTTAGTAAACAACGACCCCCGACATGAGAGCGAGATGTATGAAGCTGCCATTGCTGCAGTGGAGAGTCGCATTGCCCTCTGGGACCGCCTGCGTGACGCGATGCACGCTGAAACTGCCGAGGCCAGCGTATGAGTGCTATCGACTACCAGTCGTTCGCTACGGTCTGGGAAGACCGAGCAACGATACGCACCCGCCCACGGCGAATACTGGAGAACGACGACCGACTGATTTATCCGTTGAGCCGTCAGCCACTGGTGCTGGGTGCCACGTTCATGCGCGAGTGCTCGCAATGGCGCGACTTCGTGCTGGTGCAAAGTCTCTACAAGTTCATCAACGATGTAGTGATCTTCGAAACCGAGATCGTCGACCGCACAGCACGCGCCATTGCCAAGAACCGCTTCGCGATCCGCTTTCCTTTTGCCTGCCGCTACGACGCCATGACGGTGGTCATTGATGAGGACTACCACGCTCTGGTGGCAATGGATTTCATGCAACAGACCGTGGCGCTGACCGGCATTGAGCCGATCGATCTACCCAACGAAATTGAACTGAGCCGCGCTATTCCGGCGGCCCTGGCTCTGGTGCCAGAACACCTGCGAGATGCGCTTGAACTGATTTGCGTGGCTATCGCCGAGAACACGCTGACCAACGATGTGGCGGCCTTTGCCCGCGACGACACGGTCAAGCCATCAATCAAGGGCCTGATGGCGGATCACCTGCTCGACGAAGGCCGTCATTCGACGTTCTGGGCGCGGCTGGTACGCCTCTACTGGCAGAGCGCACCGGAAGAGGACCGTAGCTGTATCGCCCAAATACTGCCGGTGTTCATTCGCCAGTACCTCACCAACGATATCCAAAAGGCCTTCGACTTCAACGTGATCAAACACCTTCAGGTGTCTGAACGCGTGCGCACAGCGCTTAACGAGGAGGTGCTGAGCATGGTTTATCCGATCAATCAGCAACACCCACTACTGGGCAACATCCTGCGCTTTTTCCGCAACAGCTCAATGCTCGACTCGCCGTGCGTGCAACACGCGCTGGCCGATTACCACGTCGAGACAAGGAGACCGTCATGAAACGCCTCGATATTTTACTGGTAGGCACCAGCCCGGCACTGGCTGCACTGCACGCTGAGCTGGAGCAACATGGTCACGTCCTTTACCTGGCGACAGATCTGTCTAGACCAGAGCAGCCGTTACAGGTGGCTCCACAATTGGTCATCGAAGATGGCAGCTTGCCCCTTCCGTATGCTGCAGAAACAGGTGTTTCCGGTTGCACCTTCCTGAGCCTGCGGCTGGGTAGCAGCACTGACACACGGGGCCTGCTGCCGGGCCTGGAGCTGCGCTGCTGGACAGGCAGCCGCAAAGCCCAACGGCTGATTGCGCACGAAGTGCTGCCGATGGAGCCTTCAGGCAATGGTCAGCAACTGCGTCTGCAAGCCATTGCCCGCCTTCAGTCACTGGTTGCGCTGCAGGTCGGGCGCCTCTCGCGCAACCCCGACTACTTGCTTGAAACGCCCACCATCAGTGGTGCTCAGTTCGCCCATGAACACGGCCTGATGTGGCTGGAACAACTGGCATTTGTTCATCTCTTCAATAGCACCCGAAATGAACAGTTACTCAAGCGCGCGGATGTGCCTGTCATCGAACGGCTGGAGCGCAGTTTTCAGGTCTTTGCCGATAACCCGGCGCTGAACCTGAATGGTCATCGTCTCAGTTATGCCCAGTTGCACGCTCAGGCATTGGCCATTCAACAGCAGTTGATCCCTCACCTGCCAGCGCACTGGGCTCAACCACCAGTGATCGCCATCTGCTTGCCCAAGTCACTGGCGCTCTACGCCAGTTTGCTCGCCGTATTGGGCTGCGCAGCGGTGTACCTGCCAATGGACCCCAACCACCCTGCCGAGCGTCTTCAGTACATTCTCGACAATGCCGGCGCAGCACTGCTGATTCACGATGCCAGCTTCAGTCCCAACCGGGCGGGCCTACCCACACTGGATCTGAGCCAATTACCCGCGGCACCGCAAACGCCCCTGTCCAGCCTGATACGCATACGCGCACAGAGCGAAGCACCCAGTGTGGCCATTTACACCTCAGGTACCACCGGCCACCCAAAAGGGGTTCTACTCAGCCAACGCAACCTGAGCCACTTCCAGCATTGGTATGCCGAGCATGTGCAACTCGCGGCACACAGCCGAGTGCTGCAATTTTCGACCATCAACTTCGATGCATCGTTACTGGACATCCTGCCTACGTGGGCCTGTGGCGCCGAATTGGTCATCCCTGATGAAGACCAGCGGCGTGACCCACAACGCCTGCTTGAGCTGTTACAGCGAGAAGCTGTCACTCATGCCTTTCTGCCACCGGCTTTACTGAGCATCCTGCCGCTGAAGCAGATGAGGGGCGTGAACCACCTGATAACCGGTGGCGATGTCTGCGAACCAGAAGTAATCGAGCACCTGGCCGAACAGTGCTGTTTCCACAACATCTACGGGCCAACCGAAACCACCGTACTGGCAACTACGCGTGTATTCGCCTGCCGGGACAACAACCGCAACTTGGGTCGCCCCATCGCCAACTGCGAAGTTTTCATTCTCGACGAACACCTGCAGCCCGTGGTCGAGCAAACACCAGGTGAGTTGTACATCGCAGGACCGGGCGTGGGCCTAGGTTACTTGGGTAATCCGCAGTTAAACGCCGAACGCTTTCTGCTGCTGGACCTGCCCGACGGTAGACAGCTGCGCGTCTATCGCACGGGCGATGTGGGCAAGTGGACGGAGCACGGTATCGAAATCTGCGGTCGCCGGGATAATCAGGTAAAGATCCGCGGCTTCCGCGTTGAGCCGGAAGAGGTCGAGCATTGCCTGCGTGCCAGCAAGCTCTACCGTCAGGTTGCCGTCGTGGTCGATCAGCAACGCCGCTTGCTGGCTTTTGCTGCCCAGCCACGGCAGGCAGACGCCAAGGTGGCGTTGCGCAGATACGCCGAGCAGCAACTACCTGATTACATGTGTCCAGCGTTCTATCAGGAACTGCCAAACATGCCCTATACGGCCAACGGCAAAATAGACCGTCAGGCCCTGCGTGCGCGCCCTGTTCAACTGGGGCCGCAAAACACCCATGTGGCACCGCGAAACGATTGTGAACAGCGTGTACTCAGGATCTGGAGCGCGCTACTGGAGTTGCCCGCAGACCATATCTCCTGCACCGACAGTTTCTTCAACCTGGGTGGTCATTCGATTCTGTTGTCGCGCCTGCTATTGGAAGTTCGCGAAACGTTTGGTCGCAGTATCCCAATCAACCGTTTTATCGAAATGCCAACCTTGCAACGCATGGCAATGCTGCTGGGCGACGAAGATAACGAGACCAGCACGCTTGACCCTCAAGCACGGTCCGATGCTGAACGTGCGCTAGACCTTCAGGTGCAACCAATAGACTGCCTTGGCGATGTACACAAGGTCATCGTCACCGGTGCCAACAGCTTCCTTGGTGTGCATATCGTCGAGGCCCTCCTGGACTGGGGCGCTAGCGAAGTGGCCTGCCTTGTGAGACGTAACGCAACCCACTCAGCGGAGGAACGTTTTACTCAGGCCGTGACCGAGAACCAGCTACAAGGCTTGGACCTGAACCGCGTGAGGGTTTTTGAAGCCGACCTGCGCCAACCGAAGCTTGGACTTAATGAGGCGGACTACGACTACCTTGACCGCCATTACGGGGCTTTGATCCACAACGGCGCACACGTCAATCATGTGCTCGATTATCAGGCTCTGGCTATAGACAACGTCGAGCCCTTGTTTGCCTGCCTGCGCTTGTGCGAAGGGCAACGAAAAAAGATCTTCAACTTTGTCTCAACGCTCTCAGCGTGCAGTGCCATCGACGATGACGGGAAGGTGCTTGAGCAACCACCTGCACAGACACCACCGATCTACATCCGCAACGGCTACAACCTGAGCAAGTGGGTCGGCGAGCGCATCCTGGAGCGGGCACGGGCGCAGGGTGTCTGGGTCAATCTGTACCGGCCGGGCAACATCACCTTCGACAGCCGTAACGGTGTCTGCCAGCCACACAAGAATCGCTTGATGCTGATGCTCAAGGGATCGTTGCAACTGGGCCAGGTGCCAGCACTGGAGCTCAACTTCGACCTGATGCCAGTGGACTTCCTCGCCCGCTTTATCGCCTTCCACACCAGCCGCTACCGACCCGAGCAGGCGGTGTTCAACCTGCACAATCCCGAGCCACTGAGCTGGCAAGCCTATGTCGCGTCGTTCCGTGACATTGGGCGGCCCTTTGAGCTGGTCGAGGTCGAGCAGTGGCAGCAGCAACTGCAGCGGGTCGACTGCGACAACGCGCTGTTCGAGGTGCTCGGCTTCTACCTGAACGGTTTTGAGGAAGACATCGGCGATACCTCACGCATCGACCATGACAACGCCCGCGAAGGGGTGTGGCGCATGGGCGAGCGCTACCCGGCAAAAAACCCGGCGCTGCTGCAACGCGGCTGCCGCTATCTCCAGGACATCCAGTTCATCTGAATCACCCAAGCCAAACAGGAGTACACAACCATGCAACTGCAACCTGACACCCTGATCCACAATCCCGATGGCTGCCGCGTTGTTTCTAGCGTCGAGATCCCCGCCGCCGCCACCAGCGTCTGGAACATCGTTGGTAACTTCGCCGGCTTCCCGGTGTTCATCCCTGCCCTGGCACATATCGATATGACCGGCAGTGGTGTGCGATCCGTACGCAAGAAGCTGTTCAAGGACGGTAATGTGGTCATCGAGCAACTCAACTCACACGACGACCAAGCAATGTGCATGACCTGGAGCCTGATCTACACCAGCCTGAACATTGGCAACCTCTGGGCAGCCATGCAGGTGGAGGCCCTGGGAGAGCAGCACAGTCGCGCGACCTGGACTATCCAGGCAGAGCCTCATGAAGGTGGTGCCGAAGCGCTACCAGCGTTCCAGGCCTTTCTACAGGGCTTTGCCGATAACGCCATGAGCAATGTCCGCAACCTGCTCACCTGAGCACTAGCCCCGGGCGGGGCGTGACCGTACGTCATGCCCCTACCGCAACCAATCTCTGTAGCTTGCATACAGCAGAGTACAGACCCAGAAAAGACAAAACCCCAGTCTGCCGCGCAGACTGGGGTTTTGGAATTTAATCTTGACGATGACCTACTCTCACATGGGGAAACCCCACACTACCATCGGCGATGCATCGTTTCACTGC
>NZ_JAZBQR010000031.1:0-26350 GCF_036348395.1 Pseudomonas sp. AL 58
TCGCAGGCAAGCCTGCTCCAACAGAGCCCGCGCAACCTGTAGGAGCCGGGCTTGCCCGCGATGCAAACGCCGCGAACCTACTGGCACCCCACCGACGCCATCGCAGGCAAGCCAGCTCCAACAGAGCCCGCGCGGCCTGTAGGAGCCGGGCTTGCCCGCGATACAAACGCCGCGAACTCGCTGACACCCCACCGACGCCATCGCAGGCAAGCCCGCTCCAACAGAGCCCGCGTAACCTGTAGGAGCCGGGCTTGCCCGCGATGCAGACGCCGCGCACTCACTGACACCGCGCCGAGGTCATCGCAGGCAAGCCAGCTCCAACAGGCCCCGCGCCAGCTGTAGGAGCCGGGCTTGCCCGCGATGCAGGCGCCGCGGACGTGCTGACACCGCGCTGAAGTCATCGCGGGCAAGTCCCGCTCCTACAGGAAATGCAGTGTTCTGTGGGGATCGCTGTGGGATTCAGCCTGGAAAAACAAACCCCCGCTAAAAAGCGGGGGCTTGTCGTTCACGTGCCTTCCTGGCGTATGACGGTGACTTAGCGGCTGGCGTTGAACCAGTGCTCGGTCTCGTCAAGCGAACGGGCAAAGCGCTCGACGATCAGGCGGATCTCCGCTTCGCTGGAAATCAACGGCGGGCAGAAGGCAATCGCATCACCCATGTTACGGGTAATCATGCCGTGCGCCTGGGCGCGACCGGCCAGGAAACGTCCCAGTTTGCCGGTGACCTCGAACGGGGTCTTGAGCTCGCGGTCGGCAACCAGTTCGACTGCCGCAATCAGGCCACGGCCACGGATTTCGCCTACCCGTGGGTGGTCGGCGAATTGGTTCAGACCCTCATGAAGAATCGCGCCCATGGCCGCAGCATGCTCGACCAGGTTCTGTTCTTCGATGATCTTCACGTTTTCCAGCGCAACCGCCGCCGCAACCGGATGGCCACTGGCGGTGAAACCATGGCCAAGGGTGCCCAGCGAATGGCTTTGGTCAGCAATGCCCTGGTACAGCGCATCGTTGATCAGGATCGCCGAGATCGGCTGGTAGGACGAAGACAGCTGTTTGGACAACACCATCACGTCCGGTTTGATACCGAAGGTCTGGCTGCCGAACAGGTTGCCGGTACGGCCGAACCCGCAGATCACTTCGTCAGCGACGACCAGTACGTCATATTTGCGGCAGACGGCCTGGATCTTTTCCCAGTAGGTGCGTGGCGGCACAATGACGCCACCGGCACCCATCAAGGGCTCGCCATAGAAGGCGGCGACGGTTTCCGGGCCTTCACGCAGGATCAGGCTTTCCAGCTCGGCGGCGAGACGGTCGGCAAACTGTTCTTCGGTTTCACCTGGCAGCGCATGGCGGTAATGATGCGGTGCGCCGACGTGGAAGAAGCCCGGCAACGGCACGTCAAAGCCGCGCTGGTTGGCCGGCAAGCCGGTCAGGCTGGCGCTGACGATGGTGATGCCGTGGTAGCCGTTGAGGCGGCTGATGAACTTCTTCTTGGCCGGCTTGCCAATGGCGTTGTTGCGGTACCAGATCAGCTTGACCACGGTATCGTTGGCTTCGGAGCCCGAGTTGGTGAAGAACACCTTGCTCATCGGGACCGGCGCCATTTCGATCAGCTTGTCCGCCAGCTCGATGCTGGGGGCATGCGCCTTGTGGCTGAACAGGTGGTAGAACGGCAGCGTGCGCAATTGCTGCTCGGCGGCCTTGATCAGGCGTTCGTTATTGAACCCCAGGGCAGCGCTCCACAGGCCGGACATGGCCTCAATGTATTGCTTACCCTGGTCGTCATACACATAGATGCCTTCGCCGCGCTCAATGATCAGCGGGCCAAGCTCTTCGTGCATGCGGGCATCGGTGTAGGGGTGCAGTTGATGCTGGACATCTTTTTCAGCCAACGACAGTGTTTGCTTGCTCATTCGTCAACACTCATCAAATAGGTAAATGGACCTGTCAGCGCCCCAGCGCGACAGGGATGCCACCTTGTGCGGTAGCCAAGGCCTTGGCTTTGGCATGGCGACGGCTGACCAACAAGCCCGAACAGACCACCAACAGGCTCAATACGCCGGTGGAGATGACTTCAAGCTGATGATCGGGACGGAACAGCATCACGATGAGCACGGCGCTGATGAACAGGATCACGCCCCAGGTCAGCCACGGGAAAAGCCACATGCGGTAGTTGAGCGTCTTGCCTTCGGCGATCAGCTTCTTGCGCATACGCAGTTGCGAGATGGCGATGACCAGATAGACCAGCAGGGCAATGGTGCCGGAGCTTGCCATCAGGAAGCCGAATACCTTGGAGGGCACCAGGTAGTTGGCGATGACCGTCAGGAACGCCGCGCCGGTAGACAGCAACACGGCATAGATCGGTGTGCCGATGCTGTTGGTGTAACGGGCGCAGGCCGGTGCTTCACCACGTTTGCTGAGGGAGAAGAGCATGCGCGAGGCGGTGTACAGCGAGGAGTTCAGGCAGCTGGTCACCGAGGTCAGTACGACCACGTCGATCAGCAGCTTGGCGTGCGGAACACCCAGGATTTCCAGTACGGTTACGTAGGAGCCTTGGGAGGCCAGGCGCGGATCGTTCCAGGGTACCAGGGCTACGACGATGAAAATCGACAGGATGTAGAACAGCGTAATCCGCCAGATCACCGAATTGGTGGCCCGGGAGATCTGCTTCTCGGCCGCGTCGGATTCGGCGGCCGCAATGGTCACCACCTCGGCGCCAAGGAACGAGAACATGGTGATCAGCATGGCACTGATGACTGCGCCGAAGCCGTTAGGCATGAAGCCGCCATTGTCCCACAGGCGCGAAACGCCGCTGACCGGGGCATCGGGCAGCAGCCCGAAAATGGCGCAGGCGCCCAGGGCGATGAAACCGACGATGGCGAGTACCTTGACCAATGCGAGCCAGAACTCGAATTCGCCATAGTTCTTCACGCTGGCCAGGTTGGTCGCGGTCAGCACCAGGGTGATGATCAGGGACAGTACCCAGATATCCCACTCGGGCACCCAGGTGTTGATGATGGTGGCGGCGATGTTGGCTTCGATCGGAATGATCAGTACCCAGAACCACCAGTACAACCAGCCGATGCTGAACCCCGCCCATTTGCCGATGGCGCGGTCTGCATAGGTGGAAAACGAACCGGTATCCGGCGACGCAACGGCCATTTCGGCGAGCATGCGCATCACCAGCATGACCAGAATGCCAGCAAAGACATAGGCCAGAACAGCGCCTGGGCCGGCTTCGGCAATCGCACGTCCGGAGCCGACGAACAGCCCGGCGCCAATCACCCCGGCAATCGAGAGCATGGTGACATGACGGGATTTAAGCCCGTGACTCAAGTTGTTTTTATGTTTGTTGTTCATGGTCTTACCTTTTTAACGCGATGTCGTTGCCCGCGTGAACGCAGGGCGGCCGCTGCACGCGTAGTGCGGCCACCCTGCTGTTTCGTGTTCACGTGGGCAACGACAAGTGGAGGTCTTACGCCAGTTCGTTGAAGCACTCACCGATGATCGTCAGACCGCGAGCAAGGTCCTCGTCGCTGACGGTCAGAGGTACGAGGATGCGCAGGACGTTGTAGTAAGTACCGCACGACAGCAGGATCAGACCTTTCTCGCGAGCGAGGGCAACGATTTTGCCGGTCAGTTCAGCGGCCGGCTTGTGTACGTCACCACCTTCACACAGCTCCACGGCAACCATGGCGCCGAGGGTCCGCACTTCAAGAATGCTGGAATGCTGCTCAGCGATCTTGCGCAGGCCGGTGCCGAGGATTTCGCCCACGGCCTTGGCACGATCCAGCAAGTGCTCTTGCTCGAAGGCTTCGATGACGGCCAGGGCCGCAGCACAGGACACAGGGCTGCCGGCATAGGTGCCGCCCAGGCCACCCGGGGCAACGGCGTCCATGATTTCGGCCTTGCCCGCCACGCCCGCCAGCGGGAAACCACCGGCGATGGATTTGGCGAAGGTGGTCAGATCGGCGGCGACGCCCATCTGTTCCATGGCGAAGAAGGTACCGGTACGACCGGCGCCGGTTTGTACTTCGTCAGCGATCAGGACGATCCCGTGCTCGTCGCACAGGGCGCGCAGGCGCTGCATGAAAGCTTTTGGCGCGACGTTGAAACCGCCTTCACCCTGTACCGGCTCCAGAATGATCGCGGCGATATCGCTCGGCTGGGCATCGTTCTTGAAGATGCGCTCGATGCTGGCGATGGCCTCGTCGGTAGAGATACCGTGCAGTTCATTCGGGTACTGGGCACGGAAGATGCCGCCTGGCATCAGGCCCATGCCAGCAGAGTAGGGCACTACCTTGCCGGTCAGCGACAGGGTGTAGTGGGTACGGCCATGGTAGGCGCCGGTGAAGGCGATGACACCGGTACGGCCGGTGGCAGCACGGGCGATCTTGATGGCGTTTTCGACGGCTTCAGCACCGGTGGTGACCAGCAGGGTCTTCTTCGCGAAGTTGCCTGGCACCAGCGTGTTGAGTTTCTCGCACAGTTCGACGTAAGGCTTGTAGGCGAACACGTGGAAGCAGGTGTGGGTCAGTTTGGCTTGCTGTGCTTGCACGGCAGCCATGACTTTTGGGTGCAGGTGGCCGGTGTTCAGCACGGCAATGCCGCCTGCGAAGTCGAGGTACTCACGGCCTTCGACATCCCAGACAGTAGCGTTTTCTGCGCGCTCGGCGAAGATCTGGTGGATCTGCCCGACGCCACGTGGGATGGCGTCCAGACGACGTTGCTGCAGCGATTGGTTGGTGTCGCTCATTATTACCTCATAAACCGCAACGGGTTGCGGTCTTGTCCGATGTAGAAAGGAAAGGTTCAGATACCGATGCAGAGGTACTTGATTTCCAGGTAGTCCTCGATGCCGTACTTGGAACCTTCACGGCCCAACCCCGAAGCCTTGATGCCGCCGAACGGGGCCACTTCGTTGGAGATGATGCCGGTGTTGATTCCGACGATGCCGTATTCCAGGGCTTCGCCGACACGGAACACCCGGCTCAGGTCACGGGCATAGAAGTAGGACGCCAGGCCGAACTCGGTGTCGTTGGCCATGGCAATGACTTCGGCCTCGTCCTTGAAGCGGAACAGCGGTGCCAGTGGGCCGAAGGTCTCTTCCTTGGCTACCGCGGCGTTACGCGGCACGTCGACCAGAATCGTCGGCTCGAAGAAGGTGCCACCCAGTGCATGCGGCTTGCCGCCCGCAACGACGCGAGCGCCTTTGCTCACGGCGTCGTCGATGTGCTCCTGGACTTTGGCCAGGGCCTTGGCGTCGATCAGCGGGCCGGTGGTGATGCCATTTTCCAGGCCGTTGCCGATGTTGAGCTTGGCGACGGCTGCGGTGAGTTTTTCGACGAAGGCATCGTAGACACCGTCCTGAATGTACAGGCGGTTGGCGCAGACGCAGGTCTGGCCGTTGTTGCGGTATTTGGAAATCAGCGCACCGTCGACAGCCGCGTCCAGGTCGGCATCGTCAAATACGATGAAGGGGGCGTTACCACCCAGTTCCAGGGAGACTTTCTTGATGTCCTTGGCGCATTCGACCATCAGCTGGCGACCGATTTCGGTCGAGCCGGTGAAGGTTACCTTGCGCACGATCGGGTTGCCGGTCAGCTCGCCGCCGACTTCACCCGCGCTGCCAGTGACAACGCTGAACACGCCTTTTGGAATGCCGGCGCGCTCGGCCAGTTCAGCCAGTGCCAGTGCCGAGTAGGGGGTCTGGGAGGCAGGCTTGAGCACCATGGTGCAACCGGCGGCCAGTGCCGGGCCGGCTTTGCGGGTGATCATTGCCGAAGGGAAGTTCCACGGGGTGATCGCTGCCGTTACACCAATAGGCTGCTTGAGCACCATCAGGCGCTTGTCGACCTGATGCCCAGGAATCATGTCGCCGTAGATGCGCTTGGCTTCTTCACCGAACCATTCCAGGAACGATGCAGCGTAGGCGATCTCGCCTTTCGACTCGGTCAGTGGCTTACCCTGTTCCAGGGTCATCAGACGGGCCAGGTCTTCCTGGTTGGCCATCATCAATTCAAACCATTTACGCAGCTTGACCGCACGTTCCTTGGCGGTCAATGCACGCCAGGCCGGCAGCGCGCGGTCCGCGGCTTCGATGGCACGACGGGTTTCGGCCGCGCCCATCTTTGGCACGGTGCCGATCGTTTCGCCTGTGGCCGGGTTCGTGACCGTGATGGTCTGGCCGTTGTCGGCTTCTACCCAGGCGCCGTCGATGTAAGCGTGTTGGCGAAACAGTTTCAAATCGTTGAGTTGCACGTTGAGTTCCTCGTTACTTGGTCGCGGCGGATGCCGCTGCCACGGCAGGCCGGGCGGTATTGGCGGGCTTGACGAAGCTGGCGCCCTGACTGGAAAGCTGTTCGCGTACCTTGTCGACGATGTGGGCGCCGATAGGGATGGCCGAGGTCGCGGCAGGAGAAGGCGCGTTACACACGCTGATGCTGCGTTTGGTGTTCACGAACAGGAAGTCGTCGATCAACTTGCCATCCAGCGAAACGGCCTGCGCGCGCACACCGGCCGGGTAGGCGGTAAGGTCGCTCTTGACGATGCTCGGGCAGTACTTCTGTACTTCTTTCAGGTAGCCACCCTTGAACATCGAGTTCTTCATCTCGATCAGGCCCGGGCGCAGGTTCTTCATCAGTACCTTGAGGATGCCCGGGGTCGTCAGGGTTTCGAACAGGTCGGGAATCGAAATGTCGGTCTTGCGATAGCCTTCGCGCTTCATCGCCAGCACCGCGTTCGGCCCGACAGTGACGGTGCCATCGATCATCCGGGTCAGGTGTACGCCGAGGAACGGCATGGACGGGTCCGGGATCGGGTAGATCAGGTGGTTGACGATCTGGTTGTGCTGCTTGGGCAGCAGGTAGTACTCGCCACGGAACGGGCAGATGATGAAGTTCGGCTTGACCCCCAGCATGCGCACCACGCGGTCGGCCATCAGGCCCGAGCAGGTGATCAGGAAGCGTCCGTGGTACTCGTGGCCGTCGGTGCGCACCAGCACTTCATCCGCACGTTCGTCGATGCCGTTCACTTCACTGTTGTAGCGAATTTCGCCACCGGCCGCTTCGAACTCGCGGCCCATGGCGGCGGTCACTTGTGCGTAGTTCACGATGCCGCTGGACGGCACGAAGATGCCACCCATGCCGACAATGTTCGGCTCGCGCTCGCGCAGCTCGTCAGCACTCAACCACTCGCGTTTCAAGCCATTGGCTTCGGTGCGGTCCCACAGCGCACTCATGCGCTGCATTTCCAGCTCGTTGGTTGCCACCAGCAGCTTGCCGCACTCGTCATAGCGGATGCCGTGCTTGTCGCAGAACGCCTTGGTGGCCTTGTTGCCTTCCAGGCAGAAGCGCGCCTTCAAGCTGCCGGGGGTGTAATAGACACCGGCATGAATCACGCCACTGTTATGGCCGGTCTGGTGTTTGGCCGGGCCGGATTCTTTTTCCAGCAAAAGGATTTTTGCGTCGGGGTAAACCTGGATCAGTTGCATGGCCGTGGACATACCCACGATGCCGCCACCGATGATAATGAAGTCGTACATAGCCATTAGCCTGCACCCACCTGAATTAGGTTTATTGGAGAGACGACGAAGGCCACCCGGTGGTGGCCTCGTCGCTTCAGCGTGTTGCGCGCATTATTGGCCGCGCTTGTACAGGGTCTTCTGATAGCTGATGTAGCCGCGCTGACGCATCAGTTCGCGACGCAGTTCCGGGTGCGGGGTGAAACGATCACGACCGTGCAGCCAGAACATGTTGTTGATCAGTACGAAGCTGCCAACCGGTACCGGTACCGAAAGCTTCTTCTGGCTACCTTCGATCGACTCGGACATGGCGTTCAGCCAGATGCCTTCCTCGAAGTCCTGCGGCTGCACGAACTGGTCGATGTAGCGCATGGTTGGACGGCCCTGGTCGTCATTGTCAAACACCGGGTGGAAGACATCTTCACGCACGTTCTTGCTCGGTGGTGCGGTGAAACGCATCTCACGGCGCGCCAGTGGGTGAGAGAAGTAGTGGTCGATGTCTTCCCAGTCGTCCAGGTGCAGCAGCAGGGTGTTGCCACCGACCATGTTCTGCTCGTCGATCTTCATCATCAGCACGTAGTCGGTGTGCTCTTTGACGAAGGTGCCGTCGTTGTGCAGTTCCATTACACGGTGAGGCTGACGCAGGTAGCTGTCGGAGTTGTCGGTGTTGACTACCACGAAGCGGGCATAGAACTGACCGCTCATGGCATCGAAGTTCGAGCGACCGATCAGGTGCGCGATGGCCGAGGAGAACTTGACCATGTCGTCGGCCTGGGTCACGTCACACAGGCCCTGCGGGGTGACCAGCATGCCGCCGGTAGCGCGGTCCAGGATGGTGTTCAGCAGTACCGGACGCAGTGTGCCTTCACACAGTTCGTCGAGGATCTGGCCGACGCGGAAACGCAGGAACGACTTGTACTCCAGCGCCTGTACCGGCCATTGGGCTACGGCGCTGACGAAGGCATCGACGACTTCCTTGCTGAAGGTCAGTTCCAGCAGGCGTGGGGACTGCTTGGACGGGCTGACGGTAAAGCCCTTGGTCTCTACCGGAAGCGGCATAACGGGGTCTTGAATGTGAGTGAAGGCGTTCATGGAGGCTCCTGGCAGAGGTAGTAAAAGGCGTCTTCCAGCAATGATCTGGATCAGGCAGGAGTAAAATATCGCTACAAATTAAAAATGTCTACATTTTTCAATTTGAGCGACAGAAAATCTTTTTGTCTAATGTTTTTCCGCTGCAAGCGGTTTGGGTATGATTGATTTTTTTGAGTTCAGGAGCAGTACCTTGGAAAGCCTCGCCCCCAGGCATAACTCTGCATTCAGTGGGTACGAGCGGCTTAAGCACGACATCATTCGCGGCGTATTCAAACCAGGTGAAAAGCTGCTAATGAGCGGGCTCAAGGAGCGCTATGACCTGGGCGTCGGCCCGCTACGCGAGGCGCTGTCGCAGCTCGTGGCAGAGCATCTGGTGGTGGTCATCAGCCAGAAGGGCTATCGGGTTGCGTCCATGTCGCTGCAGGAGCTTCAGGATATTTATGATGCTCGCGCGAACCTTGAAGCCATGATCGTGGGCCTCGCCATCGAGCGCGGCGATGATGCGTGGGAAGCGCAGGTCGTGGCCCAGTCCCATACCTTGTCCAAAGTGATGGATGTACAAACCCGCGAAAAAGTCCTCGATGTCTGGGATATGCGGCACAAGGCTTTTCATAGCGCCATCGCCGCAGGCTGCGGTTCCAAGCATTTGTTGCAGGTGCGCACCTACCTGTTCGATCAGGCCGAGCGCTACCGCCATCTGTGGTTGACCCAGACGGTGTTCTCGGAGGAAGCGTTGGAGATCAAGCGCAAGGAGCATGCCGCGCTGGTTGAAGCGATCCTGGCGCGGGACACGGAGCGCGCGACGACCATGATGCGTAACCACCTGATGTCGCCCGTGCCGATCATTCTTGAGGTCATGCAGCGTGAAGGGTTGGGGAAGGCGGTATCGCTTGTCCCGGCGTCCTGACACGCTCGGGCAGTGATGCAGGGGCGCACGGGCGCCCCTGTCGATCAGATCAGATGCGGAAGCTGTCCACCAGGCTCTTCAGGCGTTCGGCCTGTTCGTCTAGCGCCTTGCAGGCTTGCAACGTTGCATTGAGGTTGGAGATGCCTTGTTGGTTGAGGCTGTTGATCTCGATGATGTCGACGTTCAGTGACTCGATGACCGAGGTCTGCTCCTCTGTTGCCGCCGCGACGGACTGGTTCATCCCGTCGATTTCCACGATGCGGCCGGTTACGCCATTCAGGTGTTCGCCCGCCTGATTGGCAATCGTCACGCTTTCCTCGCTGTGTTGCTGGCTTTCCGTCATGGTTGCCACGGCTTCGCGTGCGCCGACCTGCAACTCTTGAATCATCGTCTGGATTTCCTGTGCGGACTCCTGGGTACGATGTGCCAGGCTGCGTACTTCGTCCGCCACCACGGCAAAGCCACGTCCTGCCTCACCCGCCCGAGCCGCTTCGATGGCCGCGTTCAGGGCCAGCAAATTGGTCTGTTCGGAAATGCCCTTGATCACCTCGAGGATTCGACCGATGTCGACGGTACGGTTGTTCAGGGTCTCGATATTGAGGCACGACGCACTGATCTTCGAGGACAACTCGCTCATGGCCTGGAGGGTTCGGGCCACGACCTGGCCTCCGTCCTCGGCTTGCAGGCTGGCGCCTGACGCCTGGCGTGACGCATCTGCCGCGTTGCGCGCAATCTCCTGGGCTGCGGCACCCAGTTCGTTGATCGCCGCGGCGACACTGTTGGTGCGTTGGCTTTGCTCGTCAGAACTGCTCATCGACGACTCTGACGATCGGATCACTTGCTTGACGACGTTGTTGACCTGAGCCGTGGTAGACGCCACCTCGCGGATAGACCCATGGATGCGCTCAACGAAGCGGTTGAAGGCGATGGCCAGTTGGCCGAATTCATCGCGCGATTGCACATCGATTCGCCGGGTCAGGTCGCCTTCGCCTTGGGCAATGTTTTCCATTGCGCGAGAAAGGTTGTTCAGGGGTTTCATGAGCACCTGGATCAGCATCCCCAGCAGGGCGATGATCACCACGACCGCCACAATGCTGGCGATCAGTGCGCTGGCACGAAACTCTCGTTGTTGGCTGTAAGCCATGTCTTTGTCGATTGACAGGCCAATGTACCAGTCGACTGAGGGCAGGCCCTTGATGGGCGTGAAGCTGACGATGCGGGGTTTGCCATTCTCTTCAGCTTCGGCGAAGCGCTGGTCGATACCCGGGGTATGGTTCGGGTACAGATCCTTCAGCGACTTCATGACCAGTTTGCGGTCCTGGTGGACCAGAATCGTACCGTCCCTGCTGACCAGGAAGGCATAGCCGGTGCCATTGAAGTCGAGGGCATTGATCATGTCCGTCATGGTCTTCAGGCTGAGGTCTACACCGGTGATACCGGCCAGGCGCCCGTCGTGCCGCACAGGTGCGGTGATCGACATCACCAGCTCATTGCTCACCAGGTCCATGTAGGGGTTGGTCAGTATGGCCTGGCCTGCAGTCTCGGCCTCTTTGTACCAAGGGCGGACCCGTGGGTCATAGTCTTTGCCCAGGTCCGTCGGCTTGTTGGCCAGGAAGCGGCCATCTGCCTGGGTTCCGATGTAGGCCAGTTCGAATGCCTGACGGATGGCTTTCAATGACATGGCAGCCATGATTGAGTCATCACTCAGGTCGCGCTCGATGTTTTGCTGCATCGACTCGAGCAGGGCGACGCGTCCGGAGAGCCAGCTCTGGATGTTCTGTGCGGTGAGTGTTCCGTTGTTCTGCAGGTCACCCCGCAGTTCGTTCTCGATGTAGGCGCCTTGGCGAACATCGTTGTAAACCGAGAACAGCGAGAGAATGGCGATCACCACCAATGAGGCAGCGATCAGGATCTTGTGGCTGAATTTCAGGTTTTGCAGCACGGCGTTTAGTCTCCGACTAAGACCCTGGTGGTGTGAAATGCACGCAGCGAGGCTTTTTATAATGTGTGGTCTGTCAGCGCTTGAGCGAGACAGGAGGGCCTGATGTGGCTGGCAGAACTTCGGCATGGCGACGACGGATCAGCGGTTAAGGTCGCCAAGCGGTTAAAAGTATCGCTAAAAACTAAAAATATCTACGTTTTTGATGGGCGCTGCTGAGGTTTGCGCGTGGCACGCAGCTGCAACGCCTTTGGCAGGCATGAGCAAGCACCGTACGTGGGTTCAGGAGATACTCTTGCAGTCACTTGGGAGAGGTCCCTCGGTGGCGACGGCACTATCTTCATTGCGCTATGTTTAGCCGCCAGCCTGGTCGCTGGCGGCTTTTTTTATGTCGGTGACTCGAGGTGTTTGAAACAGGTGGCGCTTCAGCGAAGCACAGCCAGTTTGATGCCAAATCCCAACAGGCATGCGCCTGCCAATTTTTCCAAGGCACTGGATACCTTCGGATTTGCACGCAAACGCTCGGCCAGAAAGTGAGTCAGCAGCACCGCTATCAGGCCATACAGAAACGTGAGCACCGCGATTGTCACGGCCATAAAGGCAAACGTCACCAGCCCCTGGT
Organism: Pseudomonas sp. AL 58; assembly: GCF_036348395.1. Taxonomy (NCBI): domain Bacteria; kingdom Pseudomonadati; phylum Pseudomonadota; class Gammaproteobacteria; order Pseudomonadales; family Pseudomonadaceae; genus Pseudomonas; species Pseudomonas sp. AL 58. Next base: position 12,082 of record NZ_JAZBQR010000031.1, read on the forward strand.
GGCGTACCGGATCGACGAACAGCGGAAAAAACGCCATGTAGAAGACGATGGCCTTGGGGTTAAGCAGCGTGATCATCAGGGTTTGGCGCAGGTAACGGTTGGGCTTCATCTGCCGGAGAGGGGCTGTACCCGGTTTTGCCAGCAGCATCCGTGCGCCCAGCCAGGCCAGGTAGGCCGCACCGAGCCACTGCACCAGATGGAAGGCTGCCGGGTAGGTGTTCAACAGTGCCGCAACGCCAGCGACCGCCAGCCACAACAACACCTGGTCACCGAAGATGACGCCGAATGTAGCCGCGAGCCCGCCTTTGATTCCGCCCTTGCCGGTCGACGTGATCAAGGCGAAGTTGCCTGGGCCGGGGATGGCCAGCAAGATAATGAAGGCAATGACAAAAGCGCTGTAGTCCGTTACACCAAGCATGAAAATCTCCATCGGTATCTGCCGGCCAGAACAGTGTCTGGTTCAAAAACAGGATACGCCTGTTGGGGGGGTTAATCTGGCTTGCCCCGTACGATTTTTCCTTCTTTGATCTCGTCTGCATAGGCCTTCAGCCTGTCTGAATCCTTGTACAGACGATTCATCAAGTGCAGTACCGCCACGACATCGACGTCTTTGACCCGCTCGGCGAGTTTGCTGATTTCCCCGGCGGTTCGTTCCAGGTTTGATGCAACCGCTTTCAGGTCGCGTTTCAGTTCACTGGTTGATTTCTTGGTGCCCATTCCTACCTCTCAAAACATCGTCAGGTGCTGTCACCTGGCGCTTGCTGGCAGCGGAGTGCCGCCGGTCAGAATACTCAGTCAGGTTTGAATTTTCATCTTCACTTTTGCATCCGCCAGAACAACCCCATTGCTTTGATCGCCTGATGGGATCAGTCCGTCGTTGAACCCTCATTGGGTGTGACGGGCAGCGGTTTCAGATGAAATGTGCACACTGTTGCCCCTCGAACCATGCACGTCAGGTGTTCAACCGTGCTGTGTCCCAGGCTGCCGATCAATGCCAGATCCAGTTCGCAGACCTCGGGGTGGGTTGCGGCCAGGTGATGGAAGACACAGTTGTGCGCGACAATTTCTTTTTCGCCACCGGAACGGAAAAAGACGTTGGCTTCATAGCCTGTGTTGTTCATGTGTTCGACGATTTTTTCTTCTTTAATCGCCTGTTGTTCAAGGTCGGCTGCCATCCTGCTACCCAGATTGCGCATAAGGGTGATCAGGCCGTCATGGCCGACGAGCTTGGCAACCTCACCAATGACCAAGCTGGCCAGCAGGTGGTACTGGCGGGGAAACAGCTCCTTGCCCCGGTCAGTCAGTTGGTGCAACTGCTCGGGTCTTCTGCCGGTTGGTCGCGTTTGCCCGCGTGCGACCAGGCCGTCGCGCTCCAGTGCGGCCAAGTGCTGACGTACTGCGGTGCGTGTGATCGTCAGGGCATGCGCCAGCTCATCGATGCTCATGCCGGAAGGCTGATAGAGCAGGGCGCTGAGCAGGTCCTGTTGGGTGCGGCCCAATCCTTGAAGCATTTAGTTGGATCTCCACTCGATAAGTTCGCGCGAGGCGCCAGAGACACCCCGCGCGGCTTGCTCAGAACTTGTCCGGGAACTGTTTGACCAGTGCAGCGGTGAGGGTGTCGGCCAATGTCAGGATATGTTCGCGCATTGCCATCCAGGTCTTGGCTTCGGCAGCGTAGTCCTTCATGGCCAATTGATCGATCTGGGCTACATGATGCCCGCCATGAGCGCTGAGCATGGCCACCAACGACGCTTCAGGCAGGTTGGGGTTGGCCTTTGCCAGGAACGCGGCGATCGCTTTGGCATTGCTGGTGAGCTCGTTTACGGCGGAGTCCTTGCCCGCGGCATTCTTGCTTATCGTTGCGTCACTGTAGTGTTTCACTGCCCCCCAGTGCCCGGCCAGCAGTTTGAGCAACTGATCAGCGGCGTGTTGGCCGTAGAGCGGTGCCAGGCTGTTGGCAATACGGGTAGCATTTGCGACGACTTCTGTACTGGCGACTGTGGCTTGCTTGTTGTCGCCGGTCTGGTTGGCAATCGCGTAGTTTCTGATCCAGAAGATATGTTCGACCCACAAGTCCCGCAATGCCAAGCGTGTGCTAAGCGCAGCGGGCTCACTGGCGACAGGTTTTGCAGTGTGGTTGGTAGGTTCACCGTATGACGCACTCCAGGCGGGTTGTACGCAGAGCGCGAGCAACAGCATTGCCAGAATCTTGATGTTCATGACGGAGTCCTCGTGGCATGGATGACCTTGCAATATCAATTAAAGCATAAAAATATGCCATTAATAGGTCGAGTGCATTTTTTCCAGCAGGCGCACATTCAGGCAGGATTCTTTTGGGCGGGCAGGCATAAAAAAACCCGCACTGGGCGGGCCAAGGGAGATTCTGTAGGAGCATTGCCAGAATAGGGCGCTCGACGTGAACTGTTTGTGAAGAGGGTGTCGAGAAAATGCAAAACCCGGCGCCAGACCGGGTTTGTGTCACGAGGGATCAATCGTGCTTATGGTGACGCTTGTGCTTGTGTCGCTTGCCACCATCGTTGTTGTCGCCATCGTCACCCAGATGGTTACCCAGTGCGCCACCCGCTGCGCCACCGAGGCCTGCGCCGATAGTGGAACCGGTGGAGCCGCCGATCTGGTGACCGATGATCGAGCCGCCCGCAGAACCGAGCCCACCACCCAGAGCAGCTTCGGTGCGGTTGCCTTTCTTGGCGCCGACAGCACTGCCGGCTGCGCCGCCGACACCGGCACCAATCGCTGCGCCTGTGCTGCCGCCGATTTGCTGGCCGATGACATTACCCAAGGCGCCACCCAGGCCGCCGCCGACTGCGGCAGTACCATCGCCGGCAGCCAACGCGCATTGAGACAAGAGAAGACCTAGAGCAAGGGTAGGCAATGTAAAACGCATGATATGAGCCTCAGAAAAGGGGGCAGTGTTCAAATGGGCAGGTCGTACAACAAACATGTCAGCGAGGGCCTTAGCGGTCCTCGTCCCGGTAGCGATCATCATGTCGGTGATGACGGCGGTGATCCCGGTCTTGCGAGTAGCGGTGGTCCTGATCGCGCCAGCCATCATCATCCCGGTCATGGTAATGATGGTGATAACAGCCGGAGGACGCCAGGAAAGTGGCGATCAGGGCGAATTGCGAAAGGCGAGTCAGCACTGTTGTTTCCTTGATCCGCAGCGCGGTTTTCTAGTTGCAAGGCTCTGACAGTGTTTTCTGTTATTGGTTTCGGCAGGATGCCGCATTTGTAGGCTGTATGGAGCGGTTAGCCTAAAGGGCTGGATGACTGTTCTGGATGAATCGCAGGCAGCAAAAAGGCGCCTATCAAGGCGCCTTCTCTAATATGGTGCGAGTGGCGGGACTCGAACCCGCAAGGCTCACGCCGGCAGATTTTAAGTCTGCTGTGTATACCAATTCCACCACACTCGCATGCTCGATTTCTTTACTGCGCTACATCAAGCAACTCAAAGCAAGCTACATCAAGCCACTCGGCGCAACTAATCAGTGGCGCAAAATCGAGGCGTCTTTATAACTCATCGTTATATTTGAGTCAACCGGGCAGGGGCTTTGCCCTGTTCAAGCTGTTGCTGCTCAATGCTCTGCGCCACGTCGCGCAGGTCATCTACAGAGGCCTGTAAGCCTGCTATTCGTCCCTGTATATCCGCGGCATCCTGCGTATGTACCGAGTGTTGCAGGTAGAGCGCATGGCCCGCTAACGTTGTCGCAACCTGCTCAAGTTTCTCGGCCGTGTGCTCCAAGTCGTCATGAATTCCCTTCATCCGCATGTCTGATACCAAGACCTTATCCTCTAGTCCCTTATCGGCAGTGGGCTTTGCTATGGCCGCGGGGGGACTATAGCAAGTTACCAGTGCCTGATCAGGTGTTTGCGCAGCGAAGGGAAGGCCGAGGGCCGGTGCGCGGACAATGGCAACTACGGTTTGCCACAGTTCGGCGGGTTGCAGCTTTTCTACTGCTGAACCTGGCAGGTGCGCGGGAATAGTGTTTACGGTCAGTGCTGAAGTCGGTTTGCCCGACGGTCAACGGTTACCGGCATTTGTGGCAGGCACACTTATCACGCCGTTGTGGCTGAATCTGCGTGTTCCAGGACGAAATCCTGAGCAAGAGACGCCTCAATAGTCGGCTATTGGCTTTTCGCTCATGGGGCGGCACGTTGCAGTTGCAGGCGTTGATCGGCGCGCCTGGGCCTCCTGAAAGGCATGCGATCTGCGGTCATGGCCGGTCTTCAGCGACCAAGCGCATCCGTGCGACTCGAGTCATGGGCTGTTAGTGCTGATCGTCTCCTTTCTCTGGTGCTGGGTTGCCAGCCTGGATGCGCTTGAAAATCTCTTCTCGATGCACTTGTACATCTTTGGGTGCATCAATGCCGATCCTCACTTGCATCCCCTTGACGCCGAGAATGGTGACCTTGATGTCATCATCGATAACGATGCTTTCGCCGACCTTTCGGGTGAGTATCAGCATGTATTTCTCCTTGGTAGCTTGAATTGCCTGGCAACGTTGTTGCCCAGGCCGGTCGCGCACTATATGCGCTTCCTCTTTCCTTTATTAAAGACGCATTCGTTGAAAATAAATTCTCCGAGCAAAGATTCTGCTGCGTGTCTTTAGTCGCAGGAGGCGACTGGGCGGATGCAAACGTAGGAACGCACCTTTGCCCGCAGACGCAAGCATAGGGGGGTTCGACGAATATGGGAAATTTCTCTGCTAGGCATGAGCAAAATCTTAATATGCCGTATCCCAACAGCCTAGAATTTTAACGCGTGGCACGTGTGATCAGCCAAGCAAAGCCACCGATTTAATTTGCGCCCAAAGCTGCTGCCCTTCATGGATACCCAATTGGTCGTATGAGAAGCGGGTGATGCGCGCCAGCAATGGTGTGCCACTGGCATCAAGGCTGAGCAGCACGTGGGCGTCATTGTCGGCAATGCGGTGTTGACCAACACGCACGGGCAGGCGATTGAGGATGCTGGAATGGTCGTTTTCGACCAGGCTGAGGCTCACATCGCGCGCGCGGACCTTGACCCGCAGGTACGTTCCAAGCGCCAGCGGCGCATGAGTGACGCGCAGTTGCAACGCTGTGCCGGGCAGATGCAGCCCCAGCAATCGATAGGCCGGGTCATAATGTGCGACGCAGCCTTCGATGATGACCCCGGCATCTTCGTCCTGCGCCAGCGGCAGGTCGATGCGCGCCAGGGTTGGCGCTATGGCACCGCTGGCCAGTACGTTGCCCTGTTCGATGATCACCAGGTGATCAGCCAGTTGTGTCACTTCGTCCAGCGCATGGCTGACGTATACCAGGGGAATCTCCAGTTCGTCGTGCAGGCGCTCAAGGTACGGCAGGATCTCGCGCTTGCGCGGTGCATCGAGTGCCGCGAGTGGCTCATCCATCAGCAGCAGCTGCGGGCTGGTCAACAAGGCGCGAGCGATGCCTACGCGTTGCCGTTCGCCGCCAGAGAGCGTATCAGGCTGACGCTCAAGCAGGTGGCCGATGCCAAGCAGTTCGCAGGCCTGCTCAAGCGCCACTTTGCGCTCACGGGGCGGGGTGCGGCGCTGTCCGAACTCCAGATTGCCACGCACCGACAGATGGCTGAACAGGCTGGCTTCCTGGAACACGTAGCCAATGGAACGCTTGTGCGCGGGCAGGAAGTACTGCCGGCGTGAGTCTTGCCAGACCACGCCATTGACCTCGATATACGCTTCTTCCGCTCGCTCGAGGCCTGCCAGGCAACGCAGGCAGGTTGTCTTGCCGGAGCCGGAGTGACCGAACAGGGCGCTGATCCCGCGGCCGGGCAACTGCAGGTCGACGTTCAGTTCAAACGCCTTCCAGGCCACTTTCAAGCGGGCATGAATCATGGGGTGCATGTTTAGCCCCAGCCCGGTTTTTCACGGCGGCTGGCATACAGGGCCAACAACACCACAAATGAGAACACCAGCATGGCGCCCGCCAGCCAGTGTGCTTGCAGGTACTCCATGGCTTCCACATGGTCGTAGATCTGTACCGAAACCACGCGTGTTTTGTCGGGAATATTGCCGCCAATCATCAACACTACGCCGAACTCGCCAACGGTGTGGGCGAATCCAAGAATGCTGGCGGTGATGAAGCCGGGTTTGGCCAGCGGCAGTACTACGCTGAAAAAGGTGTCCCAAGGCCCGGCGCGCAATGTTGCTGCAGCCTCCAGTGGACGCTCGCCGATGGCGCTGAAGGCGTTCTGCAAGGGTTGTACGACAAAGGGCATGGAATAGATCACGGAGCCGATTACCAGGCCGCTGAAGCTGAACACCACAGTGCCCAGGCCCAGTGCCTGGGTGGCCTGGCCGATCAAACCATTGGGGCCCATCGCCAGCAGCAGGTAGAAACCGATGACGGTGGGCGGAAGGACCAAGGGCAGGGCGACGATAGCCCCAACCGGGCCGCGCAGCCACGAACGGGTGCGCGTCAGCCACCAGGCGATGGGGGTGCCAACGATCAGCAGAATCAGCGTGGTCAGGCTGGCCAGTTTGAAGGTCAGCCAGATCGCGGCAAGGTCGTTGGCGTCCAGTGGCATTAGCGTGAGTAACCGTAGGCGGCAATGACGGCAGCGGCCTTTGGCCCCTTGAGGTAGTCAACCAGGGCCTGAGCGGCTGGGTTGTCTTTGCCTTTGGCCAGAATCACGGCGTCCTGACGGATCGGTTCATGCAGTGCTGCTGGCACTACCCAGGCTGAGCCGTGGGTGATCTTGCCCTCCTGGTAAATCTGCGACAGCGCCACAAAGCCCAGTTCCGCATTGCCGGTGGCGACGAACTGATAGGCCTGGGTGATGTTCTGGCCCTCCACGAGCTTGGCCCGGGTTGCATCGGTCAGGTTCAGCTTCTGCAGTACCTGAGTGGCGGCAAGGCCATAAGGTGCGGCCTTGGGGTTGGCGATGGCCAAGTGCTGGAACTGGTTCTGTTTCAGCACGCTGCCTTCGGCATCGACATAGCCGTCTTTGGCTGACCACAGCGCGAGCGTGCCGATTGCATAGGTAAAGCGCGAGCCCTTGACGGTATCGCCCTCGGCTTCGAGTTTGGCTGGTGTGGTGTCGTCTGCGGCGAGGAACACCTCGAAGGGTGCGCCGTTCTTGATTTGTGCATAGAACTGCCCGGTGGCACCGAAGGCCGTGACCAGCCTGTGGCCAGTGTCTTTCTCGAATTCTTTGGCGATGGCCTGAATGGGCGCAGTGAAGTTGGCTGCCACGGCAACCTGCACGTCATCGGCCCAAGCGCTGCTGGTCACAACGGCGCCCAGGAGGGCCAGGGCGAAACGGGGGGCTTTCATACGCATGAAACACGGCTCCGTGTGCTGAAGGGGTATCGCTATGTACGTAAATATATAGCGATACGCAGGTACACCGGAAGGATTGTTTCAGCGTGCGAGGAGCGCCAGGGCCTTGTTCGCCAACTGTTGGGTGAGTTGTGCAGCCGGCAGTTCAACGCCCAGCCTCAGCGCCTGGCCGGACCACAGGTTGCTGAAATCGGTATTGCCCTGGGGCTCGCTGATCGCCCGCAGTGGCATCAAGGCACCACCTGCCAGTGGAAAGGCGGGTGCGGCGGGGTTCATCGGGCCAAGTTCACGCATGATGCGGGTAGTAATCCCGCGGGCCGGGCGCCCGGTGAACAGGTTGGTCAGTGCCGTATCGCTCTCCGCATGGGTGTGCAGGGCCTGGCGATGGGCGGCCGAGATCTTGGCTTCCGGGCAGAACAAGTAGGCGGTTCCCATCTGTACGGCTGAAGCACCCAGTGCAAACGCTGCAACGATGCCGCGTGCGTCGCCAATACCGCCAGCGGCAATGACCGGGACCTGCACGGCATCAACAACCTGGGGGACCAGCGCCAGGGTGCCGACCTGGGTATTCAGGTCGCTGCTGAGAAACATGCCGCGGTGCCCGCCGGCTTCGTACCCCATGGCAATGATCGCATCGCAACCCTGTTGCTCCAGCCACACGGCTTCAGCGACGGTCGTTGCGCTCGACAACACCTTGGCCCCCGTTGCCTTGACCCGTTTTACCAGCTCGGCGTCTGGCAGGCCAAAGTGGAAGCTGACAACCGCCGGGCGGAAGGCTTCTACCAGTTCGCAGGCTGCGGCATCAAAAGGGGCGCGGTTTGAAACCGGTGTAGGCGCCTCGAAATCGGCGCCCAAGGCGTCGTAATACGGTTTTAATGCCTGTTTCCAGCGCGCATCGCGTTCACTGTCGGGTGTTGGCGATCGGTGGCAGAAAAAATTGACGTTAAGCGGGCGTTGGCTGGCCTGGGAAAAAGCCTGCAGCTCCTGGCGCATCTGCTCGATGCTCAGGGTTGCGCAGGGCAGGGAACCCAGGCCGCCAGCGTTACTGACAGCAATGGCCATGGCAGACCCCGTAGCGCCGGCCATCGGTGCCTGGATAATGGGCAGTTCTATGCCCAGCAAATCGAGGATACGGCTGTCTGGCCAGCGGCTCATTGCCCGGTTCTCCTTGTGGCGTAATGTGCAGTCCTGCGTTTAAAGCGCTCGGGTGACGCGAATTTCAGTGATGCGTTCGGCGTCTTCGCCGTGCATCGCCTTGAGTGCGGCTTGAGCTTGTTCGAGCGAATCATCAGTCAGCTGGGCAAAGTCCCAGCGGCGTTGATCGTCGAGTTTGTAATGGATGACGTACTTGCGTGTGTCGCTCATGTTCAGCTCAGCTTTGAAGAAGATCGACGGATGATCTTGATGGAATGGGTGAACGTCGTCTTGCGTGAGGCGGCATTGTTCAGGCGCGGGCCGGCGGTATCGATGGTGATGTTCCAGAAGCCGGAACTGGGTACCGTGATTTTTGCCGGGAACCGGTCGAAAGCGCCACCGTGGTAGGTATGGCGACCACCATTCTTGAAGCTGCGGAAGTTGGCATCGCTCATCAGGCGAATATTGCAGCGCTGGGAACACTCGATAACGACAATGTCGTCCTCATTGAGATGTTCGCGCCGATGTACAAATTTCATGTGACTCTCCGCAACGGAACTTTTCGCAAATCAAAACGATACCACGATGTCGGTTACACTGTCGGCCTTCGCGCCAGACCTAGGAGAAATCTGCCAATCAAGGGAGCAAATCTGTCGGCGCGTGGTCAGAACTTTTTTCGATGGAGTGGTATCGATGAGATGGCTTGTCCCAGCGTTGGCAGTAACGCTGACTGGTTGTGCGAGTGTGGCAGAGCTTGAGCAAACCCCCGAGACCCTGGATGTTATTTCAGGCAAGTCGCCACAGGCGTATGCCCATTGTGTCCAGCAAGCGCTGGCCGACAGTCGCGCACCTTTGCAACTGGAAGAGCGCCATGATGGGGTTCGCTTGATCGTGCCGCAAAAACTTTCCGCTGGGCCTGCAGCGGTATTCGATATTGAAAAACGTGGCAGTGGCAGCAGCATCAAGTTGTATGAACGCCTGAACAACTTCCCAATGCGTTTGGGGGATGTGAAAACCGCAGCCACGCACTGTATCTCGGGCTGAGGCCGGTGTTTCGATGATGGCCTCCCGATAGAACGATTCAGTGCGGTATCCCTCCTTTTCCAGTGTTAGCGCAATGTTTGTAGCGGGCGGTATATAGGCCTACTATCCATAGGCTTATATTTTATGTGCCTAAGCTAATAACTAGAAAATGGAGTTCGTGATGATCCCACTGGATCGAATCCTGGCGAGCGGCGCATTGCTGCTCTCGCTTCAGGTCGCGCAGGCTACGGAAGGTCAAAACGTTTTCACTCAAGGCGGCCAGAACCCCGCCGCCATGGCATGCATGGGCTGTCACGGCGCTGATGGCATGGGCATGGCAGCGACCGGGTTCCCACGTTTGGCAGGCTTGCCTGCCGGCTACCTGAGCAAGCAACTGGCCGACTTTCGCAGTGGCAGCCGCAAGAACCCGATCATGGAGCCGTTGGCCAAGGCCCTGAGCGCCTCGGAAATCCAGGCAGTCAGCGCTGCCCTGGCAGCCATGCCCACGCCGAAAACCCCGCTTGTCCGCCGTCAGCAGATGGCGAGCAGCCCAGATGAGAAGCTGGCGCTGTACGGCGATTGGGCACGCAGCATTCCTGGCTGTGTTCAATGCCATGGCCCTGGCGGCGTGGGCGTCGGCGAGCATTTCCCGCCACTGGTGCATCAGCCGGCCACCTATCTGGCGGCACAGCTCAACGCGTGGCGAGACGGCACTCGCAGCAACGATTCCAACCAGCTCATGGTTGGCGTAGCCAAGGCATTGAGTGACGACGAGGTCAAGGCGGTAGCGGAGTACTTTGCCAACCTTGGCAGCCAGGAGGGCAAACAATGACGCGCTTTATCTTGGCTTCGCTGGCATTGTCCATGGGCAGTGTTCACGCTGCACAGGTTGTCATGGAGGACCAGTCCCAGTTGAACGTGCCACCTGCCAGCACGGCAAGGGGCTTCGTTCCTCCTGCTGAACGTGAACTGCCGGACAACGCGTTCGGCAAGATGGTCCGTGATGGCTACGCCCTGTTCGTCGATACTCGGCGGCTGATGCCGAACTACGTCGGCAATGGTCTCAATTGCAGTAACTGCCACCTTGATCAGGGGCGCCTGGCCAACTCGGCCCCGCTGTGGGGGGCGTACCCCATGTACCCGGCCTATCGCAAGAAAAACGACAAGGTCAACACCTTCGCCGAGCGTATCCAAGGGTGTTTTCAGTTCAGCATGAATGGCAAGCCGCCTGCAGCGGATAGCCCGGAAATGACCGCCTTGTCGGTCTACGCCTACTGGTTGGCCAGCAAGGCGCCGATTGGCGTCGAGACACCCGGGCGTGGTTACCCGGACGTACCGGAACCTGCTCAGGGTTACGATTTCAGCCGGGGCGAGCAGGTGTACAAGGATCAGTGCGCGGTGTGTCATGGCAACAACGGTGAAGGCCAGAAGGTTGCCAGCGACTATGTGATGCCGCCACTTTGGGGCAAGGACTCCTATAACTGGGGCGCGGGCATGCACCGGATCAATACGGCCACCTCGTTCATCAAGCACAATATGCCCTTGGGCAAGCCCGGCAGCCTCTCGGACCAGCAAGCCTGGGACGTGGCGGCTTACATCAACAAACACGAGCGCCCTCAGGATCCACGGTTGATCGAAGGCTCCATCGAGAAGACCCGTCTGAAGTTCCACGCCAATGATGGCGTGAACCTGTATGGGCAAAAGGTCGAGGGTGTCTTGATTGGTCAAGGCACTGAGTAAGCTCAGCCCCTGCCATTTTGTGCCTGTCGAGGGTGATCGGCAGGTGCAATATTTACCTGGCCAGGGAACTATCTACACTGGTATTTCTCTATTTGGCATCGGCTAACCGTGGGTGGGGCATTGTAAGGTGACCGCCGCCTGATTAGACTGCGCCGAATTTCGTACGCACAGCCCTTGTTAAGGACTTTTATGATCAAAAAATGCTTGTTCCCGGCAGCCGGTTACGGCACTCGCTTCCTGCCAGCAACCAAAGCCATGCCCAAGGAAATGCTGCCGGTGGTGAACAAGCCACTGATCCAGTACGGCGTTGAAGAGGCGCTGGAGGCAGGTCTGAACGAGATCTCCATCGTTACCGGTCGTGGCAAGCGTGCTCTGGAAGACCATTTCGACATCAGCTACGAGCTGGAAAACCAGATCAAGGGCACCGACAAGGAAAAGTACCTGGTCGGTATTCGCCGCCTGCTCGACGAGTGTTCGTTCTCCTACACCCGTCAGACCGAAATGAAAGGCCTGGGCCACGCGATCCTGACCGGTCGTCCGCTGATCGGCGACGAGCCGTTTGCCGTAGTACTGGCCGACGACCTGTGCGTCAACCTGGAAGGCGATGGCGTGCTGACCCAGATGGTCAAGCTGTACAAGCAGTTCCGCTGCTCGATCGTGGCCATCCAGGAAGTCGATCCTTCGGAAACCAACAAGTACGGTGTGATTGCCGGCGAGATGATCCGTGACGACATTTACCGCGTCCACAGCATGGTCGAGAAGCCAAAGCCTGAAGATGCGCCGTCGAACCTGGCCATCATTGGTCGCTACATCCTGACGCCGGACATCTTCGATCTGATCGAGCAGACCGAGCCAGGCAAGGGTGGCGAGATCCAGATCACCGACGCCCTGATGAAGCAGGCGCAGAACGGCTGCGTAATGGCCTACAAATTCAAGGGCAAGCGTTTTGACTGCGGTGGTGCCGAAGGCTACATCGACGCCACCAACTTCTGCTTCGAAAACTTCTACAAGACCGGCAAGGCCTACTGATTTGTTGGCGTAACCGTTGAAGTCGAAAAAGCCACCTTCGGGTGGCTTTTTTGTTCCTGGCTGTCGCCGGGGTTATGCTGATGGCCTGCCAAGGAGACCTGAGATGGCCTACGATTTTGATCTGTTCGTGATTGGTGCCGGTTCCGGCGGTGTGCGTGCGGCACGCTTTGCCGCGGGTTTCGGTGCAAAGGTGGCGGTTGCTGAAAGCCGTTACCTGGGGGGGGCCTGCGTAAACGTTGGCTGCGTGCCGAAAAAACTGCTGGTCTACGGCGCTCATTTCGCCGATGACTTTGAGCAAGCCAGTGGTTTTGGCTGGTCACTGGAAGATGCACAGTTCGATTGGGGGCAATTGATCGCCAACAAGAACCGTGAAATCGAGCGGCTCAATGGTATCTATCGCAACCTGCTGCTGAACAGCGGCGTGACCCTGCTTGAGGGGCATGCGCGGCTGACCGGGGCCCATGAAGTGGAGGTCGACGGGCAGCGTTACAGCGCCGAGCACATTCTGATCGCTACCGGTGGCTGGCCGCAGACTCCGGACATCCCGGGTAAAGAGTTGGCCATCAGTTCCAACGAAGCTTTCTACCTGAAGGACCTGCCCAAGCGCGTGCTGGTGGTGGGTGGTGGTTACATCGCGGTAGAGTTTGCCGGTATTTTCCAAGGGCTCGGTGCCAAAACTTCGCTGCTCTACCGAGGGGACCTGTTCCTGCGCGGCTTCGACGGTGCCGTGCGTGAGCACCTGAAGGAGGAACTGGAAAAGCGCGGCATGGACCTGCAGTTCAATACTGAAATTCGCAGTATCGAGAAACAGGCGGACGGAAGCCTCAAGGCCACCCTCAACGATGGCCGTGAACTGATCGCCGATTGCGTGTTTTACGCCACTGGGCGTCGTCCGATGCTGGATAACCTGGGCCTGGAAAACACCGGTGTCGAACTTGATTCGCGCGGCTTCATCCGCGTCGACGAACTGTTTCAGACCACTGATCCATCGATTCTGGCGATTGGTGATGTGATCGGGCGTGTGCAATTGACCCCGGTGGCGCTGGCCGAGGGTATGGCCGTGGTGCGGCGCCTGTTCAAGCCTGAGCAGTACCGTAAGGTTGACTACCAGAACATACCGACAGCGGTGTTCAGCCAGCCGCCGATTGGCACTGTTGGCCTGAGCGAAGAGCAGGCGGTCGAGCAGGGCTATGAGGTGAGTGTTTTTGAAAGCCGTTTCCGGCCAATGAAACTGACCCTCACCGAGTGCCAGGAACGTACCTTGATGAAGCTGGTAGTCGATGCCAAGACGGACCGCGTCCTTGGCTGCCATATGGTTGGCCCGGATGCTGGCGAGATCATCCAGGGGCTGGGTATTGCGCTGAAGGCGGGGGCGACCAAACAGCAATTCGACGAAACCATCGGTGTGCATCCAACGGCTGCCGAAGAGTTTGTGACCATGCGCACGCCTGTTCGCTAACAGTCGCCCATTGCAGGCACCTGTGTTGGAGCAGCTTTTGTTGGAGCTGGCTTGCCTGCGATGGCGTCGGCGGGGTGGCAGTAAGTGCGCGGCGTCTGCATCGCGGGCAAGCCCCGCTCCTACAGGCTGTTTAGCTTTTGTTGGCGCTGGCTTGCTTGCGATGGCGTCGGCGGGGTGGCAGTGAGTGCGCGGCGTCTGCATCGCGGGCAAGACCGGCTCCTACAGGCTGTTTAGCCTTTGTTGGAGCAGGCTTGCCTGCGATGGCCTCGGCGGGTTGCCAGTGAGTGCGCGGCGTCTGCATCGCGGGCAAGCCCCGCTCCTACAGGCTGTTTAGCTTTTGTTGGAGCAGGCTTGCCTGCGATGGCCTCGGCGGGGTGCCTGTGAGTTCGCGGCGGCTGCATCGCGGGCAAGACCCGCTCCTACAGGCTGTTTAGCTTTTGTTGGAGCTGGCTTGCCTGCGATGGCGTCGGCGGGGTGGCAGTGAGTGCGCGGCGGCTGCATCGCGGGCAAGACCCGCTCCTACAGGCTGTTTAGCTTTTGTTGGAGCTGGCTTGCCTGCGATGG
>NZ_JAZBQR010000032.1:0-6369 GCF_036348395.1 Pseudomonas sp. AL 58
CGTCGGCGGGGTGGCAGTAAGTGCGCGGCGGCTGCATCGCGGGCAAGACCGGCTCCTACAGGCTGTTTAGCCTTTGTTGGAGCAGGCTTGCCTGCGATACAAACAGAAATCTTCTATTAATCGCTTCGGCTTATAGCCAAAACCAATCGGCGGCATCAGCTTTGCCAATGAGCGATTTTTTCGATAAGTGACTAGGATTCTCTCCATCAGATTTCTCAACCCCTGAAGGAGCGTCACTCATGCCTATCATCAATAGCCAGGTCAAACCGTTCAACGCTACCGCTTACCACAACGGCAAGTTCGTCGAGGTGTCGGAAGCTGACCTGAAGGGCAAATGGTCTGTAGTATTTTTCTACCCGGCCGACTTCACCTTCGTCTGTCCAACCGAGCTGGGCGACCTGGCCGACAACTACGCCGAATTCCAGAAGCTGGGCGTAGAGATCTATGGCGTGTCCACCGACACCCACTTCACCCACAAAGCGTGGCACGACACCTCGGACACCATCGGCAAGATCCAGTACCCGCTGATCGGTGACCCAACCCACGTCATCTCCCGCAACTTCGACGTGCTGATCGAAGAAGCCGGTCTGGCTGACCGCGGTACTTTCGTGATCAACCCGCAAGGCCAGATCAAAATCGTCGAACTGAATGACGGCGGTGTCGGTCGTGATGCCAGTGAGCTGCTGCGCAAGGTCAAGGCCGCTCAGTATGTTGCCGCCCACCCAGGTGAAGTCTGCCCGGCCAAGTGGAAAGAAGGCGAAGCCACCCTGGCGCCATCGCTGGACCTGGTCGGCAAGATCTAAGACCTTGAACCAGCCGAGGGCGGTGTACCGCACCTGACGTTGTCACCGCCCCGCAAAACGCCCGGGCGCTTTCGCCCGGGCGTTGTTTTTTCTACTGTTTAAAAAGGAATCGCCCGTATGTTGGACGCCACGCTTAAAACTCAGTTGAAGTCCTACCTGGAGCGGGTCACTCAGCCGATCGAGATCGTTGCTTCCCTCGACGACGGCGCGAAGTCCCGTGAATTGCACGACCTGCTGCGCGAAATCGCCAGCCTGTCGAACCTGATTACCCTGCGTGAGGATGGCAGTGACGCCCGTCGCCCGTCGTTCTCGCTCAATCGCCCTGGCGCCGATATCAGCCTGCGTTTCGCGGGTATCCCCTTGGGGCACGAATTCACCTCGTTGGTGCTGGCGCTGCTGCAGGTCGGCGGTCATCCGTCCAAGGCCGGCGCCGAAGTGATCGAGCAGATTGGTGCGCTCAAGGGTGAGTTCAACTTTGAAACCTACTTCTCGTTGTCCTGCCAGAACTGCCCGGATGTGGTCCAGGCGCTTAACCTGATGGCGGTACTCAATCCGAGCGTGCGCCACGTCGCGATCGACGGCGCGCTGTTCCAGGATGAAGTCGAGTCACGCAAGGTCATGGCCGTGCCAAGTGTGTACCTCAATGGTGAGGTCTTCGGTCAGGGCCGCATGGGGCTGGAGGAGATCCTCGGCAAACTCGACACCAGCGCCGGTGAGCGTCAGGCCGAGAAAATCAATGCCAAGGATGCGTTCGATGTGCTGGTGGTCGGTGGTGGCCCGGCCGGTGCTGCAGCGGCCATTTACGCAGCGCGCAAGGGTATTCGTACCGGTGTTGCTGCTGAGCGTTTTGGCGGTCAGGTACTCGATACCATGGCAATCGAGAACTTTATCTCGGTGCAGGAAACCGAAGGGCCGAAGCTGGCTACGGCGCTGGAGGAGCACGTCAAACAGTACGACGTCGACATCATGAACCTGCAGCGTGCCGACGCGCTGATTCCAGGTACCGAGGGTGGCCTGCACGAGGTGCGCCTGGCCAGTGGTGCGTCGCTCAAGGCCAAGACCGTCATTCTTGCTACCGGTGCGCGCTGGCGTGAAATGAACGTCCCGGGGGAGAAGGAGTACCGCAGCCGCGGTGTCGCCTATTGCCCGCACTGCGATGGCCCGCTGTTCAAAGGCAAGCGCGTGGCGGTGATCGGTGGTGGCAACTCCGGTGTGGAAGCGGCTATCGACCTGGCGGGTATCGTTGCTCAGGTCACCCTGATCGAGTTTGACAGCCAACTGCGTGCCGATGCGGTACTGCAACGCAAGCTGCACAGCTTGCCCAACGTCAAGGTCATCACCAGCGCTTTGACGACTGAAGTCCTGGGCGATGGGCAGAAGGTCAGCGGCTTGCGCTATAAGGACCGCACGACTGAAGTGGTGCATGATCTGGCGCTGGAAGGGATCTTTGTACAGATCGGCTTGCTGCCCAATACCGATTGGCTCAAGGGCACCGTCGAACTGTCCGCGCGTGGCGAGATTGTGGTCGATGCCCGCGGTCAGACCAACCTGCCAGGTGTTTTTGCCGCCGGTGACGTGACCACTGTGCCGTACAAGCAGATTGTCATTGCGGTCGGTGAGGGCGCCAAAGCATCACTGGCAGCCTTTGATCACCTGATTCGTACCTCGGCGCCAGCCTGAGGCCTAGCCTGACCATTACCGAAAGCGCTTCTACCCCAGGAGGGTGGAAGCGCTTTCGGCTGTCTGTGCCCCTGTGACGCAAGCGCCCGGGGCATCGCTTAGAATTCAGTAGGCTGAATGATCTCGACCCAGTAATCGTCCGGGTCCTTGATGAAGGCCAGGTGCTTCATGCGGCCATCGCTCAGACGCTTCTGGAAGGTGACACCCAGTGCTTCAAAGCGTTCGCAGGCTGCGCGGATGTCCGGTACCGAAATGCAGATATGGCCAAAGCCGCGCGGATCGGTGTTGCCATTGTGATAGGCGAACGCAGGATCATTCTCGGTGCCGTGGTTGTGCGTCAATTCAAGGATGCCAGGAATCGACTTCATCCACGTGTTACGTGCTGCTGGATCGCTGGGGATCTGCGCCTTGTCGACCAGGGCGAGGAAGTACAGGCTGAATTCAGCTTCCGGGAAATCGCGCTTTTCCACCAGGCTGAAGCCCAGTACACGGGTGTAGAAGTCCAGGGATTTGGCGACATCCTTGACCCGCAACATGGTGTGGTTGAACACGAAGTTTTGGGTCGCAGCGTCCGGTTGTGCAGTGACGCCAGGAAGTGTGTCGAGATGTTGCAAGCTCATGGGCTCTCCGCAGAAAAGGCTGGCACGGTGGTGCCAGCGAAACGGTCAGGCGGCCATGATACGGAAGTGAAGCGATTGCGCAAACGGTTTGCGCCCTGCAGACGGGGTCGGCAGGGCGCAATCAAATAAGTAGCCCGCCGGAGCGGGCAAATGGGGCGCTAGTCCTTTAGCAGCTTTCATCCTGGAAGAGATGATGTGAAAAATATGTGAAGTAAAAGGGCGCTTTTCAGTGGCGTACCCAGCTCTCGACCGTCTGCGCGCCGTACTGTTGTTTCCAGGCTTTCAGGCCACGGTGATTGCCCCCTTTGGTTTCGATCAACTCGCCGGTGTGGGGGTTTTCGTAGACTTTTACCACGCGTGGACGACGTTGCCGGACAGTGGCGGGCGATGTCTTTTCGGCTGCTTTGGGATCGAGTATTTCGATCACATCGCGCAGGCTCTTGCCATAGCTGTTCATCAGGCCGACAAGTTTCTGCTCGAACTCTATTTCACGTTTTAGGCCGGCATCCTTTTTCAAGGCCTCCAGTTGAGCAAGCTGTTCCTGGAGCGCTCTTTCGGCAGCACGAAACTCAGCAAGTCGGGACACAATCATTACTCCTCTTTATCTGCAATGGCGTTGTATGCACGGCCATCATTAGCGTATTGAAAAGCACAGCGGTCGCAGGGGCATGGCGTCATAGTAATAATCAGTGTAGTCAATAAATAACGCGCCGCGGTTAGGCTTTTATAATGACGGTGTGCAGAACTATTGAACTACAGCGCTTTCCGCTATTTGAGGATTAGTCGAGCGGCCGAGGTGTCTAGACCAAGGTCCAATGGCCCGTTCTAGAGCGGTCTGGCGATAATTTAAGGTCGCCGCAGGTGGTATGTCGGTGCATGTGGCCGGTGCCAGGAAGGGCGCCGGTTGGTTCTTTGCCTTTATTCGGATTGTCGTAACTCATGTTCCCCCCCTCTCCATTTGTCCAAGGGCGCCATCTGGCGGGCCTAGTGGCCCTGTTTGCCGGTTTTTCGGCCCAGGCCGCCGGTTTTCTTGACGACACCAGTGCCAAAGTCGAGGCACGTAATGTCTATTTCAATCGCGACTTTCGCGATGGTCACACCAGCTCGCAACAGGGGGGCTCAAAACGTGAAGAGTGGGCTCAGGGCTTTATCCTGAATGTGCAATCCGGTTATACCGAAGGGCCTGTCGGGTTTGGCGTTGATGCACTGGGCATGTTCGGTTTCAAGCTCGACTCCAGCCCCGGCGACAGTAACAGTGGACTGTTGCCTTCCAGTGGCCACAACCCCCGGCATTCTGCGGACCAGTATGCAAAGTTGGGCGTAGCGGGGAAAGTGCGCTACTCGAACACCGTGCTCAAGTACGGTGCGATGATGCCCGATGTGCCGTTGCTCAAGTACAACGATGGCCGTTTGTTGCCAACCATGTTCCACGGCACCCAGTTGACCTCTGAAGAGGTCAAGGACCTCAAGTTCATGGCGGCGCGCCTGGATCGCTACACCGCACGGGACTCGACCGATGCACAAGAGATTCGCGTGCATTGCAAGAACAAGCGCTACGCTTGCGATACCAAGGCCGATCACTTTGACATGGCTGGGGTCGACTACCGTTTCAATGAGCGGCTCACGGGTCAGTACCAGGTTGCGACCCTGGACGACATCTACCGTCAGCACTTCCTGGGCGTGCTCGCCAGCCAGCCCCTGAGCGTGGGCAGCCTGTCGGCAGACCTGCGGCTTATCAAGAGTGACGACATCGGCGCAGCCAAGGCTGGCAGTATCGATCACCGTGCGTTCAGCGGCATGCTGGGCTACGGCCTCGGTGGGCACAAGTTCAGCGCTGGCTGGCAGCGTATGTATGGCGAAAACGCCATGCCGTACCTCGATGGCAGTAATCCGTACCTGGTCAACTATTCTCAGGTCAACGACTTTGCCGCCGCTCAGGAGCGTTCCTGGCAACTGCGCTACGACTATGACTTCAAGGCACTGGGTGTTCCGGGGCTGACCTTCTTCACCCGCTACATCAACGGCGACAGTATCAAGGTGCCGGGTAGCCAGGCCGAAGGCAAGGAATGGGAGCGCGACACCGAGTTCAAGTACCAGGTACAGAGCGGTACGTTCAAGGATGTCAGTGTGCGCCTGCGTAACGCTACCTACCGCAGCAACTACGAAAAATTTGCCCGCGACATGGACGAAACCCGGGTGATTGTCAGCTACAACTTCTCGTTGCTGTAAACGGCTTTGCCAGGAATACGCGGCCGTTCGACAATGGCCGTGTATTCCTGGGAGCCACAGTGATGAAACACCTGCTGCTGATCGGCATCGGCCCGGGCAATCCCCGACAGATCACGCTGGAAGCCATTGATGCACTGAACCGCGCCGACGTCTTTTTCCTGCTGGACAAGGGGGCGGGCAAGGATGACTTGCTGCGTTCGCGCATGGAACTGCTTGAGCAGCATGTGCATCGGCCTTATCGGGTGGTTGTGGTTGATGACCCGCTGCGTGACGCCGGGGCACCGGATTATGTCGAGGCGGTACAGGGCTGGCACCGCCTGCGCGCGCGTTTGTATGCGCGACTGCTGGCAGATGAACTGCAGCAGGGGGAATGCGGCGCCTTCCTGCTGTGGGGCGACCCTGGGCTGTATGACAGTACATTGCGCATTCTCGATCTGATCGAAGCGCGGCACTTTTCCATTGAGGTCATTCCCGGTATCAGCAGTGTCCAGGCGCTGGCCGCGCGTCATTGCATCCCCTTGAACCGCATTGGCGAGCCCTTGCAGATACTGCCCGGTCGGCGTTTGGCTGATGTGTCGCCAATTGAAAACGTGGTGGTGATGCTCGACGCCCAGTCAGTCTTTGCCACGCTGGACGATCCGCAGTTGCACATCTATTGGGGCGCTTATCTGGGAACGGATGATGAAATCCTGATTCAGGGGCCGTTGCTGGAGGTCAAGGCACAGATCCTTTCCCGGCGCGAGCAGGCCAGGGCCAGCAAAGGCTGGATCATGGACACCTATTTGCTGCGACGGCTGTACTAAAACAGGCCACGCAATTCTGATTAGCGACGCGTCTGTCGCAGAGTTCAGACGCATCCTACATCCTTCTGAAAACACCCCTGCTAGCGTCAAATCCCTTCGTATGTGGGGTTTTCATGCTTGCACGAGCGCCTCGCCCATCACCGTCGCGATAGGGACAAGGGATGTTCTCAGCCGCCAATCACGCGCACTTCAGCCTGACGATCGATGACCTTCAGCACGACCTTCAGGTGCTGT
>NZ_JAZBQR010000033.1:0-23132 GCF_036348395.1 Pseudomonas sp. AL 58
GTGGTGGGTGATGACGGGATCGAACCGCCGACCCTCTGCTTGTAAGGCAGATGCTCTCCCGGCTGAGCTAATCACCCGTGTGCTTCGCTGAGGTGGCGAAATTTACGCAGGTATCGAACCTAAGTCAATACCCCTGTTGAAGTTTTTTTAAAAAACCGCAAAAAAGTTGCTTCACCCTTAGGCGACAAGCTGCCCGCAAAAGCAGAAACCGTCGCGTACCTCATGAAGCGCCCAGCGTAAAACCTGTTACCGGTAAATCATCTTCTTGGTCATGCCACCGTCGACCACGAACTCCTGCCCCGTAACAAAGCCGGAATTCTTCGACAACAGCCAGGCCACCATAGCCGCCACATCCTCTACCGTCCCTACCCTGCCCGCCGGGTGCTGAGCATGGTCGGATTCAGTCAGCGGTTCGGCGCGGCGCTGAGAGGGGTCACGGGCATCGATCCAGCCCGGGCTGACGGCCTTGACCCGGATCTCCGGGCCAAGGCTCACCGCCAGGGCGTGGGTCAAGGCCAGCAAACCACCCTTGCTCGCGGCATAGGCTTCGGTATCAGGCTCGGACTGCGCAGCCCGGGTCGAAGCCAGGTTCACGATAGCGCCACAATGCGCACGCAGGTAAGGCGCACAATGCTTGGCCAGCAGCATCGGCCCACCCAGGTTGACCGCCAGCACACGGTTCCAGTGCGCAAGGCTGAGGCTTTCCAGGGTCGTGTTGTGAGGGTCGGCAATGGCGGCATTGCACACTAGGGCATCAAGCCGGCCGAACTGGCCCAGCACCTCGGCCACACCGACGGCGACCTGGGCCTCATCGGCGACATCCATGGCAACGAACCAGGCATTGTCACCCAGCACTTTGGCGGCCATGGAGCCTCGCGCACGGTCAAGGTCGGTCAGCACCACCTGCCAGCCTTCACAGATCAGCCAGGCAGCAATGCCAAGGCCAATCCCCCGTGCCGCACCGGTGACCAGTGCGACACGACCGTTATGGCTGCTTTCGGGGGTTGACCAGTCGATCACAGCGCCGCCAACCCGCGGGCCAGATCGGCCTTGAGGTCAGCCACATCTTCCAGGCCGACCGCAACACGGATCAGACTGTCGCGGATACCCGCCGCCTCACGCTCCTGCGGCGACAGACGGCCGTGCGAGGTGGTGCCCGGGTGCGTGATGGTGGTCTTGCTGTCGCCCAGGTTCGCGGTGATCGAAATCAAGCGGGTAGCATCGATGAAGCGCCAGGCTCCTTCCTTGCCGCCCTTGACCTCAAAGCTCACCACCGCACCGAAGCCCTTCATCTGACGCTCGGCCAGTTCATGCTGCGGATGGCTCTTGAGCCCGGCATAGTGAACCTTCTCGATGCCATCCTGCTGCTCCAGCCATTCGGCCAGTGCCTGTGCGTTGGCACAATGGGCACGCATCCGCAGGTTGAGGGTTTCCAGGCCCTTGAGGAAGATCCAGGCATTGAAGGGGCTCAGCGACGGGCCTGCCGTACGCAGAAAACCCACCACTTCCTTCATCTGCTCGGCGCGACCTGCAACCACACCGCCCATGCAACGACCCTGGCCGTCGATGAACTTGGTCGCCGAGTGCACGACAATGTCGGCGCCCAGCTTCAGCGGCTGCTGCAAGGCCGGCGTGCTGAAGCAGTTGTCGACCACCAGTTGCGCGCCCTTGGCATGGGCCACGCTGGCCAACGCCGCGATATCCACCAACTCGGCCAGCGGGTTAGACGGCGACTCGACGAACAGCAGCTTGGTATTGGCCTTGATCGCCGATTCCCAGGCGGCCAGATCCGTCAACGGCACATAGTCAACCTGCACACCGAAGCGCTTGAAGTACTTCTCGAACAGGCTGATGGTCGAACCGAACACACTCTGCGACACCAGCACATGATCGCCAGCGCTGCACAGGGCCATCACCGTCGAGAGAATGGCCGACATACCCGTCGACGTCGCAACCGCCTGCTCGGCGCCTTCAAGGGCGGCGATGCGCTCCTCGAAAGCCCGAACGGTCGGGTTGGTGTAGCGCGAATAGACGTTGCCCGGCACATCACCCGCGAACCGCGCGGCGGCATCAGCCGCCGTACGGAACACATAGCTGGAGGTGAAGAACAGCGGGTCGCTGTGTTCACCTTCCGGCGTGCGATGCTGACCGGCACGTACGGCCAGGGTATCGAACGCAACCCCTTCAAGGTCGCTGTCGAGGCGCCCGGCATCCCATTCCTGTGTCATGCCGCTGCTCCCACTCAGTTGTTGTAGAGGTCGATGATCGCGCTGACCGCTTGATTCTTGACCTTGGAGGCGTCGTTACGCGCCTGCTCGATCTTCTCGAGGTAGGCTTCGTCGATATCGCCGGTCACGTACTGGCCATCGAACACCGCGCAGTCGAAATTCTCGATCTTGATCTTGCCGCCGCCCACTGCGTCGATCAGGTCCGACAGGTCCTGGTAGACCAGCCAGTCGGCGCCGATCAGGTCAGCGACGTCCTGAGTGGTGCGGTTGTGTGCGATCAGCTCATGAGCGCTCGGCATGTCGATGCCGTAGACGTTAGGGTAACGTACCGCTGGAGCCGCCGAGCAGAAGTAGACATTCTTCGCACCCGCTTCACGGGCCATCTGAATGATCTGCTTGCAGGTGGTGCCGCGCACGATCGAGTCATCGACCAGCATGACGTTCTTGCCACGGAACTCGAGTTCGATGGCGTTGAGTTTCTGCCGAACCGACTTCTTGCGCGCGGCCTGGCCAGGCATGATGAAGGTACGACCGATGTAGCGGTTCTTGACGAAACCTTCGCGGAACTTGACGCCCAGGTGGTTGGCCAGTTCCAGCGCAGCGGTACGGCTGGTATCAGGAATCGGGATGACCACATCGATGTCGTGATTCGGGCGCTCGCGCTGGATCTTCTCGGCGAGCTTCTCACCCATGCGCAAGCGAGCCTTGTAGACCGAAACGCCGTCGATAATCGAGTCAGGACGCGCCAGGTAAACGTGCTCGAAAATGCACGGCGAGTATTTCGGATTGGTCGCGCACTGACGGGTGTGCAACTGGCCATCTTCGGTGATGTATACCGCTTCGCCCGGCGCCAGGTCACGAATCAGGGTGAAACCCAGTACGTCCAGCGAAACGCTTTCGGAGGCGATCATGTACTCGACGCCTTCGTCGGTATGACGCTGACCGAAGACGATCGGACGGATGGCGTTCGGGTCGCGGAAGCCGACAATCCCGTAACCGGTGATCATGGCCACTACGGCGTAGCCACCACGGCAGCGATTGTGAACGTCGGTGACGGCAGCGAAGACGTCTTCTTCAGTCGGCTGCAACTTGCCACGCACCGCCAACTCATGAGCGAAGACGTTCAGCAGCACTTCCGAATCGGAACTGGTGTTGACATGACGCAGATCGGATTCGTAGATTTCCTTGGCCAACTGCTCGACGTTGGTCAGGTTACCGTTGTGCGCCAGCGTAATGCCGTAAGGCGAGTTGACATAGAACGGCTGAGCCTCGGCCGAGGTCGAGCTGCCCGCAGTCGGGTAGCGCACATGACCAATACCCATATGCCCCACCAGGCGCTGCATGTGGCGCTGCTGGAACACATCACGCACCAGGCCATTGTCCTTGCGCAGAAATAACCGGCCATCATGGCTGGTCACAATACCGGCAGCGTCCTGGCCGCGGTGCTGGAGGACGGTTAGCGCGTCATACAGCGCCTGATTGACGTTCGACTTACCGACGATACCGACGATGCCACACATGCGACGCAACCCCTACTTAATGAAACTGGACTGAACAGCACTCAAGGCGTCTTGGGCCCCAGGAGCTGCTCCTTGAACGGGAGATCAACCGGTGCGCTGATCCCGCTGGCGAGCCACTGGCTGGTAAACCCCAGAATAAGGTTTTTCGACCAGTCAGCGACCAATAGAAATTGTGGCAAAAGCCGGGACTCCTGCCACCACGGATCCTGTTGTACCGGCCCCAGGCTCAGCAGCCCGACCGCCACGACAACCAGCAAGCCACCCCGCGCGGCGCCGAAGGCCATGCCGAGGAAACGATCGGTCCCGGACAACCCGGTGACACGAATCAGCTCGCCGATAATAAAGTTGATCATTGCCCCCACCAGCAAGGTGGCGACGAAAAGAATGGCGCAGCCGGCGATGACGCGGGCCGACGGCGTCTGGATATAGCTTTCCAGGTATTGCGATACACCGCCGCCAAACATCCAGGCCACAGCCCCGGCGATGACCCAGGTAAGCAGCGACAAGGCTTCTTTGACAAAGCCGCGCTTCAAACTGATCAGCGAGGAAATGGCGATAATCGCGATGATCGCCCAGTCGACCCAGGTAAATGCCACGGTGCTGCCTGCAAACGGATAAGGCGGCGCATTTTACCAGAGCGATGCGCTATCGGTAAGCGGTGATTTGCCGTCCGGTAACGACCGGACGGCAAGGCTTAGCTGCGTTCTGGCTGAAAACGAACGACAAAGCCCTTGAGCTTGTGCTGACGCCCCAGCAGATCACGCAAGCGCTCAGCCTCGGCACGTTCGATCAACGGCCCGACAAACACCCGATTCATGCCGTCAGAGGAACGAATATAGGCGTTGTAGCCCTGGCTACGAAGGGTTTTCTGCAAGGTATCGGCACTGGCACGGTTGGACAGGCTGGCCAACTGCACCGACCAACTGACCGGCAGGCCGTTGACATCGACCTTGCTCGGCGCAACCGGCTTGGCCGCTGCAACAGCCGCAACCGGAGCAGTCGTCGGCGCTGGCTTACTCACCGGCGCTGCCGCTGGCGCGACCGGCTTGGCCGCCGCAGGCACCGGCACAGGCGTGGTGGCCGGCACAGGAGCGGGCGCTGGAACAGGCGTTGCTACCTGTGCGACCGGCGTACTCGGGGCCGATAACGCAGGCACTTGCTGCACCACAACCGGCTCCTCAGGCAACGGCTGCGGCTCGGGCACCTGCACCGGCTCAACCTGAACCTGCGGCAAATTCGGCATGCCAGGCGCTTCCGGCGCCTCGACCCGCACCTGACGCAACTCATCCTCACGCGAGAACAACATGGGCAGGAAGATTACCGCCAGCGCAACCAACACCAATGCGCCGACCATACGTTGCTTGACGACCTTATCCAGCGACGCCATCTACCTCGTCCTCCTTGGCCTGCCGAGCGAGCCACTCAAGGGCTTCACCGACACAGAAAAATGATCCGAACAGCAGTATTTCATCATCTGCCGTTGCGTGCGCACACTGCCCTTCAAGGGCCGCTGCGACACTTGGATAAGACTGCACGTTCGCACCAAGATTCTCTAGCGCTACCTGCAACTCGACAGCCGGTCGGCTACGGGCGCTCTGCAGCGGCGCCACTGCCCATCCCTGAACCTGCTTGCACAACGGTTCGATAACGCCCGCCAGGTCTTTGTCACTGAGCAGGCCAAACACCGCCAGGCGCTTGCCTTCAGGTGCTCGCGCCGCCAGGCGCTGCGCCAGGTATTGCGCGGCATGAGGGTTGTGCCCCACGTCCAGCAGAATACTCAGACGCTTGCCCTGCCAGGTGAACTGCCGACGGTCCAGACGACCGACGATCCGGGTAGCTTTCAAGGCAGCGATGATCTGCCCGGCATTCCAGGGCAAATCCAGCAACAGGTAAGCCTGCAAAGCCAGCGCCGCGTTTTCCATCGGCAGGTCAAGCAACGGCAAGTCCTGCAACTCGACTGCATTGCCGCGTGCATCAACGCCGCGCCACTGCCAATACTGGTCAGTACTGGACAGATCGAAGTCACGACCACGCAGGAAAAACGGACAGGCCAACTCACGCGCCTTGTCGAGCAAGGGCTGTGGCGGATTGAGATCACCACACAAGGCCGGCTTGCCCTGGCGGAAGATCCCGGCCTTTTCAAAGGCGACCGATTCGCGGGTATCGCCCAGCCAGTCGGCATGATCGACACCAATACTGGTGACAACAGCAAGGTCGGCATCGACCAGATTGACAGCATCCAGCCGACCGCCCAACCCGACTTCCAGCACAACGGCATCCAGCGCCGACTGCCGGAACAGCCAGAACGCCGCCAGCGTACCCATCTCGAAGTAGGTCAGGGAAATGTCGCCACGGGCGGCCTCGACCGCCACGAACGCCTCGCACAACTGCGCATCGCTGGCCTCGACACCGTCGATCTGCACGCGCTCGTTGTAACGCAGCAGGTGCGGCGAGCTGTAGACACCCACCTTGAGCCCCTGCGCCTGCAACAGTGCCGCCACGAAGGCGCAGGTCGAACCCTTGCCGTTGGTGCCGGTCACGGTGATTACCCGTGGCGCCGGCTTGCCCAACCCGAGCCGCGCCGCAACCTGTTGCGAGCGCTCCAGGCCCATGTCGATGGCCGACGGATGCAACTGCTCCAGGTAGGCAAGCCAGTCGCCAAGGGTACGCGAGGTCATACCGTGGCAGGCGCCGGCGGAACAACCACAGGCTCGGCAACCGCAGCAACGATCTTCGGCGTCGGCAGCCCCATCATCTGGGCCAGCAGCGTGCCCAGACGTGCACGCAACTCCTGACGCGGAATGATCATGTCGATGGCGCCGTGTTCAAGGAGGAACTCGCTGCGCTGGAAGCCTTCTGGCAGCTTCTCACGTACGGTTTGCTCGATGACACGCGGGCCGGCGAAGCCGATCAGCGCCTTGGGCTCACCAACGATCACATCACCCAGCATTGCCAGGCTGGCAGAGACGCCACCATACACCGGGTCGGTCAGCACCGAAATGAACGGAATGCCTTCTTCACGCAGACGCGCCAGCACGGCCGAGGTCTTGGCCATCTGCATCAGCGAGATCAGCGCTTCCTGCATGCGCGCACCACCGGAAGCCGAGAAGCAGACCATTGGGCAACGGTTTTCCAGGGCATAGTTGGCCGCACGAACAAAACGCTCACCGACGATGGCACCCATCGAGCCACCCATGAAGGAGAACTCGAAAGCACTGACCACAATCGGCATGCCAAACAGGGTGCCGCTCATGGAGATCAGCGCGTCTTTTTCGCCAGTCTGCTTCTGCGCACCGCTCAGGCGGTCCTTGTACTTCTTGCCATCACGGAACTTCAGACGGTCCACCGGCTCCAGGTCGGCACCCAGCTCCGCACGGCCTTCGGCGTCGAGGAAAATGTCCAGGCGCGCCCGCGCACCGATACGCATGTGGTGATTACACTTCGGGCAGACATCCAGGGTCTTTTCCAGCTCCGGACGATAAAGTACCGCTTCGCAGGATGGGCACTTGTGCCACAGCCCTTCAGGCACGGAACTTTTCTTCACCTCGGAACGCATGATCGAAGGGATCAGTTTGTCTACCAACCAGTTGCTCATGCTTTCTTTCTCCAGTAGCGGCGACCGCAGACAGCGCACTGTCGGGTCACGCGTATGCCCTTGAGCCAATTCGTGTTTATAAGAAGGTG
This sequence comes from Pseudomonas sp. AL 58, assembly GCF_036348395.1. Taxonomy (NCBI): domain Bacteria; kingdom Pseudomonadati; phylum Pseudomonadota; class Gammaproteobacteria; order Pseudomonadales; family Pseudomonadaceae; genus Pseudomonas; species Pseudomonas sp. AL 58. The sequence goes on from NZ_JAZBQR010000033.1 coordinate 7,433, forward strand.
GCGCGGACCCGCGAGGTCTCGCGTCGATCCCGCACCCCATTCACTCTTTACAGGCGATGCCACAGGCACCACCCGGTAATTTCGACCGGCCTTGCGGCACAGCCAGGCAGCATCAGGCTGCGATAGCTATGGACGATGGCCCGCCGCCAACCGTCACATCCGCGTATCACGCCTGACGCACCGCACGTAAAAACGCTTCGATACGGGCCGGGTCCTTGATCCCCTTGGCCTGCTCGACCCCGCCACTGACATCCACCGCATAAGGTCGAACCTGGGCAATGGCCGACGCCACGTTGTCTGCCGTCAGGCCGCCGGCCAGGATCACCGGCTTGCTCAATTTCGCCGGCACCAGCGACCAGTCGAAAGACTCACCCGTACCACCCGGTACGCCCGCCACGTAGGTATCAAGCAGCACCCCACTGGCGTTGTGATACCGGCGGCAACTGGCTTCCAGGTCATCCCCCGGGCGCACCCGCAGTGCCTTGATCCAGGGCCGATTGAATCCCTCGCACTGCTCAGGCGTTTCATCACCATGAAACTGCAACAGGTCCAGCGGTACGGCGTCGAGAATTTCGTTGAGTTCACAGCGGCTGGCGTTGACGAACAAGCCCACCGTGGTAACAAACGGCGGCAACGCGGCAATGATCGCTCGCGCCTGATGCACATCAACCGCCCGCGGACTCTTCGCGTAAAAGACCAGCCCAATGGCGTCAGCGCCCGCCTCGGCCGCTGCCAGCGCATCTTCTACACGGGTAATCCCGCAGATTTTGCTGCGAACTGCTGACATACTCGGTAAAACCTCAGCTGAACCGGAAAGCACCGGATGTTAGCAAATGACTTGCCGGTCGTCAGCCGCCAATGCTTCGAAGCCGGTCAGGAAGTGCGGACCGATAAAACGCTCAGGCAAGGCGAACTCTTCGGGGTACTCGACCTGTACCAGGTACAACCCGTAAGGATGGGCCGTAACGCCCGCACTACGGCGGTCACGACTTTCCAGCACGTCTCGCGCCCAGGCCACCGGGCGTTCGCCCGCGCCAATGGTCATCAGCACGCCTGCAATATTCCGAACCATATGGTGCAGGAAGGCACTGGCGCGAATATCCAGCACAATCATCTTGCCGTGACGGGTCACGCGCAAATGATGGATTTCCTTGATCGGCGACTTGGCTTGGCACTGCCCCGCACGAAACGCGCTGAAGTCATGCGTCCCGACCAGGTACGCAGCCGCCTCGGCCATACGCTGAACATCCAGCGGACGATGGTTCCAGGTCACTTCCTGCCCCAGGTGGGCCGGACGGATCTGATCGTTGTAGATCACATAGCGATAGCGCCGGGCCGTGGCCTTGAAGCGCGCATGAAAATGCGCCGGCATCTCCTGCGACCAGGCAACACTGATGTCATGGGGCAAGTTGATGTTGGCGCCCATGACCCAGGCCTTGCTACTGCGCACGACCTGAGTGTCGAAGTGCACAACCTGGCCGCAACCATGTACGCCGGCATCGGTACGTCCTGCACAGACCAGGGAAACCGGTGAGTCCGCCACCTTCGACAGGGCTTCCTCAAGCGTCTGCTGCACGCTCAATACGCCGCTTCGCTGACGCTGCCAGCCGTGATAGCGCGAGCCTTTGTACTCGACGCCCAGGGCAATTCTGAAAAAGCCTTCGGCCGCTGCTTCGGCGGCCGCGTTATCAATGATGTCCAAGGGGATACAACCTGTCGATTTACGCAATGGCGGGGAGTATAACGACAACGGCAGCCACCAGGGCTGCCGTTGGACTTGCAGGAAAAGACTCAGGCCAGTCGCGAACGCATTTCGCTGGCTTCGCGGCGCTGCTCCTGATCACCCTCCTTGACCACTTCATCAAGAATATCGCGAGCACCTTCATTGTCGCCCATGTCGATATACGCCCGAGCCAGATCCAGCTTGGTCGCTACCTCATCGGTGCCAGCCAGGTAGTCGAACTCGGGTTCGTCATTCAGACTGGCGGCATCTTCAGCGGTAAACCGCGGCGCGACCGGCGGCAGCTCGAAACCCTGCGACAGCTTGTCGAGCTCGGCATTGACGTCCTCCAGCTCGGACGCAAAGCTGGCGGAAGCCGCATCCGAATCCCCCGACACGCTCAGGTCGAAATCATCAGGGAAGTCCAGATCACCCAAGCCTGAAAGCTCTGGCAGGTCGGCTTCAAGCCCTAGCGACTCATCAAATGCCGCCAGTTCAGCCTCGATATCCCGAGGCGCCTGGGCGACCGAAGGCGATGGCTGATCACCCACATCCAGGTCGAAATCAGCCAGGTCATCCAGTGGCTCGGGCTCGGGCTCGGGTTCAGCTTCGACAACCACTTCAGGCACTGCTGCAGGCTCAGGCTCAGGCTGCGGCGTTGGTTCAGGTACCTGCGGTGCGGCCACCTGCTCCTGCAGCACCGAATCAAAGCTCAGATCATCTTCAGTGTGCGCAGCTACCTGCTCGGTCAACTCCGGCACAACGGCCTCTTCGACAACCGTGGCATCCGCCAGGTCCAACCCCTCCAGATCATCCAGGCTCAGGTCAAAGGCATCACCCAGGTCATCCTCAGGCACCTGCGGCGCAACCTCGGCCGGTGACTCGTCCTGGAGCAGTTCCTTGACGTACTGTGCGTCCAGTTCTGCAGCAAGGGCAGCCGCACCACCTGCAAGGGCGACCATCGCCGGGAAGCGGCTCTTCAGCGCTTCAACATCGGCGTGATTCTGCCCCGTGGCGATCAGTTGACGCTCATGACCGGTAAAGGCATCGCGATCACCTTGGCGCGCGTAGACCTCCATCAACTTCAAACGCAGATCGCTGCGCTGCGGCGCTTGTTCAACCGCTGGTTCAAGCAACTCGGCAGCATGGTTCAAACGACCACGCGCAATGCTCAAGTCAACCTCAGCCAACAGGGGGTCTACTGGCTCAGCCACAATTTCGGGCTCAGCGACCAACTCTGGCTCATCCTCAACCACTGGAGCAGCCTTCACCACTGGCTTCGGCTCAACGGCTTTCGGCGCAGGCTCTACCGGCGCCTGTTCAGCGGCCGTGGCCGCTGCTGCGGATGCAGCCACCACGGCAGGAGCCAGCTTGACGCTTGGCGCCGACACTTCCAGCCCCTCGAAGCTGCTTTCCGGCAGGTCCAGGTCAGGCCCCAACTCGGACTCTTCAGCCAGTGCACGCGCCATGCGCAGGTGCTTTTCCGCCTCCTGCTGAGCCTTGCGCTTACGCGCCAACAACAGCAAAAGCAGCAGCAACACCAGCAGCGCCGAACCTGCGATCAATGCCAGCAGCAGCGGATTGCCCAACAGATCATCCAGCGAAGTCTTGGCTGCCTGCGACTCTACCGATACCGGCGCGGTATCGGTCGCAGCGGGCGCAGGCGTGACGACAGGGTTGGTCGCCGCCGGCTGCAATTGTGCAGCAATCACCGGCTGCTCCGGCGCCGCATTCGCTGCAGGCTCTGGAGCAGCTGCAGCCTGAGCTTCAAGCCGGGACAATTGATCATTTTTCAGCTGAATAAGGCGCTGAAGCTTGTCCAGCTGGCTTTGCAGGTCCGCCATGCGCTCTTTCAGCTCGGCGTTATCGCGGCGGCTGGTGTCGAGGGTTTCCTGAGTGGTTGCCAGCTTGTCAGCCAGCGCCTTGTTGCCCGAAGCACCCTTGGCGCCAGGCGTCACCAGACGCAGGTTGTCCTGCTTGACGATACGGGCGGGTGCAGCCTGAGCCTTGACCCGGTGCGTGGCGTCCAGTTGACGCGCGCGCGGGCCCAGACGGCGCCCTTCACGCCAGGCCGCATACTGCTCGGCCACTTCCTTCACGGCCTGCGGCTGGGGTGTGCTCTGAATCTGCTGGGCGTCGGGCAGGCGCAACACCTGGCCCGTCTTGAGCTGATTGATGTTGCCATTGATGAACGCATCCGGGTTCAGGGCCTGGATAGCCAGCATGGTCTGCTGCACCGAACCACCCTGACGCGCCTTGGCGGCAATTTCCCACAAGGTGTCACGGCGAACCGTGGTGTAGCGTGCCGGCGCGGTCACCGCAGGGGTCACTGCAGCCGCCTGCGCCGACTGGGGCGAGAACTTCGCCTGATCGATCAGTACGCTGTAGTCACGCAACAAGCGCCCGTTGGGCCACATGACCTGAACAAGGAACTTGACCATCGGTGCCGGCAGCGGCTGACTGGAGGTCACCCGCAGCACACTTTTGCCGGCCGGATTGATCACAGGCGTGAACGTCAGGTCATTGAGGTAGCCCAGGCGCTCCACACCGGCCTTGGCGAACTCTTCGCTCGGTGCCAGGCTCGGCGCGATTTCGGCAGCGGTCAGGTCACGCACATCGAGCAATTCGATTTCGGCATACAGCGGTTGGTTCTGCGCCGACTTGAGGGTCAGCTCGCCCAAGCCAAGGGCATGCGCCATACCGGACGACAGCGCCGACGCGGCAGCTATTGCTAACACCAGTTTGCGAATTCGAAGCATGACCTCATCCTTTGTGTGAGCCTTCCCCGGCAACCGAGAAGAAGTGAAAAACTGCCCTTGGGCATCGACCGGCATTGAGCTGCGAGCCATGTTTGCAACCTGCCCCGCAAGCGCCCAGGGGCCGCTCACTTCCAGCAATCCAGAATCTTTATGCAAAGTGTTGCCAAGTATCTTTTACGCAAGGTCTTTTATCAACAATTCCGCCAGTTGCACTGCGTTCAAGGCCGCGCCTTTGCGCACATTGTCCGTAGTCAGCCACAGGTTGAGTTGCTCGGCTTCGTCGATACCACCACGCACCCGCCCTACATAGACCACATCCTGCCCCACCGCGTCACCGACCGGCGTTGGATAGTCACCGGCATCGACCAGCTCCACGCCTTCTGCCGACTCCAATGCAGCATTGACCGCCGCCAGATCAACCGCCGTACGACTGTGCAACGACACACTGTAGCTATCGCCAAAAAACACCGGGACTTGAACGCAGGTCACGGAAATCTTGAGCAAAGGCAAATCCAGCAGCTCACGCAGCTCGGCCACCAGACGACGCTCCAGCACACCGTGCCCCGCATCATCACTGGCACCGACCTGAGCCAGTAGATTGAAGGCCATCTGCCGGTCGAAGAAGCGTGGCTCCAGTGGACGTGCATTGAGCAGCTCAGCCGTCTGGCGAGCCAGTTCGTTGACCGCCTCACGCCCCTGGGCCGAAACCGCCAGGCACGCGGTCAGTTGCACACGCTCCAGCTCCAGCAAACCCTTGAGCGGTGCCAATGCCACCGCCAGCGCCACCGCGGCGGCACTCGGGCTACGCAGTTGCTTGGGCGAGGCCAGGCCGGCAATCAGGGCGGCATTGGCTTCTGGCACGACGGCAGGCGCCTGCTCGGCCGACAAGGCGCCGGACAGGTCGATCACCGCACACCCGGCGGCCTGTGCTCGCGGCGCAAAACTCAGGGTCACGGCCGGGCTGGCGGCAAAGAACGCCAACTGGACCTGACTGAAATCAAACGCATCCACCTCGCGCACGCGCAGGTTCTTGCCACGGTAGGCCACCGAGCTGCCGGCCGACTCGATGCTCGCCAACAGGTGCAACGTACCCAGCGGAAAATCGCGCTCCTCAAGAATCTGCACAAGGGTTTCGCCGACCGTTCCGGTGGCGCCGATCACGGCAATATTGATGGGTTGGCTCATGAAAAATCCTCTGCGGGTACGGCGGGAGCGGCACTTTACTTGGATTCTGCCCCAAGGGACACCTCAAGCGGGCAGGAAGCAACCTCGACCAGTGTGACTGAAAACAAAAAACCCGCGCTGTCAGACAGCGCGGGTTTCGGTGTCAGCTAAAGAAGCTGATCAACGCTCCAGCAGGATCCGCAGCATGCGCCGCAGCGGCTCGGCAGCACCCCACAGCAGTTGGTCACCCACGGTGAACGCGCCCAGGTACTGGGAGCCCATGTTCAGTTTGCGCAGACGACCCACCGGGATATTCAAGGTGCCGGTAACGTTGGTCGGGCTCAGCTCACGCATGCTGATTTCACGCTGGTTAGGCACCAGCTTCACCCACGGATTGTGCTGGCTGATCATGCCTTCGATATCGGCGATCGGCACATCCTTGTTCAGCTTGATGGTCAGTGCCTGGCTATGGCAGCGCATGGCGCCGATGCGCACGCAGATACCGTCGACCGGAATCGGGCTCTTGAAGCGACCCAGGATCTTGTTGGTCTCGGCCTGTGCTTTCCATTCTTCACGGCTCTGGCCGTTTGGCAGTTCCTTGTCGATCCAGGGGATCAGGCTGCCAGCCAGCGGCACACCGAAGTTCTCGGTCGGGTAAGCATCGCTGCGCATGGCCTCGGCAACCTTGCGGTCGATGTCGAGAATGGCACTGGCCGGGTTGGCCAGGTCGTCGGCAACGGCAGCATGGGTAGCGCCCATCTGACGGATCAGCTCACGCATGTTCTGTGCACCGGCACCGGACGCGGCCTGGTAGGTCATGGCGCTCATCCACTCGACCAGACCAGCCTCAAACAGCCCGCCCAGGCCCATCAGCATCAGGCTGACGGTGCAGTTGCCACCGATGTAGTTCTTGGTACCGGCATCCAGTTGCTGGTCGATCACCTTGCGGTTGACCGGATCCAGCACGATGACCGCGTCGTCCTGCATGCGCAGGCTGGAAGCGGCATCGATCCAGTAACCCTGCCAGCCGGCTTCACGCAGCTTTGGGAACACCTCGTTGGTGTAGTCGCCACCCTGACAGGTCAGGATGACGTCGAGGGTCTTGAGCTCTTCAATACTGTAAGCATCCTTGAGAGGGGCAATTTCCTTGCCCACTGCCGGACCTTGTCCACCCACATTGGAGGTGGTGAAGAACACCGGCTCGATAAGATCGAAATCCTGCTCTTCCAGCATCCGCTGCATGAGCACGGAACCGACCATACCGCGCCAACCGATCAGACCTACACGTTTCATCGCAACTACACCTTTGCTAAAAAGTGGGCCGCTGCCTTAAAGGGAAAAAATCGGCAGCGGGCCAGAGAGATTACAGATTCCGCAGCGCTGCGACTACTGCGTCGCCCATTTCCTGCGTACCCACCTTGTTGCAACCTGCAGACCAGATGTCGCCCGTACGCAGGCCTTGATCCAGCACCAGGCTCACCGCCTTTTCAATGGCATCGGCCGCTGCGGTCTGATTGAAACTGTAACGCAGCATCATCGAGACCGACAGGATAGTCGCCAGAGGGTTGGCAATACCCTGCCCGGCGATGTCCGGTGCCGAGCCGTGGCAAGGCTCATACATACCCTTGTTGTTGGCATCCAGCGACGCTGAAGGCAGCATGCCGATAGAGCCGGTGAGCATGGAAGCTTCATCCGACAGGATGTCGCCAAACATGTTGTCGGTGACGATCACGTCGAACTGCTTGGGCGCACGAACCAGTTGCATGGCCGCGTTGTCGACGTACATGTGGCTGAGCTCGACGTCCGGGTAATCCTTGGCCACCTGCTCGACCACTTCACGCCACAGTTGGCTGGAAGCCAGCACGTTGGCCTTGTCGACCGAGCAGAGCTTCTTGCCGCGCACACGTGCCATGTCAAAGCCGACACGGGCGATACGACGCACTTCACTCTCGCTGTATGGCAGGGTGTCATAGGCCTGACGCTCGCCACCTTCCAGCTCACGGGTGCCGCGCGGGGCGCCGAAATAGATACCACCGGTCAGCTCGCGAACGATGAGGATGTCCAGGCCAGCGACGATTTCAGGCTTCAGCGACGAGGCATCCGCCAGTTGCGGATAGAGGATCGCCGGGCGCAGGTTACCAAACAGACCGAGCTGCGAACGGATCTTCAGCAGGCCACGCTCAGGGCGAATGTCACGCTCGATCTTGTCCCATTTCGGCCCACCGACAGCGCCCAGCAGCACGGCGTCAGCCTTGCGCGCACGCTCCAGGGTTTCGTCGGCCAGCGGCACGCCATGCTTGTCGATGGCCGCGCCACCGATCACATCGTGCTCAAGGCTGAAGCCCAGTTGGAACTTGTCGTTGGCAAGCTCCAGCACCTTGACCGCTTCGGCCATGATTTCCGGACCAATACCGTCACCTGGGAGAATCAGAATCTGCTTGCTCATGCTTTCCTCTATTCAATTCAAGCGGTGTGCCGACACAGGCCCACCCAAAAAACTAGCGCTCGGCCCACAGTACCAGCACGTCGGTGCTGAAGGAGCCATCAGCTTCAATCTGGTAATACTGCCGCACTTCCTCGCCCATTGCCTGCTGCAATTGGCGTATGGCCGCACGCATCGGCTCAGGGGTACGCATGCGTTCCACCCACGAGGTGTACTCAAGACGTAAACGCTGACGGGTGTGGCTGCGCGTGAACAAGCCGGCTTCACTGACCTGCTGCAGCCACTCGGCGGCCGAGTAATCACGCACGTGACTGGTGTCACGCAGCACTTCCACGGTTTGCAGGTAGGTGTCGAGCAACGGGCTGCCGGGCGACATAACATCAATGAACGCCACAACCCCGCCCGGTTTCAACACACGACGCACCTCACGCAACGCCAGTCCCAGATCGCTCCAGTGGTGCGCCGAGTAACGGCTGAACACGAAATCGAACGTGGCATCGGCAAACGGCAGGCGTTCGGCCACACCACGCTCGGTAACGATATTGCCCAGGCCACGTTCAGTGGCCGCAGCTGCCACCACATCGAGCATCTGCTGCGACAGGTCGTAGGCGACGACCTCAGCCACCAACGGCGCGACGTGAAAACTCACATGCCCGGCGCCGCAGCCCAGGTCCAGTACACGCGCACTGCCCTGGTCGCGCAACGCGGCCTGCAACAGCGCAAATTCGGTGCCTTGGGCATGCACGGCGCTACTCAGGTAGGCGGCAGCCTGTTCGCCGAACTGGCGCTGGACGACTTCGGTGTGAACGGTGCTGCGGGTCATCGGCAGATCTCCTGGGCCCTATCGCCGGCAGTGCCAGCGATAGCCTCGACAAACTCAATACAGCAATCAGGCGTCACGAAACAGCCAGGGCTGGCTGGCGCGATGCTTGGCTTCAAACGTCGCAATGGCATCACGGTCCTGAAGGGTCAGGCCGATATCGTCCAGGCCATTGAGCAGGCAATGCTTGCGGAACGCGTCGATCTCGAAGCTCAACACCTTGCCATCGGGACGGGTGACGGTCTGCGACTGCAAATCGACCGTCAACTGATAACCTGGTGCCGCTTCAACCTGCTTGAACAGTGCGTCGACTTCCTCATCGCTGAGGATGATCGGCAGCAAGCCGTTCTTGAAGCTGTTGTTGAAGAAGATGTCGGCATAGCTCGGCGCAATAATGGTACGGAAACCATATTCCTCAAGCGCCCACGGCGCGTGCTCACGGCTGGAACCGCAACCGAAGTTTTCCCGCGCCAGCAGCACACTGGCACCCTGATAGCGCTCATGGTTGAGCACGAAATCCGGGTTTACCGGGCGCTTGCTGTTGTCCTGATAAGGCTGACCGACATCCAGGTAACGCCACTCGTCGAACAGATTCGGGCCGAAACCGGTGCGCTTGATCGACTTCAGGAACTGCTTGGGAATGATCTGGTCGGTGTCGACGTTGGCACGGTCCAACGGGACGACAAGGCCGGTATGCTGGGTAAAGGCTTTCATGCTGCGCTCCCTTGAATCAACTCGCGTACATCGACAAAACGACCGGTAACGGCGGCGGCCGCGGCCATTGCCGGGCTGACCAGATGGGTACGTCCGCCAGCACCCTGACGGCCCTCGAAGTTACGGTTGGAGGTCGACGCACAGTGCTCGCCCGACTCCAGACGGTCCGGGTTCATCGCCAAACACATCGAGCACCCTGGCTCACGCCATTCAAAACCGGCTTCAAGGAAGATCTTGTCCAGGCCTTCCTGCTCGGCCTGAGCTTTCACCAGGCCCGAGCCGGGTACCACGATCGCCTGCTTGATGGTCGAGGCAACCTTGCGGCCCTTGGCAATTTCAGCGGCGGCACGCAAGTCTTCGATCCGCGAGTTGGTGCAGGAACCGATAAATACGCGATCAAGCTGGATGTCAGTGATCGCCTGGTTGGCCTGCAAGCCCATGTACTTCAAGGCGCGCTCGATGGAACCGCGCTTGACCAGATCGGCCTCGGCAGCCGGGTCCGGTACACGCTGATCGACAGCAAGGACCATTTCCGGCGAGGTGCCCCAGCTGACTTGCGGCTTGATCTGCGCTGCGTCCAGTTCGACGACGGTGTCGAACACGGCATCGGCATCGGAAACCAGGTCTTTCCAGGCTTCGACCGCGAGCGCCCACTGCTCGCCTTTCGGCGCATACGGGCGGCCCTTCACATACTCGACCGTCTTCTCATCGGTAGCGACCAGACCGACACGGGCACCGGCTTCAATGGCCATGTTGCAGATGGTCATGCGCCCTTCGACAGACAGGTCACGAATCGCGCTACCGGCGAACTCGATGGCATGGCCGTTACCACCAGCGGTACCGATCTTGCCGATCACGGCCAGCACGATGTCCTTGGCAGTCACACCGAACGGCAATTGGCCTTCGACGCGCACCAGCATGTTCTTCATTTTCTTGGCGACCAGGCACTGGGTAGCCAGTACGTGTTCGACCTCGGAGGTGCCAATACCATGGGCCAAGGCACCGAAAGCACCGTGGGTGGAGGTGTGCGAATCGCCGCAAACCACGGTCATGCCTGGCAGGGTCGCACCCTGCTCCGGGCCGATCACGTGGACAATGCCCTGGCGCACATCATTCATCTTGAACTCGACGATGCCATACTCGTCGCAGTTTTCATCGAGGGTCTGCACCTGCAGGCGCGATACCTGGTCGACGATGGCCTCGATGCCGCCCTTGCGCTCAGGCGTGGTCGGCACGTTATGGTCAGGCGTGGCAATGTTGGCATCGATGCGCCAGGGTTTGCGATTGGCCAGACGCAGGCCTTCGAAGGCTTGCGGCGACGTCACTTCGTGAATGATGTGACGATCGATGTAGATCAGCGCCGACCCATCGTCGCGCTGCTTGACCAAATGCGAATCCCAGAGCTTGTCGTAGAGCGTTTTGCCGGCCATCAGACTGTTCCTCATCAGCGTCTTTCTATGCCAATAACCACTTGGCTTGTACGGACGATGCTATGAGGTTAGATTGAATAACTCAAATTCATAATTTTTATACTTTGGATAACCAAAAGGAATTCGAGTAGTGGACCTGGCCAACCTCAATGCTTTTATTGCCATCGCCGAAACCGGGAGCTTTTCCGCTGCCGGCGAACGCCTGCACCTGACCCAGCCGGCCGTCAGCAAACGCATTGCCGGGCTTGAGCAACAATTGGACGTACGGCTGTTCGACCGCCTGGGTCGCGAAGTGAACCTGACCGAGGCCGGGCGCGCGCTGCTGCCGCGGGCCTACCAGATCCTCAACGTGCTGGACGACACCCGCCGCGCCCTGACCAACCTGACCGGCGAAGTCAGCGGCCGCCTGACTCTGGCCACCAGCCATCACATCGGCCTGCACCGTTTGCCGCCATTGCTGCGAGCCTTTACCCGAGCGTACCCGTCCGTCGCACTGGATATTCAGTTCCTCGACTCGGAAGTGGCCTATGAAGAAATTCTTCATGGCCGCGCCGAAATCGCCGTCATCACACTGGCGCCCGAGCCTCACGCCCTGGTTCGCGCCGTGCCCGTCTGGGACGACCCACTGGACTTCGTCGCCGCCCCCGAACACCCGCTGGCACGCAAGGGCGCGGTAAGCCTGGCCGATATCGCACACCACCCAGCGGTTTTCCCCGGCGGCAACACCTTCACGCACCATATCGTTCAGCGCCTGTTTGAAGCGCAGGGCCTTACCCCCAACATCGCCATGAGCACCAATTACCTGGAAACCATCAAGATGATGGTGTCCATCGGGCTGGCGTGGAGTGTACTGCCACGTACTATGCTTGATGATCAGGTCGCATCCATCGCGTTGCCAGGCATACAACTGTCGCGACAACTAGGCTACATTCTGCACACTGAACGAACGTTATCGAATGCCGCCAAAGCCTTCATGGCTTTGCTCGACAGCCATGCAGTATGACCTTGAGCCCAGGCTGAACGCTTACAGAAGGCTCTGATCCAAAGGATGTGTTACTCGCCAAAGGTCTGGTATCGATGCCCAAATCAGCAAACCGGTTTCCGCGCCTGCCCCGTATACACGCCGCCGACCCTCAGGAATCCGAGCAGACCTGGGAAAGCGCCACACAATTGCTGGCCGCTCTCAACGGCGCGCACCTGGGCGCCTGGTTCTGGGATGTGGAAAGCGGACGCCTGAGCTGGTCACGCGGAACACAGGCACTGTTCGGTTTTGATCCGCAGCAGCCACTGCCCAACGACCTCGACTATCTCGAGCTGTTGCCTGTGGAAGACCGCGCCCGCACCCTGCAGACCTTTTATGCGGTAATGGCCGGCGAGCCGCAGGACCAAGCCTTGCGCCATCGCATCCGCTGGCCGGACGGCAGCGTTCACTGGCTGGAGATCAATGGCAGCCTGACCCATGACAAACAGGGCAAGCCACAGATGATCGGGGTCATACGCGAGATTACTCGCCAGCGCGAGCGGGAAGCGGCGCTGATCAACTCCGAGAAGCGCTTCGCCACCCTGTTCCACCTCAGCCCCAACGTGATCCTGCTGACCCGACGCGTCGACGGTCAGATCTATGAAGCCAATCAGCATTTTGAGAAAACCCTGGACTGGCCCTGCCACCAGGTGATCGGCAAGACCACACTGGAGCTGGGCCTGTGGGTCAATCCACAGCAACGCCATCAGGTCCTGGAGGCCACCCGCAACACCAGCGACCCCGTCACCCTGGAAGTGCAGTTTCGTGCAGGCAGCGGACAAATCCATGACGGCATACTCAGCACCCAGGGCATCGAGATGGAGGGTGTCGCCTACCTGCTCAGCACCTTTGTCGACACCACTGAACGCAAACGTGCCGAACAGGCGCTCAAGGACAGCCAGGAGCGCCTGGACCTGGCGCTGGACTCCGCGCAACTGGGTACCTGGGACTGGCACATTCCCAGCGGCATGCTCTATGGATCAGCCCGCGCCGCACAGTTGCACGGCCTTGATCCCGTACCGTTCCATGAGTCTTTCGAAGCCTTCTTCGAAGGCGTGCCCGAACAAGAACGCAGCAGCATGCGCCAGGCCTATCGCAGCCTGCGCGAAGGCCCAGCCGGCAACTACCAGATCACCTACCGTATACAGCTGGAAAATGGTACGTCGCGCTACATCGAGAGCCGCGCGCGCCTCTACCGCGACGAACAGGGTAATCCTCTGCGTATGGCCGGCACCCTGCTGGACATTACCGAACAGGTCGAACGCGAACAGCGCCTGACCAGCTCGGAAGAAAAATTCGCCAGCCTGTTCCAGGCCAGCCCAGACCCGATTTGCGTAACCCGCCAGGACAGCGGTCAATTCATCGAGATCAACCCGGCCTTTACCCAGACCTTTGGCTGGCAAGCCAAACAAGTACTCGGGCGCACCGCCGAACAGATCGGCCTGTGGGCCGAGTCGAGCGAACGGGCCAAGCGTATTGAACAGGTTATTCGCGATCAGGCCCTGAACAATGTCGCCGTGCTGGTCAACCACAAGGATGGCCACCCCCTGACCTGCGTAATCTCCAGCCGCCTGATCAAGGTCGACAATGAGCCGTGCAGCGTTACCACCCTGCGTGACATTACCCAGCAACAACGCGCCGAAGCTGCGCTGAAAGCCAGCGAAGAGAAATTCGCCAAAGCCTTCCACTCAAGCCCCGACGCGATCACCATCACCGAACGCGAGAGCGGCCGCTACCTGGAGGTGAACGACGGTTTCTGCCGTTTGACCGGTTACAAAACCGCCGAAGTCATTGGCCGCACATCCCTGGAGATCGGTGTCTGGGCTGACGACAAACAGCGGGCAGCACTGCTTGCCGAACTGCTGGAAAAGGGCCGGGTCCACCATCGGGAAATGCTTGGGCGCAACAAGCGCGGTGAAGTGCTCACCCTGGAAGTGTCGGTAGAACCCATCACGCTCAATGAAGCCGAGTGCCTGCTGCTGACCGCACGCGATGTCAGCCAACTGAAAAACGCCCAGGCGCAGATTCGCCACCTGGCCTATCACGACTCGCTGACCAATTTGCCAAACCGTGCCTTGTTGATGGACCGCCTGAGCCAACAGATCGCCTTGCTCAAACGTCACAACCTGCGCGGCGCCCTGCTGTTCCTCGACCTGGACCACTTCAAGCACATCAACGACTCGCTGGGCCATCCGGTGGGCGATACCGTGCTGAAAATCATCACCGCTCGTCTGGAGGCCAGCGTGCGCCTGGAAGACACCGTGGCGCGGCTCGGCGGGGACGAGTTCGTTGTACTGATCAGCGGCCTGGAAGGTAGCCGTGAAGAGGTCGAAGACAAGGTTCGTAGCCTGGCCGACACCCTGCGAGCACTGCTGGCGGAACCGATGTCACTGGACGGACAACGCCTGCAAGTAACCCCGAGCATTGGCGTGGCACTGATTCCCGACCATGGCTCGACCCCGGCCGACCTGCTCAAGCGCGCCGACATCGCCCTCTACCGCGCCAAGGACTCGGGCCGCAACACCACTCAACTGTTCCACAACACCATGCAAAAGGCCGCAAGCGAGCGCCTGCGCATGGAGAATGACCTGCGCCTTGCACTGGCACGGGGTGAACTGGCACTGCACTTCCAGCCGCAGGTCGACGCCCGCGATAACCGCATCATCGGCGCCGAGGTCTTGCTGCGCTGGCATCACCCGCAACTGGGCCAGCAACCGCCCAGCCAGTTTATCCAGGTGCTGGAAGAAAGCGGCCTGATCCTTGAAGTCGGCAGCTGGATTCTCGACGAAGCCTGCGATGCCTGCGCGCGCATGCTGCAGGACGGCCTGATCGATGCCGATGAGTTCAGCCTGTGTGTCAACATCAGCCCACGGCAGTTCCGCCAGAACGACTTCGTCGAACGGATACGCCGCAGCCTGGATGACTATGGCCTGCCCTACCGGATGCTCAAGCTGGAGATTACCGAAGGCATCGTGATCCAGAACCTGGAAGACACTATCAACAAAATGCGCGAACTCAAGACGTTTGGCGTCAGCTTCGCCATGGACGACTTCGGTACCGGCTACTCGTCACTGACCTACCTCAAACGACTGCCGGTTGATGCACTGAAAATCGACCAATCGTTCGTTCGCGACGCGCCAGTAGACCCCAACGACGCCGAGATCGTCCGCGCCATCGTCGCCATGGCCCGCAGCCTGGACCTGGCGGTGATTGCCGAAGGGGTGGAGTTGTCCGAGCAACTGGAATTTCTTGAACAGCTGGGTTGCCACCTCTACCAGGGTTACCTGCACAGCCGCCCACTGCCGCTGAACGAGTTTCGCGAACTGCTGCAGGAAGCCCCCGAGGATCGCTAAAGCCTCTGGGGGATGCAGGCTTGCCTGCGATGGCCTCGGCGCGGGGCCTATGAGTACGCGGCGCCTGCATCGCGGGCAAGCCCGGCTCCTACAGCTTGCGCGGGCTCTGTTGGAGCTGGCTTGCCTGCGATGACGTCGGTGGGGTCTCAGCGAGTTCGCGGCGTCTGCATCGCGGGCAAGCCCGGTTCCTACAGGCTGGCGCGGGCTCTGTTGGAGCTGGCTTGCCTGCGATGGCGTCGGTGGGGTGTCAGTGAGTTCGCGGTGGCTGCATCGCGG
>NZ_JAZBQR010000034.1:0-19491 GCF_036348395.1 Pseudomonas sp. AL 58
CCCTGGCCCGTACCTTGTGCGCCTGGAGCGGGCAGCCCAGTGTGCTGATCGATCTGGAAGGCCATGGCCGCGAGGCGCTGTTCGCGGACATCGACCTGACCCGCACCGTTGGCTGGTTCACCAGCCTGTACCCACAACGCCTGATGCGCTTCGAAGGCATCGGCGAGAACCTGAAGGCAATCAAGGAAGCCTTGCGTCAGGTGCCCAGCAAAGGCGTCGGTTACGGCGCCCTGCGTTATCTGGCGGGGGCGTCCCAACTGGCTGAGTTGCCTGCTGCGCAGGTGACCTTCAACTACCTCGGCCAACTGGACGCCAGCTTCGCGGCGCAGGGGCTGTTCGTCTTGGCAGCGGAGTCGTGTGGGCAAGTCCAGAGCGCGCAAGCCCCCTCGCTCAAGCGCCTGGAAATCAATGCCCAGGTGCATGGCGCAGAGCTGAGCCTGAACTGGCGCTTTGACACGACGCAGCACAGTGTTGCCAGTGTGCAGGCCTTGCTGGACGGCTACGCCGAGGCGTTGCACGAAGTCCTCGAACATTGCCTGAGCGCCGAAGCGGGCGGGGTGACGCCAAGCGATTTCCCGCTGACCCGCCTGAGTCAGGAGCAACTGGACAGCTTGCCGTTGGCGCCCCGCGAAATCGAAGACGTCTATCCGTTATCGCCGCTGCAACAGGGCATGCTGTTCCACGCTCTGCAAGACGGCGCCGAGGATGCCTACTTCTACCAGCGTGGCTTCCTCATCGAAGGCCTGCTGGACCAGGAGGCATTGATTGCGTCCTGGACCCGGGTTGCCGAGCGCTATCCGGTATTGCGTACAGCCTATTACTGGGAAGAAGTCGGCATGCCGTTGCAGGTGGTGCAGCGCCATGCCCGGGTCACTCTGCAGGCCCATGACTGGCGCGGCCTGAGCCTGAGTGAACAGCGCCAACGTCGTCAGGACCTGCTGGACGGGGAGCGCCGTGCCGGTTTCGATTTCCGCCGTGCCGGTGAAATACGCCTGGGCCTGTTACGTGTTGCTGAAGAGCAATGGTGGATGATCTGGAGCAACCACCATATCGCCCTTGATGGCTGGAGCATGGGCCTGATCCTGCGCGATGTGCTGGGCCATTATCATGGCCATGCAGCCGGGGCGGGCGCGATCGGTTCACGGCCGTACGCCGACTATATCGGTTGGCTGCAACGGCAATCCGTAGCGGCTCGCCAGGACTTCTGGCGCGGGCAATTGGCCGACTGGACGGCGCCGACGCCGCTGCCGGGTCGCCTTTCAACGGCATCCGGGCAACAGGGGTATGCCGAACTCGGCAGTACCTTTGCAAACAGTGAAACTGCGCATCTGCGTGCTGCGGCGCAGCGTCTGGGGGTTACCATCAACACCCTGTTGCAGGGCGCCTGGGCCGTGTTGCTGGGGCACTATGCCAACAGCAGCGATGTGCTGTTCGGCATCACGGTTTCTGGTCGCGGCTTGCCGCTGGCCGGGGTCGAGGAAATGGTCGGGCTGTTCATCAACACCTTGCCGCTGCGGGTTCAACTGCCGACGGAGCAATCGGTGGCGACCTGGTTGCAAGCCTTGCAGCGCACCAACCTGGACTTGCGTGCGCTGGAGCACAGCCCACTGGCCGACGTGCAGCGCGTGGCCCGTCCCGGCGACGGCGTGCAGAGCGGCGCACTGTTCGAGAGCATTCTGGTGTTCGAGAACTACCCGCTGGACGAGGTGCTGCGCCAGCAACCGGCGGGCCTGAAGTTGAGCCTGCTCGACGATCAGGCGGCCGAGGCAGCTGCACGTGGGCGTAACAACTACCCGTTGAGCCTGATCGCCAGCCTCGACGAGCAACTGCACCTGACGTTCTCGTTCCAACGCGCAGCGTTCACCGCGCAGCAGATCGAACGTTTGCTGCTGCAAGTGCGGCAGGTGCTGATGGCCATGGCCAACCAACCTGAACAGCGTGTGCAGCAACTGCCGGTGGCGCTGCCAGGCGATGCAGCGCACGCGCTGAGTGAACTGCGCGGCGATACACGTGAGTTCCCGTGGGTGACGGTGCTCGATGGCTGGGCCGAACAGCTGGCCTTGAACCCCGATGCTCCTGCGCTACAGGACGAACAGCAATGGCTGAGTCGCGCCGAGGTCGAGGTGGCCGCCAACCGCCTGGCCCATGCGCTGATCGAGCGCGGTGTATGCCCGGAAACGCCGGTTGGCCTGTGTGTCGAGCCATCGGTTGACCTGGTCATCGGTTTGCTCGGCATCCTCAAGGCTGGTGCGGTGTACCTGCCGCTGGACTGTCGCCAGCCCGCTGAACGCCTTGGCAGGCTGCTTGACGGTAGTGGTGCGGCGTTGCTGCTGTGCCATGCTGCCACCCAAACGTTGGCCGAAGCCTGCGCGCATCCGCTGTTGGCGCTGGACAGCGCTGAGCTGAGCGGCCAGAGCGCCGAAGCCCCGGCACTGAGCGTGTCCGCCGAGCAGGGCGCCTACCTGATCTACACCTCGGGCTCTACCGGGCAGCCCAAAGGCGTTCTGGTCGAGCATGGCGCATTGGCCAACTATGTACAGGCCATTCTCGAACGCCTGCAATTGCCCTCCGGGGCAAGCATGGCGCTGGTGTCGACCAGTGCTGCGGACCTGGGCCATACCCAGCTGTTCGGCGCTTTGTGTAATGGCGGCCTGCTGCATGTGCCCGGGCAGGAGCGGCGCTTTGACCCCGACCGCTTCGCCGAGTACATGACGCGCCATCAGGTTGAGGTATTGAAAATCGTGCCAAGCCACTTGCGTGGCCTGTTGCACGCCGAGCGCGCAGCCGATGTGCTGCCCGGCCATACCCTGATCGTAGGGGGCGAAGCCTGCGACAGGGCGCTGTTGGAACGCATTCGCGCATTGCGTCCGGATTGCCGGATCATCAACCACTATGGCCCGAGTGAAACCACGGTGGGCGTGCTGACCTGGGCACTGGGCGCTGATCACTCGACACCCGATCGCCTGCCGTTGGGCCGGCCGCTGGCCAACGTGGTTGCGCGGGTGCTGGATGCCGAGCAACGGTTGTTGCCCGCCGGGCAGCCGGGAGAGCTGTACCTCAGCGGTCGCTGTCTGGCGCGAGGGTACCTGGGGCAAGCCGGGCAGACCGCTGAGCGCTTTGTCTTCGCGCCTGCATTCCCGGGCGAGCGGCTGTACCGCACGGGGGATCGTGTGTGCCTGCGTGAGGGGCAACTGGAGTTTCTTGGCCGCACTGACGATCAGGTGAAGATTCGCGGTAACCGCGTCGAACTGGGTGAGATCACCGCCTGCTTGAGTGCATTGCCGGGTGTCGCGGCCGCTGCGGTGCGACTGGCCAGCCTGAACGCCGATGAACATCCGCAGTTACTGGGCTATCTGGTGGCAGAAACAGGCACACACCTGTACTTGGACAACCTGCGCGAGCACCTTGCACAGCACCTGCCGGACTATCTGGTGCCGGCCCGACTGATCCTGCTCGAGCGTTTGCCGTTGAATGCCAATGGCAAGCTCGATCGAAACGCCTTGCCCTTGCCGACCGCACCGGCCGAGGCCAGCCCCACGCAGCACTTCGCGGCCCCGCAAGGCGAGCACGAAACCCTCCTGGCCGAGATCTGGCAGGCGGTGCTCAAGTGCGACAAGGTCGGTCGTGACGACAATTTCTTTGAACTGGGCGGCGACTCGATCCTGAGCCTGCAGATTATTGCCCGTGCCAGAAAACGTGGCTTGAAGCTGACACCGAAACAGTTGTTCGCCATGCCGACCATTGCTGCCCTGGCGGCATTGCAACCGGCGCCGGCGGCCTTGGCCGCACCCGAGGCGCCGGCTATTCCCCGGCTGCCACGCACGGGCGTCTTGCCGCTGTCTGCGGCGCAACAACGGCTGTGGTTCCTGGCGCAACTGGACCCACAAAGCAGTGCCTACACCATTGCCGGTGCCTTGCAACTGAGCGGCGAACTGCAGCATGACGCCTTGCGCCAGGCCTTTGCCCAATTGGCGGAACGCCATGAAATGCTGCGCGCCGCGTTTTTCGATGACGCCGGGCAACCGCGACTCAGGATCGTCGCTGGGCGCAGACCGCAGTGGCGCGATGTCGACGTGAACCATGTAGCGCCGGGGCAACGCCTTGCTGCAGTGCATCAGATAGCCGCCGACGAGATCGCCCGTCCATTCGATCTGGAGCATGCGTCGTTGCTGCGGGTCACGCTGATGCAGCTTGAACAGGACCGGCACGTCGTGCTGGTGTGCCTGCATCACCTGATCGCCGATGGCTGGTCCATGGCATTGTTGATGGACGAACTGGGTGAGTGCTACGCCGCCGCCAAGGCTGGGCGGACTGCGCAGTTGCCTGTGTTGGCGTGGGACTACGTCGATTACGTCGCCTGGCAGCGTGAGCGTCTGGATGGCGCCGAGATGCAACGCCAACTGGGTTACTGGACCGCGCAACTGGAGGACGCGGGCGAACCGCTGGCCCTGCCGTATGACCGTGCCCGCCCGGAACTGTCGCAGGGGCGTGGCGCCTGCCATGGCTTTACGCTGGACGGGGCATTGCTCGCGGATCTGCGCCACACCGCGCAAACCAATGGCTGTACCTTGTTCCATGTGCTGCTGGCCGGTTTCGGTCTGCTGCTGCAACGCTACAGCGGGCAACACGATGTGCGCATCGGCTTGCCGGTCAGTGGCCGCGAGCAGGGCGAAAGCCAGGGGCTGGTGGGTTGTTTGATCAACACGCTGGTACTGCGCCTGCAATTGGCTGCTGTGCAGACGGTTGGCGAACTGCTGGGCCAGGCCCGGGATGTCACCCTCAACGCCCAGGCCCACGCCGACGTGCCGTTCGAGCAGTTGGTGGAGACGCTGGTCAGCCAGCGCACACCCGGGACGCACCCGCTGTTTCAGGTGTTGTTCAACCACCAGCGCCGCGATATCGCCGGCCTGGCACAACGCAGCGGGCTCGGCTTTGAACGCCTGGAACTGACTGAGCGCAGTGCTCAATTTGACCTGGTGCTGGACACCGAAGAAAACACTGACGGCGTGGTTCACGTACGCCTGTTGTATGCCGCCGAACGCTTCGAACACTCGACCATTGAGCGGTTGGGCGCACATTGGCTGCAGGTGCTCAAACAACTGGTGGCTGGCAGTGACACAGCGCTGGGTGGGGTGCAGCTCAACAGCGCTACCGAGCGGCAGCAGTTGGCGCAGTGGAGTGCAGTTCAGCAACACTTCCCGGCGTTCGTGCCGGTATCGTCCCGTATTGCCGCGCAGGCGGCGTTGCGCCCTGACGCCGTGGCGATCCGTCATCAGGGCGTCAGCCTCTGCTATGCCGAGCTGGAGCAACGTGCCAATCAACTGGCCCATCGCCTGGTGAGCCTCGGTGTGGGCAGCGATGTGCTGGTCGGCGTGGCCTTGCCCCGTTCAGCGGAACTGATCGTCGCCCTGTTGGCCGTGCTCAAGGCCGGCGGTGCCTACGTGCCGCTGGATCCGGACTACCCGGCGGAGCGGCTGGCCTACATGGTCGAGGACTCCGGCCTGCAACAGGTGATCAGCCTGTCCAGCCTGGACCTGCAGTTGCCGGTACAGGTGGTGGCGCTGGACACCCTGGACCTTTCTGCAGAGCCATGCAGCGCACCACAGGTGACCATCGACCCGGAACAACTGGCCTATGTGATCTACACCTCGGGCTCGACCGGCCAGCCGAAAGGCGCGCAGTTGACCCAGCGCAACGTCGAGCGGCTGTTCCAGGCCACCCAGGGCGATTTCGGCTTCAACCAAGACGACGTCTGGACCCTGTTCCATTCCTACGCCTTCGATTTCTCGGTGTGGGAAATCTTTGGCGCCCTGGTGCATGGCGGCACTTTGGTGATCGTGCCGTATTTCACCAGCCGTTCACCGGAAGACTTCCTCAAGCTCCTGAGCGAAGAGGGCGTGACGGTGCTGAACCAGACGCCATCGGCGTTCCGTCAGTTGATCCCTCTGGCGCAGAAAAGCACGGCGTCGCTGAGCCTGCGTTACGTGATTTTTGGCGGCGAAGCCCTGGAACTGGAAAGCCTGCGGCCGTGGTTCGAGCGCTACGGTGATCGCCAGCCGCGCTTGATCAATATGTACGGCATCACCGAGACCACGGTGCACGTGACTTACCGCGAAATCACCGAGAGAGACCTTGCCCATAAAGGCCCGAGCCCAATTGGCCGACCGTTGGCCGACCTCAGCCTGCACGTGCTGGATGCGGACCTCAACCCGCAACCGGTCGGCATTGCCGGTGAGCTTTACGTCGGTGGTGCCGGCTTGGCCCGTGGCTACCTGAACCGCCCGGAACTGACCAGCGAACGCTTCATTGCTAGCCCGTTCGATGCCAGCCAACGCCTGTACCGCAGCGGCGACCTGGCCCGGCGCCGGGTCGACGGCAGCCTGGAATACCTGGGGCGTATCGACCAGCAGGTGAAAATTCGCGGTTTCCGCATCGAGCTGGGTGAAATCGAAGCGCAGTTGCAAAGCCACCCGCAGGTCAACGAAGCGGCGGTGCTGGTCAAGGAGGGCGCCGGTGGCCCCCGGCTGGTGGGCTATGTCGCCAGCCCGGCGCCGGCGATTCAGGACGAGCTCAAGGCCCACCTGCATGAACGGCTGCCGGAGTACATGGTCCCGGCACAGATCGTGGTGTTGCCGACGTTGCCACTGACCGCCAACGGCAAGCTCGACCGTCGCGCGCTACCCGAGCCGGACGCTGCTGCAGGCCGCGAGTACCGGGCGCCGCAGACCGATACCGAGCGGGCTGTAGCCAGCCTGTGGGCCGAACTGTTAGGCGTTGAGCGGGTCGGCCTGGACGATGACTTCTTTGAACTGGGCGGCCACTCGCTGCTGGCAACCCAGGTGATTTCCCGTGTGCAACAGCAGTTGGGTACTCAGGTTGCACTGCGCGAGCTTTTTGAAGCCACCACCCTGACGCGTTTCTGCGCGCAGGTCGATGCCTGCCACAGCCAGGCGTTGAACGCCGACACCGCACGCCGGATGGCAGCACTTCTCACCGATTTGGAGATTGACTGAACATGCTTGACCAGACTGTCGCGCTAGAACTGGCACAGCGCTTCATGGCGCTGCCCGGTGAGAAACGTCGGGTGTTTTTCCAACGCTTGGGGGAACAGAACCTTAACCTCAACTTGCTGCCGATCCCTGCGGGGATCGGTGCCCACAGTGGGGTACTGTCATACGCGCAGCAACGCCTGTGGTTCCTCGCACAATTGATGCCGCAGAGCAGTGCCTACAACATCGCCGGTTCGCTGCGCCTGAGCGGCACACTGGACCGTGCCGCCCTGCAGCGTGCGTTCGAGCGGATCGTTGCGCGTCATGAAACACTGCGCAGCCGTATTCAGCGTGGTCACGATGATCAGCCACAGTTGATCGTGCTGAACCAGCAAGCGCTGGACATCCGCGAGCAGGACCTGTGCGATTTGCCGGCCGCTAAACGTGAAGGCGCTGCGCGAGACGCGGCCACGCTCGAGGCCCTGACGCCGTTCGACCTTCAACACGACGCGTTGCTGCGGGTTGGCCTGCTGCGTCTGGCCGATGACGAGCATGTGCTGTTGGTAACCCTGCACCACATCATCGCCGATGGCTGGTCAATGAAGGTACTGATCGACGAGTTCGCCAAGGCCTATGCGGCGTTCAGCGCCGGCAGCGAGCCTGAGCTCCCGGCCTTGACGATCCAGTACCGTGACTACGCGTTGTGGCAGCGCAGTT
This sequence comes from Pseudomonas sp. AL 58, assembly GCF_036348395.1. Classification (NCBI taxonomy): domain Bacteria; kingdom Pseudomonadati; phylum Pseudomonadota; class Gammaproteobacteria; order Pseudomonadales; family Pseudomonadaceae; genus Pseudomonas; species Pseudomonas sp. AL 58. The sequence continues at coordinate 7,707 of NZ_JAZBQR010000034.1, forward strand.
GGCTGGAAGCGGGGGAGCAGGATCGCCAACTGGCCTACTGGCGGCAACAACTGGGTGAGCGTCAGCCGATGCTCGAACTGCCCGCCGACCACCCACGCCCGGCAGTGCGCGATTACCGTGGCAGCAAACATGCGCTGGTCGTACCGGCGGCGCTCAGCGATGAGCTGCGTCAGTTTGCCCAGCGTCACGGCTGTACGCTGTTTCAGGTGCTGCTCGGGGCGTTTCAGGTCCTGTTGTATCGCTACAGTGGTCAGCGGGACCTGCGTATTGGCGTGCCTATCGCCAACCGTCAGCGCCTGGAATGTGAAGGGTTGATCGGTTTCTTCGTCAACACCCAGGTGTTGCGCAGTGAAGTGGACGGCGAACAGGGCTTCGCCCACTTGCTTGAACAGGTCAAGCAAGCCGCCCTTGGGGCACAGGCACATCAAGACCTGCCGTTTGAGCAACTGGTCGAAGCGTTGCAACCTGAGCGCAGCTTGAGCCACAACCCGCTGTTCCAGGTGATGTTCAACCATCAGCGTCGTGACCTTGATGCCCTGGCTCGGTTACCGGGGCTGCGTGTCGAGCCGTTCGAGCGTGAAAGCCGTAACGCGCAGTTCGACCTCAACCTGGACAGTGAGGAGGACAGCGCTGGCGTCTTGCGGCTGACCTTCGGCTACGCCACTGACCTGTTTGACGCGGCCAGTATTGAGCAGCTCGCGCGACACTTCCTGCGCCTGTTGCAGGTGCTGCCGCAGACCCCGGATTGTGCACTGGACGCAGTGCCATTGCTCGACGAGGACGAGCGTCGCAGCATCGTGGCCTTGGCCAATAACACCCGCAGCTTCCCGGAACTGACAGCGGTGCACCGCCTGATTGAAACCTGCGCCGCACGCCAGGGGGATGCACCTGCGCTGGTTGCCGAGGGCACAACCCTGAGCTTTGTCGAGTTGGAGCAACGGGCCAATCGTCTGGCGCATCGGCTGCTAGCGCTGGGCGTTGGCCCCGATGCGCGGGTGGGGGTCTCGCTGGAGCGTTCACCCCATCTGCTAGTGGCGTTACTCGCCGTGCTCAAGGCCGGTGCGGCCTATGTGCCGCTGGACCCGGAGTTCCCGGCGGGGCGCCTGGCCTACATGATCGAAGATTCGGGCCTGGAGCTGCTACTGACCAGCACCGTGGTCGCAGAGCGCCTGAACGTGGCGCAAGGCATCCAGGCCTTGCATCTGGACACACTGGACCTTGGCGCAGAGCCGAGCACGGCCCCGAACATTGCCGTGGCTGAGGAGCAGTTGGCGTACGTCATCTACACCTCGGGCTCCACCGGCAAACCCAAGGGGGTGATGGTCCGTCATGGCGCATTGAGCAACTTCCTGCAATCGATGGCCGAGGCTCCGGGCATCGCTGCCGATCAGTCCTGGCTGGCGGTGACCTCGCTGTCGTTCGATATCGCCGCGTTGGAACTGTACCTGCCGCTGACGCGTGGCGCCTGCGTGCTGCTGGCCAGTGCCGAACAGGCCCGCGATGGCCTGGCGCTGCAAGCCGCGCTGGAAAAGGCCGACGTCATGCAGGCAACCCCGGCGACATGGCGCATCCTGCTGGAGAGCGGGTGGCAGCCGTCATCGCGGCACACCCTGATCTGCGGGGGAGAGGCCTTGCCGCGCGATCTGGCCGAAGCGCTGGGCAGTAACGGTGCCCGGCTATGGAACCTGTACGGTCCCACCGAGACCACCATCTGGTCCACCGCGCAAGCCATGCGCGCCGTCAGCCCGGCGAACCAACCCATTGGCCGGCCCATCGCCGCGACCTCGACCTATGTACTCGATGCGCGTCTTGAGCCGGTTGCAGTCGGCATCACCGGAGAGTTGTACATCGGCGGCGCAGGCCTGGCCCGTGGTTACCATCAACGCCCGGACCTGACCGCCGAGCGCTTTGTGCCAGACCCGTTCGGTGAGCCGGGGGCGCGTTTGTACCGCACAGGCGATCTGGTGCGCTGGCGGCCCGATGGCGTCCTGGAGTACCTCGGACGTATCGACCATCAGGTCAAGGTTCGCGGCTTCCGCATTGAATTGGGTGAAATCGAAGCGCAACTGCTGGCCAACGCCGAGGTGCGTGCTGCCGTGGTGCTGGCCCGAGAAGCCGCCGCTGGCACGCGCCTGGTCGGTTATGTCGCGGCCTCAGCGGGGGAAACGCTGGCCGAAACCCTTAAAGCCGAACTGCGTCGCAGTCTGCCCGAGTACATGGTGCCCGTGCAGATCGTGGTGCTGGAGCAACTGCCGCTGACACCCAATGGCAAGATCGACCGGCTGGCCTTGCCTGAGCCGGTATGGCAGGCCCGCGCATGGCGAGCCGCCGACAGCGAGCCTGCGATCAGCCTGGCCGGGATCTGGGCGCAGGTGCTGGGTGTTGAACGGGTAGGGCTGGACGACAATTTCTTTGAGCTGGGTGGCCATTCGCTGTTGGCAACCCAGGTGATCAGCCGCATTCGTCGACAACTCAAGCGTGAAGTGCCGTTGCGCTGCCTGTTTGAAGCCGCTGACCTTTCCGGCTTTGCCAGCGCTGTCGCACAGTTGCCTGAACAGGTTGCGGCGCAGGTACCGTTAAGGGCTGCACCTCGACCATCAGTGTTGCCGTTATCGGCCGCACAGCAACGCCTGTGGTTCCTCGCGCAGATGGAGCCTGATAGCGCGGCCTACAACATTCCGGCTGCGCTGCAACTGCAGGGCACGCTTGATCATCAGGCGCTGCAGCAGGCGTTCGACGCGCTGGTGGCGCGTCATGAAAGCCTGCGCACACGCTTTGCGCTCGACGCCGCTGGCCAACCGCAGCAGCTGATTGATGAGCCTCGACCCATTTCCATCACCCGTGTACCGATGCATGGGCAGTCGTTCACCGCCGTACTCGAAGAAGCCCGGCGTGAAGCCTTGCGCCCGTTTGATCTGGGCAATGGGCCATTGTTGCGCGTGACCCTGCTGGAACGTGCGGACGACCGCTGGGTGTTGCTGCTGACCCTGCATCACATCATCACCGACGGTGCCTCGATGGGCATTGTGATCGAGGAGTTTGCCGAACTGTATCGCGCCGCCAAGGAGCGCCGCGCCGCGCGTTTGCCTGCGCTTTCTCTGCAGTATGCCGACTACGCGCTGTGGCAACAGCAGCGGCTGGACGGCCCACAGGTCGCCGAACAACTGGCCTACTGGTGTGACAGGCTGGGCGGCGAGCAGCCGTTGCTGGAGTTGCCGCTGGACCATCCGCGCCCGGCAATGCCGAGTCTGCGCGGTGCCAAGCATGTACTGACCTTGCCAGCCGCCTTCGGCACACGCTTGCGCGCATTGGCCGGGCAGCACGGGGCATCGCTGTTTCAGCTGCTCCTGGCGTCCTATGCCTGGCTGCTGTATCGGCACAGTGGCCAGCGTGACCTGCGCATCGGTATTCCTCAAGCCAACCGTAACCGGTTGGAACTCGAAGGCCTGATCGGCTTTTTCGTCAACACCCAGGTGCTGCGTATTCAGGTCGATGGGCGCGAGGGCTTCGCGCAACTGCTGCAGCAGGTCAATGCCCTTGGCCTTGAAGCCCAGGCGAACCAGGACGTGCCCTTTGAGCGGCTGGTGGACGCGCTGCAACCGGAGCGCAGCCTGAGCCGTACGCCGTTGTTCCAGGTGATGTTCAACCATCAGCGTGAAACCGCACAGGGTTTACGGCAGTTGCCAGGCTTGAGCGCCGAAGTACTGCCTAACAGCGTGGGTAACGCGCAATTTGAACTGATTCTGGACAGCCTGGAAGCGGCGGACGGTTCATTGCAGTTGAGTTTTACCTACGCCGTCGAACTGTTTGAAGCGCGGAGCATTGCCCGCCTTGCTGAGCGCTTCGAGCGCTTGCTTGGGCAACTGCTGGCCCAGCCTCGCGCACCGCTGGCAGGCCTGGATCTGCTATTGCCCGCCGAGCGTCAGCTACCGGCAGTCGCCAGCCGCTACAGCGGTGCACTGCCCATTCATCAGCGCATCGCGCAACACGCGGTTGAGCGGCCGGATGCGGTGGCACTGGTCTGGGATGAGCACGGTAAACGCTTGCACATGAGCTTTGCTGAACTGGATGCGCACAGCAACCAGTTGGCTCAGCGCTTGCTCCGTGACGGGCTGCAGCCGGAGCAGCCCGTGGGCGTGTTGCTGCAGCGCACGCCACGCGCCTTGATCGCCATGCTGGCCGTGCTCAAGGCCGGCGCTGCCTACCTGCCGCTGGACCCTGAATTGCCGGTCGAGCGCCTGACGCTTATGGCCCATGAAGCCGGTCTTGAGTGGGTGCTGGCTGAAGCGCTGACCGAGATGAGCCTGCCGACGGGTATTGGCGCCTACGTGCTGGACCGGATGGACCTGCAACATGAATCCAACAGCCAACCCCAGGTGACGGTGCATTCCGGGCAGTTGGCCTACCTGATCTATACCTCCGGTTCCAGCGGCAAGCCCAAGTCCGTGGCTGTCAGCCATGGTGCATTGGCCGGTCACTTGGCGGCGATGCAGGGTATCTATCAGGTGACGCCGGATGATGCGATGTTGCTGTTCGCCTCGCTGGGCTTCGATGCCGCCGCCGAGCAGTGGTTGCTGCCGCTGGCCGCCGGGGCACGGGTGGTGATGCGCGGGCAGGATGTATGGGGCATCGAGCGTTTGTTGCAGGTGCTGGACAGCGAGCGGGTCAGCCTGCTTGATCTGCCGCCGTCCTATGCCCAGCAGTTGGGCGACACCCTGCGCAGTGAACCGCGGACGCTGGCGGTTCGCCTCTGCACCTTGGGTGGTGAAGCGGTGCCAACGCAAATCCTGAGCCTGCTCCAGCAGACGCTGGGTTGCCAGTTGATCAACGGCTACGGCCCGACCGAATGCGTCATCACGCCGATGCTCTGGCAGGCCGATGGTCGGCCGTCAACGCGTGCCTATGCGCCATTGGGTGATGTGGTCGGGGCGCGTCAGGCGCATATTCTCGATGCCGACCTCAACCCGGTTCCGACGGGCGTGATCGGCGAGTTGTATATAGGGGGCGAAGGGCTCGCGCGAGGTTACTACCAGCGCCCGGACCTGACCGCCGAACGTTTTATCCCCGACCCGTTCTCGAACACCGGTGGCCGTCTGTACCGTACTGGTGACCGTGTGTGCCGTCGTCATGACGGGCAACTGGAGTACCTGGGCCGTATCGACCAGCAGATCAAGTTGCGCGGTTACCGCATCGAACTGGGTGAAATCGAAGCCTGCCTGCTGGCCCATGCTGCGGTTCGCGAAGCGTTGGTAGTGGTCAATGGCAAGCATCTGCTGGGTTATGTGGTCGCTGCTGCGGATGAAAGCCTGGCTGAAACCTTGCTCGCTGAATTGAGGCAGCAACTGCCGGACTACATGGTGCCGAGCAAGATCCTGATGCTGGAACGCTTCCCGCTGACCCCCAATGGCAAGGTGGACCGCAAGGCTCTGCCGGAGCCGGTATGGGAGAGCCTGGTTTATCAGGCACCGGGCACGCCGGAAGAACTCGCACTGGCCGTGATCTGGCAACAGGTGCTGGGGCTGGAGCAGGTCGGGTTGCACGATAACTTCTTTGAACTGGGTGGCGACTCCATCGTTTCGATCCAGGTGGTCAGCCGTGCGCGGCGGGCCGGTTTGGCGCTGACGCCCAAAGACCTGTTTCAACACCAGACCCTGCAAGCCCTGGCGCGTGCGGCCAAACCGCTGGAAGGCGGGTTGGCCATTGACCAGGGCCCGGTGAGTGGCGCGGTGCCGCTGACGTCGATTCAGGCCTGGTTCTTTGAACAGCCGATTCCGCAGCGGCACCACTGGAACCAGTCAGTACTGCTCAAGGCTGCGCAACCGCTGGACAGCCAGGCATTGAACCGTGCCTTGCAGGCCTTGGTCGCACACCATGATGCCTTGCGCCTGAGCTGGCAGCAGGAAGGGAACCGCTGGGTTCAACACCATCGAGCCCCCAACGAGCAGGGCGTGTTGTGGGAGCGCGAAGCGTCTTCTGCCGCAGAAATCACCGCCCATTGCGACGAAGCTCAGGCCAGCCTGAACCTGCAAGACGGCCCACTGCTGCGCGCCGTGCAGATTCGGCTGGCCGATGGGACGGCTCGCTTGCTGCTGGTGGTGCATCACCTGGTGGTTGACGGCGTGTCGTGGCGCATCCTGCTGGAGGACTTGCAGCAGGCCTACGCCGGGTTACCGTTGCCGGCCAAGACCAGCGCCTACAAGCACTGGGCCGAACACATGGAAGCCTTTGCCCACGGCGAGGTGCTGCAAACGGAAGTGGCCTACTGGCAACAGCAGCTTGCGGGGCCCATGGATCAGTTCCCGGAGGACGGCACCCCCGGCGGCGGTATCGAAAGCCTGACCCTGACCCTGGACAAGGCCCGCACCGCCCAGTTGCTGAAAACCGCGAACACGGCGTACCGCACGCGCATTGATGAACTGCTGCTGACGGCCCTGGCCCGGACCTTGTGCGCCTGGAGCGGGCAGCCTAGCGTGCTGATCGATCTGGAAGGCCATGGCCGCGAGGCGTTGTTCGCAGACCTCGACCTGACCCGCACCGTTGGTTGGTTCACCAGCCTGTACCCGGTGCGCCTTGGCGCTCACAGCGATCTGGCGACGACGCTGAAGGCGAGCAAAGAGACCCTGCGTCAGGTGCCGCATAAAGGTGTTGGTTATGGTGCCCTGCGTTACTTGGCAAGGGCCGAGCAGTTGCATGAGTTGCCTGCGGCACAGGTCACCTTCAACTACCTGGGGCAGTTCGACACCAGCTTCGGCGCCGATGACCTGCTGCACCCCGCCAGTGAATCGGCAGGGGTGGAGCAGGGGGCAGGTACGCCCGCATTGGCTGCGCTGGAAATCAACTGCCAGGTGTATGCCGGCGAGTTGCGCTCGAGTTGGCGCTTTGACGCTGCCCGTTTCAGTCGTGCCCGGTTACAGGTGCTGTTGGACGATTACCAGCGCGAACTCATCCGCTTGCTTGATCACTGCATGAGCCCAATGGCCTGCTGTGTGACGCCCAGTGATTTTCCACTGGCGCAACTGACCCAGGCGCAACTCGATAGCCTGGCCGTCCCGCCACGTGAAATTGAAGACATCTACCCGCTGTCGCCTATGCAGCAAGGGCTGTTGTTCCACTCATTGTTCGCACCGCACGCCGGTACTTACATCAACCAACTGTGTGTTGATATCGACGGCCTGGATGTCGAGCGTTTCCGCGCCGCCTGGCAGGCTGCACTGGAGCGTCATGCGATCCTGCGCACGGGCTTTGCCTGGCAAGACCTGCCTGCGCCGGTACAAGTGGTTCATCGTCAGCTACAGGTGCCGATGCAGGTGCTCGACTGGCGTGAACGCGCCGTTGACGAGAAGGCGCTGGTACAGGTGGCACGCGAAGAGCACGCCCGTGGCTTCGATTTGCAGCACGCACCCTTGCTGCGCTTGTGCCTGGTGCGCGTTAGCGACCAGCGTCATCGACTGATCTGGACCAGCCATCACCTGTTACTCGATGGCTGGAGCAACGCCCAACTGATTGGCGAGGTACTTCGCCACTACGCGGATCCCTTGGCACTGAAACCGGTCAAAGGCGGTTTCCGTGACTACATCGACTGGCTCCAAGAGCAGAATGTTGAGGCCAGTGAGCACTTTTGGCGTGCACGGCTGGCGCCATTGGACGAACCGTGCCTGTTGGCCAGTGCTGTCTCCCAGAGCCAGGAAAGCGGTTATGGCGCATGCGCACGGGTGCTGACCAAAGACGAAACACATCGTCTGCGCGAATTTGCACAGCGTCAGCGGATCACGCTCAACACCTTGGTGCAAGGCGCATGGTTGCTTTTGCTGCAGCGCTACACGGGCCTTGAGCATGTGTGCGCCGGCGTCACCGTAGCGGGTCGCCCCACGCAGCTGGAAGGGGTCGAGTCCTGGCTGGGCCTGTTCATCAACACATTGCCGGTTATTCATCAGCCGCTCGCCGAACAGGCGGTGGGCGACTACTTGCGCGCCCTGCAAACCGACAACCTGGCCATGCGCGAGCATGAACACACGCCGCTGTACGCGATACAGGGCTGGGCCGGGCAAGGCGGGCAAGCGCAGTTCGATACGCTGGTGGTGTTCGAAAACTACCCGGTGGATCAGGCGTTGCGCCAGCATCAGGACCAGGCCCTGCAGTTCGGCTCTGTCGATCAATTGGAGATGACCAACTACCCATTGGCCCTGACCGTTAACCTGGGCGAAGCGTTGGCGTTTTCCTGTAGCCATGACCGTGCGGCATTCGATGACGCAACCGTGCAGCAGCTGATGGCACAACTGTGCTGCTTGATGCTCGGTATGGCCCGTGATGCTGCGCAACCGCTTGGGCGGCTGGAGCTGAATGACGTCACCGCGCGTCAACAACTGGTGCACTGGAGCGCGGTGCAGCAACACTTCCCGGCGTTCGTGCCGATCTCGACCCGTATTGCCGCGCAGGCGGCGTTGCGCCCTGACGCCGTGGCGATCCGTCATCAGGGCGTCAGCCTCTGCTATGCCGAGCTGGAACAGCGTGCCAATCAACTGGCCCATCGCTTGGTGAGCCTCGGTGTGGGCAGCGATGTACTGGTCGGCGTGGCCTTGCCCCGTTCAGCGGAGCTGATCGTCGCTCTGTTGGCCGTGCTCAAGGCCGGCGGTGCCTACGTGCCGCTGGATCCTGACTACCCGGCGGAGCGGCTGGCCTACATGGTCGAGGACTCCGGCCTGCAACAGGTCATCAGCCTGTCCAGCCTGGACTTGCAGTTGCCGGTACAGGTATTAGCCCTGGACACCCTGGACCTTTCTGCAGAGCCATGCAGCGCACCACAGGTGACTATCGACCCGGAACAACTGGCCTATGTGATCTACACCTCGGGCTCGACCGGTCAGCCGAAAGGCGCGCAGTTGACCCAGCGCAACGTCGAGCGGTTGTTCCAGGCCACCCAGGGTGAGTTTGGTTTCAAGCACGACGACATCTGGACCCTGTTCCATTCCTATGCCTTCGACTTCTCGGTGTGGGAGATTTTTGGCGCCCTGGTGCACGGCGGTTCTTTGGTGATCGTGCCGTATTTCACCAGCCGGTCACCGGAAGATTTCCTCAAGCTCCTGAGCGAAGAGGGCGTGACGGTGCTGAACCAGACGCCGTCGGCGTTCCGTCAGTTGATCCCGCTGGCGCAGAAAAACACGGCGCCGCTGAGCCTGCGTTACGTGATCTTCGGCGGCGAAGCCCTGGAACTGGAAAGCCTGCGGCCGTGGTTTGAACGCTACGGCGATCGCCAGCCGCGCTTGATCAACATGTACGGCATCACCGAAACCACGGTGCACGTGACCTACCGGGAAATCACCGAGCGAGACCTTGCCCATAAAGGCCCGAGCCCGATTGGCCGACCGTTGGCCGACCTCAGCCTGCACGTGCTGGATGCGGCCCTCAACCCGCAACCGGTCGGCATTGCCGGTGAGCTGTACGTCGGTGGTGCCGGTTTGGCCCGCGGCTACCTGAACCGCCCGGAACTGACCAGTGAGCGTTTCATCGCCAGCCCGTTCGATGCCAGCCAACGTCTGTACCGCAGCGGCGACCTGGCCCGGCGACTGTCCGATGGCAGCCTGGAATACCTGGGGCGTATCGACCAGCAGGTGAAGATTCGCGGTTTCCGCATCGAGCTGGGGGAAATAGAAGCGCAGTTGCAAAGCCACCCCCAGGTCAACGAAGCGGCGGTGCTGGTCAAGGAGGGCGCCGGTGGCCCCCGGCTGGTGGGCTATGTCGCCAGCCCGGCGCCGGCGATTCAGGACGAGCTCAAGGCCCACCTGCATGAACGGCTGCCGGAATACATGGTCCCGGCACAGATCGTGGTGTTGCCGACGTTGCCACTGACCGCCAACGGCAAGCTCGACCGTCGCGCGCTACCCGAGCCGGACGCTGCTGCAGGCCGCGAGTACCGGGCGCCGCAGACTGACACCGAACAGGCCATCGCCCGTATCTGGGCGCAGGTACTGGACGTGGAGCGTGTGGGCCTTGATGACCACTTTTTCGAACGGGGCGGGCATTCCTTGCTGGCGGTACAGACCGTTTCACGCCTCAAGCGTGAGTTCGATCTCGACGTTGGCGTGCGCGAGCTGTTCGAACACCCACAGCTTGAGGCCTTCGCCCGTTATGTCGAGGCATTGCGCCCTTACGCCGAGGCTGCGCGCCAAGAACTGCAAGACGATATCCATGCGGCATTGGCAGAACTCGACGGTCTTTCGACTGAAGAACTTGAAGCCCTGCTGGCGGAATAGGACAGAACTGAATTTATGCAAAGCCTGATCGCATCCTTGAAAGACCTTGCCCCTGAAAAACGCAAGGCACTGGCCGCACTCTTGAAGAAGAAAGGTATCGACCTGTTTGCGCAGATGCCTATCAGCCCGGCTGATCGCACCCTGCCACTGGCCTTGTCTTATGCTCAGCAACGGTTGTGGTTTCTCACGCAACTGGAGCCGGCCAACAGTGCCTACAACATTCCGGGCGCGTTGCGCCTGCGCGGTCAGCTTGATCAAAACGCGCTGCAGAACGCTTTCGATGGGCTAGTGGCGCGTCACGAAAGCCTGCGCACCCGTTTTATCGCAGATGCCGATACACAGCCACGGCAGGTGATTGATGCGCCGACGCCGCTGGCCATCAGGTCGATTGATTTGCGCGGGCAGGGCCCGGAAGCCCTGGCTGCCGCCGTTGAAGCTGAAGCCTTGCAACCCTTCGACCTGGCTAACGGTCCGTTGCTTCGGGTCACCCTGTTGACCTTGGCCGATGACGAGTACGCGCTGCTGTTGACCTTGCACCACATCATTGCCGATGGCTGGTCTATGAACGTGTTGGTGGATGAGTTTGCTGCCGCCTATAGCGCTAGTGTTCAAGGCCATGCGCTGGACCTTCCGGGGTTGCCGGTGCAGTACGCCGACTATGCGCAATGGCAGCGCGAGTGGCTCGAAGCCGGCGAGCTGCAACGCCAGCTCGAGTACTGGACGGCTCAGTTGGGGGATACCTCAGCGGTGCTGGAGCTACCGGGGGACTTCCCGCGCCCGGCGGTGCAAAGCTATCGCGGTGCCCAGCAGCGGCGTGTACTTGACGAAGCCTTCGGTCAACGCCTGCGCGAGTTCGCTCAGGCACAGGGCTCGACGACCTTCCAGGTACTGCTGGCGACCTTTGCCGTCTGCCTGCACAGGGCCAGTGGCCAGTGCGACCTGCGTATCGGCGTGCCGACGGCCAACCGCAATCGGCTGGAAATCGAGGGGTTGATCGGTCTGTTCGTCAACACTCAGGTGCTGCGCTGCGTGGTCGATAGCCACGCAGGCTTTGCCGACCTGCTGGAGCAGGTACGCGAACGGGCCCTTGGCGCCCAGGCCAATCAGGACCTGCCCTTCGAACAATTGGTTGAGGCGTTGCATCCAGAACGCAGCCTGAGCCACAACCCGTTGTTCCAGGTACTGTTCAACCATCAGCGGCAGCGCTTTGGCGCATTGGCTCACCTGCCGGGGCTGACCCTGGAAGCCTTGGATCAGGTGGAAACCGCCGCCCAGTTTGACCTGGGGCTGGACAGCAGCGAAGACGACAGCGGGCGTATTGTGCTGTCGTTCACCTATGCCGTGGATGTGTTCCTGCCTGCCAGTATCGAGCGCTTTGCTCAGCGTTTTGAGGCGGTGCTGCGCCAAGTCATGGAGCAACCGCAACAGCCGTTGCTGGTATTGGACTGGTTGACCGATGACGAGCATCGCCAACTGCACACCTGGAGCCAGCCAGCGGGCGTTACGCCACACCTGCCGCTGGTGCATGAGGCCAT
>NZ_JAZBQR010000035.1:0-16452 GCF_036348395.1 Pseudomonas sp. AL 58
CCTGGACCCAAGCCGCACCCCATAGTGCAGATACGCGGGATAGAACTCTTCCATGCTTTCGGTCTTGGTCGGTGCAACACGCACCAGAAAGCCAGAGCGCGACACCTTGTAGCTGATCGAATCGACCGTCGCGCCGGTTCGACTTTCTGGGTAGCCCGCCTGCCCGCCGCCAAGCGCTAGGTTCATCTGCGCGCGGCCAGTGACCAAGGCACCAACCTTGCGCATGCCTGCCCGAACCTTGCGCTTGTTGAAGGCTTCAAAGTCGAACTGTTCAAAGCCTTCGATATGCAGGTAGCCGTCAACGGAAACCGAATTGCTCATCGCTTCCCCCTTCGTTGGCAGGCGGACCATCTGGCCCCAGCTCCTCAACTTCGATCACCGACCAGATACTACGACCACGCATAGCGGTAGCCCGCTTGACGCGAAACACACGACCGCGGTCAACAAACTCGTGCGACGTATCCAGCCCACTGACGAACTTGCAGTAGAGCCGGTGGGTAATCACATTCCCGGTCTGTTGCGCACCGGTGTAAATGGCAGTTCCCAAGGGCTCGACCTTTACCCACCGGTTGGCTACTGGGGTGAACTCCGGTTTAATTCCGACACCCACTGACTTATCGATTCGGATACGCACTGCCATACGGTGGCTCAGCTCGCCCGTTTCTGGCTCTCTCATAAGCTGAACCATCGATAGGGGCCAACCAGCGAATCGAACGCCAGAGGCAAAGCCTTAGAGCCCCCAGCGGTCGCTTCGGTGACTGGCTCTCGGTTGCGGTACCAATGCGCTACCAACATCAGCATGGCAAGGCGCACGTCATCCGTTACGGGCAACGCATTCTCGGACGCATTTTCGGGAAGCAGGCCGCGCAAGTAGTCCTCATCACCACCAGCATCAGGCGGCGCATCAAGCGGAAGCACCACCAGAAACAGTCGCCGCCCGGTCGCAGTCTCAACCTTGCGCCGTGCAGCACGCCCGTAGGCCTGCAGTAGCGCGTCTTCCTCGGTTTCGTCCAGCTCAAGGCGGCAATGCGCCTTGATTTCTTCAAGAGTCAGCATGGCCACACAGGGACCGCTTGCGCGACCCCGCCTCCAGGCTTAGGCGGTTTTGCCTACCAGCGCCTTGATGGCGGCAGTGTCCTGCAGGACCAGGCCGAAGCGCACGAACGCCAGGAAACCGACTTGGCCATACTCCGCGTAACGCTCCACCAAACGCTTGAGGGTCAGGCTGCGCACCGCACGCAACACTACTTCGTTCCAATCGCCGGCGTACGCAAATTTCTTGCCGACGCCAATATCAGCAATGGCCTGATCGATCACGTACTGATGCTTCAGGATAGTGGCCGGGCGATCATCAGCGATGCCCGGTAGCCACAGCGGACGATTGTTGGCGTCGACCATTTCTTCCAGAACTTGCGACGTCTTGTCATTGAAGGCCAGACGGAAATTAGGCGCTGCACGATAAGCAGGGTCAACCGAGTGAATCAGACTGTTGAGTTCCTGCCAGGTGAAGGTGGTCGCCTTGGCCGTCATTGCGCCTTGGGAAACAGAGACCTCAAGCCCTTTCGGTTGTGCCGGCGCGTCTGCAGTTTCACCAGCACCGGTGCCCTGAACAATCAGACGGTTTCGGGTGCGAGCAACACGCTTGCTGATCCGCCCCGTCAAGAACGCTTCCATATCAATGCCGGAGTCTTGCAGCAGTTGCTCGGAGACGCGAATGATCTTCGAGCTGATAGTGTGCGAACCGAGGGTGCCGGTACCAAACTCAACATCCTTTTCCCCGGTCGCTTTGTTCTCGCCGATCAGCTCGCCTTCTTCCTCGCCGCCGTTACTCACCGCCCACGCAATAGGTGCGCCGTTATCGGTCTGCAGCAGCTGACACACCGAAGCAATACCGCCGTAGCTAACCAGCGCTTCGATCACCTTGGCCTGCAGTGTAGTCGGCACGGTGAAGCCGCCCGCCTCGGCGGGGTTGGTGCCCTGGGCACGCATTTCAGCCAACAGAGAGCGCTGTTCAGCGGTCAGGCCTTCCATACCGCGCCGCGCCCAGGCGTCCCACGCCGAGCGACGCTCGGCCTCAGGGCCTTCCTGCTGCTCGCCGGGACGGTTGCCATTGCCGGCCTGGCGGGCGCGCTCTTCGACAAAGCCCTGATCGTTGTCGCGCAACTCTTCCTCGCGCTCAATCTTTTCCTTGATGCCCTTCAGCTCGGCGCGGATGGCTTCCCACTTGGCGCGAACCTCGCCAGTCCAGGCATCATCACCGGTGCTTTCGTGCAAGCTGCGCATTTCGGCCGACTTCTGTGCGTACAGTTCTTTCAGTTGTTGCAGCGTCATAAATCCCCCTGGGGTTCAAAGTTCGTTCAGATCAAGCAGGCGCTCACGGGCTTCACGCTCAAACTGAGCGCGCCCCTCAAGGCCCTCTTTTTGCGCCTGCTTCCAGGCATCCATAGAGCGCTGGGCAGCGCTTGAATCGGGGTAGGCCGGAAAGGACACCGGCCCCACGTCGCGCAGCTCGGCAATCTTGTAGATCGTCCGCACCACTACGCCGTCTTCTTCGTGCCAGGTGTCGCCACCAGGGGCCACACGCATGGCAAAGCTGCTGCCGCTCATGTCGCCGCGCTTCAACGGCTCGACAACGAGGTCACGAATGGTCCGCGTGTTCGGCGTGTCGATTTCGTAGGCCAGGCCGCGCTGATCGACCGACAGTCGAAGCGTGCCGCTGACAGTGCGGCCCAACAGATAGTTGGGGTCGTGGTTGAACAGGCCGCGCACGTCCTGGGCTAGCACCTCGTCGAAAGCACCTGGCGCGATGATCTCGACAAAAAAGCCGCCCAGCAGATCACTGCGCTGATTGAAAACAGCGCCATAGCCGGCGATACGCGGCGGCTGATCCTGGGCGCCATCGCCTGTCGGCTGGACAGCGCGAAGCTCGCATAGCTGCGCGGGCAGCATGCGTTTTTCAAAGTCACTCATGAGGTTATTCCTTCGGCGTTACGGGTAACGGCAGGCCGTCAGCGCCAAGCAACTGCGTGTTGACGTTGATCAACATCGAGTCGAGGCCGGTAAGTGGGTTCAGGTCTTCCAGCACGCGCACTTCGTTGCGGTTCATCCAGCCGTCTTGAATGGCAATGCGGTAGAACTCGGCGCGCTCTTTCGGGGTGCCGCGCAACAGGCCGGCCAAGTTGAACTTGACGTAGTAGCCGGCCATGCGCTCGGCCCGGGTGAAAACCCGGCGGTTCAGCTCTTCTTCCCAGTTCTTTACCCAGGGCATCACCGAATGCCGCACGAACTGGATGGCCTGTTCGCTGATGTTGGAGAACGTCGCCTTTTCAAGGTCATTGATCATGTGCGACGGCACGTTGAAGATGCTGGCAATCTCGCTGCGGGTCAGCTTGCGCGTCTCCAGAAACTGCGCATCCTCGGGCGCGATGGTCAGGGCCCTATAATCCAAGTCCGCGGGCAACATCAGGGTCTTGTTTTTGGAGCCCGCAAGAGTGGACACAGCGCCGTTCCAGACCTTCTTAAGACGTTGCCAGGAATCTTCACCTAGTTTCCCGTCCTTCACCGTGACCAGCCCCGTAGGGCGGCCGCCACCTTCGAAAAACTCCTTTCCGTAGCGCACGGTGGCCATGCCAAGGGCGATAGTGTCGGCGTTCTGTCGAATCGGGCTGGTACCCATTCGCCGCCCCGTACCAATGGCGCGCAGGTGCACCATGTCTTCGGGCGACACCGCCAGCGGCTGGCCGTCTTCATCCTGGGTCGCATAGACCCAGCGATTGCCGTTTTTCACCAGATCAGTGACTTGGGGCTCGCACATTTCCAGCGTCTGCAGCTCGCCCCGACGGCCGCGCACCAGGCGAGTAAAACCGTTGCCCCAGCCCAAGGTGTGGGCCTGCTTGGTTTCCCGCCAGCGGTAAGAGGTCTGCCACTGGTTGGGCTCATCGTGCAGCAGGTAGTGCGCCGGGTGGTCGGTGGCCGGAACAATGCGGCCATCGACCTTTCGCAGCACGTTCAGCGGTAGCTGCGCCATCGTGCTCGACAGCACGTAGATACACGCATAGACCGCCGTCAGTTTCTGCGCCATTGCCGGGCTGACCGTGATGCCGTTGACCGCCCCCAGATACTCGGCAAGCTCCTGGCTGTTCATCGACGTATTCGGATTTTCCAGGCTGCTGCGCTGCTCATACATCGCCCCGAAAATCATCGTTTCACCATCTTGATGGCAGCGCCCACCAACAGGGTGCCGCCGACAATCAACGCCACACCTAGGCCGAACTGGATGTAAAGCCCAGTGACAAGCAGGCAATAGCCGGCCGTCCCGAGCCCTTCAGGAAGCCACTTTTTCATAGGGTTCTCACATCGCTAAGAAGTCGTCATCCGACAGGGTTTCAAGCAGCGACGGTGCCACGCCCTCG
Source organism: Pseudomonas sp. AL 58 (assembly GCF_036348395.1). Lineage (NCBI taxonomy): Bacteria > Pseudomonadati > Pseudomonadota > Gammaproteobacteria > Pseudomonadales > Pseudomonadaceae > Pseudomonas > Pseudomonas sp. AL 58. The sequence goes on from NZ_JAZBQR010000035.1 coordinate 4,413, forward strand.
GCCAATATGGCCCGGCTCATGGCCATTAAAATGGCGACCATGCCGTCGATCTTTTTGGGGCTGCTTTCCTTGGTCGGCGTGATGCAGCCTTTGTACTCATGGGCCACCACGTTGCTTGCCATCCAGGCCAGCAACGGGTCACCGTTATGGCGAACCCGCCCCGAAACAAGCGCCGCCTCAAGCTCGCGCATGGCCAGGTTCATAGTTTGGATTCCACCACCGACCTCGACCACTTCGGCGCCGTCCTTCTGCAGCTGGTGCGCCAACTGCGTAGCGCGCCACTTGTCATAGGCGACTTCCTCGACCTGATGCGCGCCGCCAATGTCCTTCACGTCCTCGCGGATCACGTCAAAATCCAGTTCCTCGCCGTCGGTCGTGATCAGGTGCCCCTCAATCACCCAACGTTCATAGGCCTCTTGGTTCGGACCATCACTCTGCACTGCGCCCTCGGGCAGATAGTGACGATTGAAGAACGACCACAGATCGCGGCCGTCTTCGTCCTTCTCGCGGAACACCAGGGCGACGTCCGCAATGTCACACTTGCTGGCTAGGTCAACGCCCAGGTAACAAGAACGCCCCTTGAAGTCATCCAAGGACAAGCCCGGGACGGCTGCGCGGTCCCAATCCAGCTGGTTAAGCCATGCCATTTTCGCGTTCACCCATAGATTGCAATGCTTGGTTTTGAATGCGTTCTGCCGTGACGGGTAACGCACCGCATCCGCCAAGCTTCGCTGCAGGTTGTCCGGAAAGATCGAAACGCCGTAGTTCGGGTTAGCCTTCTTCAAGGCCTGCAGCGAACGCCAGTCGTCTTGCTCGTCGAGCGTGTAGATAAGGCCGAAAATTTCGTCATTGGCTACGGTCTTATCGAGCATCGCGCACACCTGTTTGCGCTTCTCGTAGCACGGCCCGGCGATGTTCGAGCCGGCGGTGGTGATGGTAAAAATCAGCGGCTGTTCACGGGCCCCCATGCCGGTCAGCATGGTTTCGTAGAGGTCGTCGCTGTCGTGTTCGTGGTACTCGTCCACCAGCGAACAGCTCGGCGACGAACCGTCGCCCGGGTCACCAATGATCGGTTCCAGACGGCTGCCGTCTTCGGGAATGGCCAGGCTGCGCGCATTGATTTCAACGCCTGCAGCCTCCATCAGGTCCGGCGTCCTGATCATCATCAGGCGCGCCGGCCGGAATACTTCCCAAGCCTGTTTCTCGGTGGTCGCACCGCAATAAACCTCAGCGCCAAACTCACCGTCAGCGCACAGCATGTACAGCGCGACACCTGCAGCAATAACGCTCTTGCCGTTCTTCCTGGGGATCTCGCAATACACCTCGCGGAACCGGCGCAGGCCAGTCTTCTTGCTGACCCAGCCGAACACACAACAGAAAATGAATTTCTGCCAAGGCTCCAACTTGAGCAACCGACGCTCGCGAGCCCATTTGCCTTTGGTGTGCGGCAACAGCTCAACAAAGGCACACACCCTTTCAGCCTCGGGCTTGCTGAACTTCCACTTAAAGCCCTTGCTCTTGCTGGCCTCCAAGTCGTCCAAGTGACGCTGACAGGCCAGGCGCACCCACTTGCACGCCTCGACCTTTCCGGCCACCACGTCACGGGCGTACTTGTTCGCCTGATTAACGCTGAAATTGGCCATTGATCAGCTCCCGCGCTTGCCTCCGAGCAACGCGGAAAAGGCATTTGATTTCTTGGACTTGGGCACCACCAGGCGCGCCCGGCTGGCTGGATCCAGGCCGAGGGCGGCACCGTAGCTGGTCATTTGTCGCATTGCCTCGTTGGCCACGGTGCATGCGGGGTTCTTCACACGGCCCATAGCCGTTTTGATCGTAATGCCGTTACGCATAACGTCCTCCTCGGCTTCACGCCACCGGCTGTAAGCCAGACAAAAACCCTCAAGCACATGCAGGTCGGTGAGGGTCAGTACCTTGGCGCCGATCAGTTCAGGCGCGAGCTTGTCCCACATGACGCCAGCATGCTGGCTCATCCAGTCCGGCGCCGGCGGCGCAATGAGCAACGTCGAGTAGTCCGGCTCGGACTCGTTCAGCTTGCGCTTCCCCGGGTTGCCAGCCTCTCGCTTTTGCGCTGTCGGCTTTGGTTTTCGGCCGCCGCCTGGGGCTCGACTTGCCATGCACTCCCTCGTCGTGGTCGGTCGGCAACCCCATCGCCCGGGGTAACCCTAATTTTTTTATTTCGCGGTCGCGTGGAAAATGCTGGGCGATCGGTGGTGATAGGCGAAAGCTGTAGAGATTTTCCCCGCCCCCCCCTGTTTGGTGTTTTTCGACCAATTTTCGCCACTTGATCGCCTCACGTTCGCCGGCGTGCCTCTTGTGCCTCCCGCTGCGTTTTCGCCTTGTGACAGTCCTCGTTTATGGCTGCCAGATTGCTGAAATCGTCCGTTCCACCCAGGTGTTTTGGCACAACGTGGTCAACTTCTGATGCAGGAAGGCATCGACCTTTGCAGTCGGCGCACTGACACAGGTACCGATCACGCTTGAGTACAGCGGCGCGTTTCTTGCGCCATTCCCAGCCATACCCCCGCTGCTCGGCAGTACCGCGTGCCGGGTTGCTCCAGCCTATGGACAGCGAGGCATGCGCACTGCAATAGCCATGACTATCGCTGGTCTTGCCCGAGCACATCGGTACACGGCATGGGCGCTTGGCTTTAGGTGGCATCATTCGCCCCTCAAGTCTTTACGCAGCTCAGCCACATCCTGAATGAGCTGCCCAAGATCCTTATCCCGCCGAGCCTCAGCCCACCTGAACCAGGCACGGACCAGCACCCAGGCAGGCAAGCCACACACGAAGATCAGCCCACCAATAGCGATGAGCCCTACGTCATCGTTCGCCCAATCGCCAATACCCAGCCAGCGCACAACGAAGGCACCGCCGCAAATACTGGAGATCGTAGTGCTGATCATGGCAACGCAGAACTCACGCACCGTTTTCGGCAGCGTCATCGCCATGACGACCACGGCAGCAAGAACAGCAATGAAGCCAAAAGCGCCGAGCTTGTACAGCGCGATACCTCCAGCAGCAGTGAGCGGCCCAGGTTCGGACATAATCGAGATTCTCATGGGCACTCCCGGCTCTCACCTGGTGGTGTCATTGATAGGTTCGGCCCCAACAGCACTCCCAGCTCGGAGCGATGGGTGTGGAGGAGCCGAAAACGAAAAAGCCCCGGCAAATGCCGAGGCTTTAAGGAGGCTGCTGGTGATGGCGAGTTTGCTCTCGCGCACCTACCGCAAAGTAACATGAAAGATACGGACGAGGACCGGGGATGTCAAGCGGCCTCACGCCGAGCATCGAGGGCGCCATCGATCCATGCCACGCCGGCCTTCCATAGCTGGCGGGTCTTCTCCTCTCCAAATCCGAGCTTTTTCCCGACAACCATGAGCGAAGTATCGCGGGAGGTGTAGTACTTGATGATGACCTGGCCGCACTCTGGGTAGCGCTTATTCAGCCGTCCGACCAACCGATCAATGAACAGCGCGTCATCGTCCGTAATCATGGGATCAAGGATCGTGTTCTCTCTCGACGCGCAGCACGATACGCCCGAGCCCAGTACCACCCAGCGCCCCCAATGCTCCAGCAGGTACTCGGCCGTCTTCTCTACGTTGCTCATGTCCTTCCCCTCAATCCCCGGTGTAATTCGTTCCGCCGGCACCGCGACGGTTGTTCTGTTGGTACTGCGCAGCCGGCCCCATGAGCGCCGGCTTGTTCAACTGTTCGATCTGTCGCTGAGCGGCCTGCAACCGCAGACTCAACTGGGTGACCAGCTCATCAACCGGCAGAGCATCGCCAGTCGCAGCCACTACCCAGCCAGAGGCGTTGCACTGCACGCAGGCCATCTCGTGAAACACCCCTTCGATGACCGCCATCCCCCGGCATGCTGGACACTGGGCCAGCTCGATCACCTGCTTGCGGAAGGCGGGGCCATGGCTCTTTTTCATGCCTTTGAATCCTCGCCTATGGTTGTTTCGTGAATGGTGCCGCAGCCCTTGTTCTGCGAGGCCTCCAGCGCATTGCGCGAATCTTCGTTTCTACCCTCCTTCAACCCGTGAATGAGGATCAAACCCTTGCCGTCTAAATGGGCGTGCCACTGCTCCAGGGCAATGCGCTTACGCTCCTCGACCGTGGTATGGATATAGGCCTGCACGTTGTGGCCCATCGCGTGGTTGATCAGCATCTCGCCGATAAGGAAGTCGATACCCAGGTCAGCCCAGCCGGTGCGGGCCAACTTGCGCAGGTCATGGCTGGTCCACTCGCCCTTCCCCAGTCGTGTGAACACGGCGCTGGCCTGGCCCTCGCTCATGCCCTTGCCGTTACGGGCCGGGAACAGATACTGGCCGGTGTAGCCGCTGGCGAGCTGGGTGTCTCTGTATTGGGTCAGCAGGACGCACACCTGGTCGGTCAGCGGCAGCGAATGCTCTACACGCGTCTTGGTGTGCTCAGCGGGGATGTGCCACTTGCGCTCGGCCAAGCTGAAGTGCGGCCATTGAGCCATTCGGGTCTCACCGACGCGGGTGCCGTGGCACAGCATCAACAAGGCCAGCATTGCGTCGGCAGGCTCCTCAGCCCATACGCCCTCCAGCTGGGCAAGCAGCGGCTCAATCTGCACACTACGCAATCGGGCAGCCTTCGCCTTGATCTTGGCCTTCGAGAAGTCGCTGAACTTGATCCCGGCCATCGGGTTGCTAGGGATCAGGCCCAGCGTGCGTGCACGACGACAGGCCACCACCAGCAAACCAAAGATCAGTCGGACGAACTCCAGTGACAGGGTGGCCTGCAGCGGCCACATCAGTTGGGCGTCGAGGGTGCCGTGGCGCACCTCGGCAAAGGCCAAGCCGCCTACGCGCGGAATCAGGTGGCAGGCAATCGCCGACTTGGCCGTGGCCTTGCGCTTGGTCGACAAGCTGCGATCTCGACCCATACGGTCGCTGTACCAGGCCAGCAGTTCCCCGAGCGTGCTCCATGCCGAAACGGCAGCACTGGCCTGGGTGTCGTTCGCCAAACGCTGACGCAGATCCGGCAGCGCAGCCAGCACGGTCTTGGTCGGCAGGTCAGGATAGGCGCCGATCCGGTTCCAGCGCTTGCGCACCACCAGATACCAGGTGCCGCGTGGGCGTGCTTCGGTGAACCGGAAATACAAGCCCGGGTGACGAGGATCACGCATCAGCACCGCCGATGGGTCAGCCGCCTGCCGACGAATCTCGGCATCGGAGAACGCGACCGCCATCGTCATGCGTCCACCACGGTCGGCGCCATGCGCAGGTAGGCCCGGATCTGCTCCATGGCATCGAAGTGCCCCCGGCAAACGACCGCCAGATAGCCTTGCTCGTTCAACCGGCGCAAGCAGGCCGACTGACTGGCCGACACGGGGGCAGGCTCAATGGTTGCCTTGAACTCGATGTACAGGCCGAAGAAACCACCACGCGCCATGGTCAGTACCAGGTCAGGGATACCGGCCTTCACGCCCTGCTGCTTCAACTTGGCCGCGACCAGTTTGTGCCGGTGACCACCATTCGGGACGTGGTAGATCAGCTCAAAGACCTGTGGGTAGCGCAGTTCGATTTCCCGCATCAGCGCGGCCTGCTCCAGGCCTTCGCGGTCGACGGGCTTGGCGCGGGGCCTCTTGGCAGGAGGCAGTGACGCAGGGTTTCGAAACGGCGGTTTCTGGCCATTCATGCGGCAATCACCCCCTCGCGGATCAGCAGAGCCTGGGTACGCATAACACCCTCGGCGTGGTACTGGCGAGCCTCTTCGCGGCCAATTACGTTGCCGCGGCCATCACAAGCGTCATGGCAGGCGCTGCAGGCATGAGCACCCTGCAGATCATTCGGCTTCATGCCGACGCCGCAGGTACCGGACATCCGGTAATGAGCCAGCACGGTGGTTTCGGGATTGCCGTTACAGACACCAGGAATGCGCACCTGGCACTCCCGGCCGCGCGCGGCCTTGGTCAGCTTGGATTGCTTCATTGGCGGTCGTCTCCGTGAAGATCGATGACAGTGAAAGTGGATGGCCACATACGCAGGCCATGAGTTCGCGCCGATGCTTCGTCGCGGTACAGGCCAACAGGCGGCTGGGGCTTATTGGTGAGGTCCAGCAGGTGACCGCAGGCGTACAGCGCCCAGCGGTACTCAGTGAGGTCAGGCGCAGCCAGCATCGGATCGGTCATGCGCGTGCACCTCGACCCGCACGCAGCGCCTGCAGCGCGGCACGCCCCACATCGAGAGTGCGTGGCGCGGGCGGTGCAGCAAGCTCGGCGACCGGTACCGGCCCCAGGCTCTCGCCTTTCCAAATTTTCCGGCACTGCGCCAGGTAGTGCTTCTCGAAGCAGCTCAGTCCGAGCTCACGCGACATCAACGGCAGGCTGTGGAAGCCTGCGGCGGCAGTTGCGTGATAAACGGCTGGATGCATCCACTTCGCCGACCCGCGCATGGCCGGGTGGCAGTTGCGCAGGCCTTGGGCGTAAGCCTTCTCGACGCTGGGCAGGCCAAGGCCTTCCGGCGCGAAGCACCAACTGACGAACACCCCAGGCGCCGGAACGAAAGCGGACTTGCTCGCGCTCAGCACGCGCATGCCGTGGTCGATCTGCTCAAGGCGAGTGATCCCGGAACGCATGAACTCGCCGAGCCATTCCAGCTTGGCCGCATCCATCACGGAAGGCGTTGGCCAGGATTGGCGCCAAGCACCGCAGGCGCCGCGCAACCGCAGGAACAAATCCTCAATGACCTGCTGGGTTGCTGGATCAATCGGTACATGGCCTGGCTCAGCCGGTGGCTGGTAGGTCGGATCGGTTTTGCGATTGGCGAGGAGTTGTCGAACATTGGTCGCGGTCACAGGCGCACCCCCTTCTGTGCCCAGTTGGATTTGGTCTCGTCCAGCTCTGCTTCGGCTGCAGCCTTGGCCTTCTCGCTCTTGAGCCACTTGGCCAGGCGGAAGCACCAGCCGCCGTTGCTGTCGAGCACCTTGGGTTTAGCCACGAAGAAGCCTAGGAAGCCCTTCAGCGCCTCTTCGGTGAGCGCTTCGAGGGTGAGGCCGGCCAGGGTCAGTTGGGCGGACACCTTGTCGACCGGTGGATTCCATTCGGCGAACATGGCGAACCGCTGCAGGTCGTCCTGAGACTCCAGCGCCTGGCGATCTTGATCGGCGATCACATCCTGCAACTCGCGCGGCTGCTGCTCTTCGGTTACTTGATGGTTAAGTGACGGATTGGGTGCAATGGCTGCACCCCGTTCTGTCGTAGATTGCACCCCGTTCTGCTGTACGTTGCACCCCGTGTCGTCAGTTGCACCCCGTTCATTACGAGGTGCAGCCACTGCACCCCGCTTGATCTGGAGGTCGTAAACCACAGGGCGACGGTCGTGACGATCGATGTACACAGCAGCCAGTGCCTGGTTACCTCGAACGATCAACCCCTTCTCTTCCAGCAGATCCAGCTTCGACCGCACAGTGCGCTCAGAGAGGCCCGTGTCTTCGGTCAAGGTCTTGGCCGATGGGAAGGCGCCACGGCCATCGGTACCGGCATAGTTGGCAAGGCACAACAGCACGTGGCGTGCGCTTGAGTCTTTCCCGAGGTCGCGACGAGAGAGCGCCCAGGTCATAGCTTGAACACTCACAGCGAGGCTCCAATATTCTTTTCGGCCAGCAGAGCAAGGCCTTTCGGTGTGACGAGAGGTTGATATGCAGCGCGATCGGCACCGGTTTCGGCATCCGGCTTCAGGGCGGTTACCTTGTGGACCATAAGACCGGCGCTGATGCGAGGCTGATAGGCGATCCAACGCGTCGATCCGTTGCGATGGAAGATCCAGCGATGCTGCTGAAGCCAGGCGAACAGCTTCGAGGGCGGAACTTGCAGATGCTTGGCCGCATCAGTGATGCAGATCGCTCCACCAGCGCCAGCAAGACGCTGGATAGCAGCTACCTTCGGAGCCTGGCGCTCGATGACACACTGCAGTTTTTGGTTTTGTTCAACCTGCTCGGCAGCGAGGCGCAGTGCCTCAGCGAAATTGGTCGGCACCTGGAGGCGAGCAACCACCCCACTCTCCAGCTCCTGCCAGCGGTCGATGATCTTGGCGCGCAGTTGAGCGTTGTACCCAGAGACCAGCACCAGCGTGTCGCGCTGGCTAAGCAAGAACTCTGGATAGACCTGGCCGTTCTGCGGGTGCGTGTAGGGGGTCTCCTCAGATTTGAGGACACCCTGTTTGACCAAGGCGCGGGCATCGCGCAGCACGTTGTCGTGGCTTTTCCCGGTCAGCTCGGCGATCTCTCGCGACGACATGACCTGTCGCGTCAGATTCGCGGTGATGCCAGAACCTGACGCGATAGTGGCGCTATTGCCTGCATCGATTGCAGTGTGCATAATCAACTCCACGTTGTTGTTGAAGAAGCCGGTCTAGCCACCGGCTTTTTTGTGCCTGCGATTCAGGCGATTGCTTTTCCGCAGACGTGACCAATCCCGCCGACTGAGCTACCGCCCTCAGCGTTCAATGTCCCCGCGCGTCCCGATGTGCTGCCGTCCATTTCCTTCCCCTTAATGGTCTTCCTGGTGCGAGCGGCTCAACTGCCGACTACGCCGTTGTTGCTCATCGGCCCCCGCCGATGGTGTTTCGGTGCTGCTGTGGCTCGCGATCAGGCGGCCTTAACCGATGAAGCCATCTCGTCCAGGCTCTTGCGGACGTGATCAATCTCTTTGCTGATCTGGGCTTTCTCGATCTGATTGACGTGGTTGTCTTCGAGTGCCACGTGTACAGCGATAGTCAGCTCGGCTACTTCCTTGCCGACGCTGATCATTGCTGCAGTGAGCGCCTTGGGAACTGGTGCTTCCTTCGCTACCAGGTCGAAACCGAACGAATCCGCCAGCGCCTTCAGCGGACGCATGTCTTCGGTGTGCAGGAGAATCCCGAACAGATGCTCGATGGTCAGGTGGTGAGCATCGTTATCCGGGTTGGCACGCTGCAGCAGACTGACGTGGGGAACGCCCATCTTTGCGCTCAGGGTCTTGGCGTCGTTGTCCTTTACTGCGTCGTGGCAGGCCCGCAAAAACTTGTCCATTCGTAAAGCCTCGAATCTATTTCAGTGGCGCCCTGCCATCACAAGGGCGAAAATTTGCTCAACTGTTCGACTGATGAAGCGCCGGGCCTCGTAGTACTGCGCGCCTTTTGCGCATGACGATGCAGTAGAGTTCGTCGATGGCGGCGCCAACTGAGTACCGAGGGTCAACAATCGAGCCCTGTCGAATTCGAAAAATGGTCGACGTATCAACCTTGCAGCGCTCAGCAATCTCCGTGTAGGCCAATCCGGACTCCCGAATCGCCTCCACTTTTGCCTGAAGGCCAATCTTGCTCATGGAAGGCATCCTCTCTTGATGAAGGAATCATATATGCATAAATGCATCGACGCAATTGCACAACCGCATTTGCCATATGCATCAGCGCGAATCAACATTCACGCCATGCATAAGCGCAACGTTTCCTCCGTCATAACTGAGCTGCTGAATCGCGATGGGATCTCCGCCACGGAACTCCATCGCAGGACTGGCGTGCCTCAATCCACCCTCTCAAGAATTTTGAGCGGGAAAATCGTCGACCCCGCCGACAAACATATCTCCAAGATCGCGGAGTACTTCCGTGTAAGCACTGACCAGCTCAGAGGTCGCCTGCCCATACCTTCCGCAGGGGAAAGAGATGGGCAAGTGGTGCGCCAAGACGTCCAAAAAGTAGAGTCGAATGCTACTTTTCTGGGACCTATCGATGCATGGGATGACAGCACGCCACTGGATGACGATGAGGTCTATGTGCCTTTCCTGAAGGAAGTGGAGCTGGCCGCAGGTAGTGGCCGGACAGTTGTAGAGCAGTCAAATAGGCAGAAGCTTCGCTTCGGGAAGATCACCCTTAGGCGCCAAGGTGTGCAGCCCTCTGATGCTGTATGCGTAACTGTCTCCGGAAATAGCATGGAGCCTGTGCTGCCGGGCGGAAGCACCGTCGGCGTTGATCAGGGCTCAGTTAACATCATCGACGGGAAGATGTACGCCATCAATCACGACGGACAGCTCCGCGTGAAAACTCTTTATCGGCTGCCGGGTGGCGGCATACGGATGAGAAGCTTCAATCGGGACGAGCACCCCGACGAGGAGTACAGCGCCCAGGACATGATCGACAAAGAGATCGTAATTCTTGGAAAGGTGTTTTGGTCATCAGTGCTCTGGTAGCCGAAAAACACGACATCGCACGGTAAGAGCCCGCCAATGAGCGGGCTTTTTTTCGTCCGGAACAAATTCCTCAACCCTAGCCAAGCAAGGCAGACATGCCTCAATGCATCCTTATGCATAAAATATTGCATCAGCGCATTGACAGTAAATGCATCAATGCATATTCTCCAGTCCAAGCCAGCGCAACAACGGCCAGCAACGATGGCAGCGATGCCAGGGGCAACCCAAACGCTCTTTAACAACCCAACCGCAGAAAGGCTGCCAGCCAGCGAAACGACTGACGCACCGGGCGTGGGCGACTCCCACCCTGCTGCGCCGTATCTGAGTAGTGATGGCGGCCCAAACCGTAAACGTATGGAAAGAAATGCGCCCAGCCCACCGTGGCGAGTAACGGAGGCCAGCAAGACCACTGATTCACTGAAGCACCTGGGCGACCGGGTGCTTTGGGAATCCACTGGAGGAAACAGAGATGGCTCAGTTCAACATCGATAACCACCTCAGCAACGGAAAGCGCCTGGAATGGCTTGCTCTCCCTGAGTCAGGCGAACGCGTTGAAGCGGTCCTGCAGCAGGTCAAGCAGGCCGCAATCAATAAGTTCGGCGGGATTGTGTACTTCAACCGCTGGGAGCATGTCGTGGCCAGCAATGGCTATGTGACGGTTCGGATGTATGCATGACGATTTCACTGGCTGGCCTTGGCGACAGGACCAGACGGGAAATCACCCAACCAGAGGAAACACCATGTTCGGCAAATTTTTTGGCAAGAAAGTAGGCAACGCTCAGGCCGAGATGAAGAAGGTCGTCAACCGTGACCTGATGCAGGCCATTGTGGGTGGCGGCCTGCTGATCGCCGCAGCTGATGGCGAGATCGAAGCCGCTGAAGTCGCCAAGCTCGACGAGCTGATCCGTGCAAACCCGAACCTGACGCACTTCGGCAGCGAAATCACCGACACCATCAACCGCTTCACCGCGCAACTCAATGCCAATTTCCAAGTCGGCCGCCTGGCGATCAAGCGCGAGCTGGCCGACGTGAAGAACGTCCAGGCTGATGCCGAGGAAGCCTTCGTGAACATGATCGCAATCGCTCAGGCCGACGGCGAGATCGAACAGGCGGAGCTGGTCGTCCTGAAGGAAATCGGCCTGCACTTCGGTCTGCGCCCTCAAGACTACGGCATCGAAGTATGAAGGCGTCGCGGGCGGCATTGATCGTCAGCGGCGGAGCACTGGCGTTGTTCATGACGGCTATGTCACTGGCCAACTGGACCGGCTGCGCCTGGTACGGCTACCAGACAGATCGCAAAACCCGCTATGCGTTTGGCGTCGGTTGCATGGTGAAGATGCCAACAGGCTGGACACCAAGACACGAGCTGCGCACCGAGCAATAGAGCATCACTTCTGCCCACTCACTGAGTGGGCAGCGGGATGACACCAACTAGCCCTTCCCTGCCCGGTCGACGGGCATCAAAACCTAGAGGAAACCAACATGCATCCAGCCATGCAGGAGCGCGTGGAGGGCTTGGCTGCCCTTCGTCTGCGAGCCCACCTCGCAACCACGGACTTCCACGCAATGATCGGTCGACCAGCACCTGAGCAGACTGTGCGCTACCAGGTGGTCACCAAGGGCAAGGCCTATCACGTCGTGGAGCTAGCCACCGGCAAGACCAAGGGCTTTTGCTTCAGCTACAAGGCGGCGATGGTGTTCGTTGAAGCCATGGAGGCAGCAGCAAAGCGCAAGCTGGTACCACGGCAATGATCGGCGAACCTATCCCAGATCCGCGCCATCAGATCCTGGCCGACCTTAACGCGAAGATCGACCGCTTC
>NZ_JAZBQR010000036.1:0-12654 GCF_036348395.1 Pseudomonas sp. AL 58
CACGGTCGAGGAGCGTAAGCGCATTGCCCTGGAGCAGTGGCACGCCCATTTAGACGGCAAGGGTTTGATCCTCATTCGCGGGTTGAAGGAGGGTAGAAACGAAGATTCGCGCAATGCGCTGGAGGCCGCGCAGAACAAGGGCTGCGGCACCATCAACAAAACAACCATAGGCGAGGATTCGAAATGATGATTTTGCTCGATCCGGGTAGCGGCCTGGCGGTGAATCCGCAGGACATCAGCACCATTCGCATCGACCAGGTGCAGAGCTGCGAAGGCGTCGTCCTGTTGCTTCAGATTCAGATGCGCACTGGCGAGCAGTTGACCGTCAGCGGGCACCGAGATCGCCCAGTGTCTCTGCTCCATAAGCGGCTGCTGGAGGCGAAGTGAATAAGACTCACGGACCCGCCTTCAAGAAGGCCGTGATCGAGCTGGATCGGTGCCCAGCATGCCGGGGGATGGCAGTTATCAAAGGGGTGTTTCACTAGATGGCCTGCGTGCAGTGCAACGCCTCTGGCTGGGTGGTGGCGGCGACTGGTGAGGCGCTGCCGGTTGATGAGTTGGTAACCCAGTTGAGCCTCCGTCTACAGGCCGCGCAGCGACAGATCGAACAGTTGAACAAGCCAGCGCTCATGGGGCCGGCTGCGCAGTACCAACAGAACAACCGCCGCGGTGCCGGCGGAACGAATTACACCGGGGATTGAGGGGAAGGACATGATCTATAGCAGCGTATCGGGGGCGGTAGTTGCGGCATTGGCAGCAGGCGAGAAGGGAGCTGCAAAAGGGCAGGCGTGGCAGAAGCTGTACAAGGCAGCCGAAGAGGAGGGCGGCTGCCTGGCCTCGCTGAGCAGTCCTTCACATGGCCTGGATCGTACCCAGGTGGATTACTGGCTGTCGGCGCGCCTGCATCACCTGCTGATCCCGCGACACTGGGATGCCCTGGTGGCGAAGTACAGCACTAGCAAGGTGAAGAAGGTTCAGGCGATCACAGCGGTGAGGCCGCTCATTGCCAGCCCGGCACCGCAACTGTTCGTCTACAAAGCGGTGACGGCCTGGGCGATCCCGAAACTGAAGGGCGCACGACGTAAGGCGCCGCGCTCGGTCTCGGTCGAGGTACCGCTTGACGCTTCACCATGGCGCCGGGAGGCGACGGTAAATGCCGCAGTCGCTGCAGGCCGGGCAGAGAAGCGCCGGATCGAGGCGCTGGAAGAGGATGTGATCATTCTGGCTGACAGCTTCTACGACATGAACACCTGGGATCTGGATGCCACGCCTGAGCCGACACGGCGCCGTTGGAGAGCGCAAATTAACGAGAAGCTCGACGGCATGGTGGATGACGCCTTGACTGAGGTGTGGGTGATTCTGGAGGCCGAAGGCCTGCTGATGAAAGGCGCTGCATGATTGCTTGTTGACATCAGTGAGCGACTGAGCGAAATTATCCCCATCCTGTCATTCCTGCGCGTGTTGAGGAGTGCCCCCGAAAGCCCGACCACAGTGTCGGGCTTTGTCGTTTTAGGTGATATGCTTTGGCCATCACAGACTGTGGAGGTGGCCATGAAAGATTTTCTAGGCGGTGGCGTTGGCGGGTTCGTAGACAATCTCATCGAAGTCGGTCCGGTAAAAATTGATAATCCAATTGTCGAGCTGGCAGTAGGAGCAGCTGCAGTCGTTGGCCTTTTGTACGCGGGTCACAAAATTTTGAACGATGATAAAGCCGCAGAAAATGTGGCTACGGCGTTCGGCACCAACGCAAAGAAAGACAGTTAAACCACAGGTGGTAAACCCAAAGCCCTGGCAATTGCCGGGGTTTTTTTATGGAGCAGTGCTTATGGCCGAGCCAAGTACCGGCGCCCTCGCAGTGACCGGCGTACTTGCCAGCGTCGGCCTGGGTGCTGCATTCCCTCAGCTGGACCTCGCCGCACTGGTCGGCGCGTTCGGTGGGGCTTTCTTCTACGTGGTGTTCGCCAAGGACATCAGCACCTGGCGCCGTGTCGGCTATCTGCTGGCAGGCTGGATCGGTGGCTACTTCGGTGCAGCTGAGCTGATGGGGCGTGCTTGGACCCAGACCGCCGGTTTCAGCGCCTTCGTCTGCGGCGTGCTCTGCGTGGTCACGTTCTCCGGCTTGCTGGAATGGATGGAGACCGGACGCATGCCAAGCTGGCTGCAATGGGTCTTCCGCCTGCGAGCCAGGAAGGAGGGTTGAATGGTTGTCGTTATTCAGGCTGTGTTGTGTGCGATCATCTTCGTGATGATCGGCCTGCGCTACCGACCTTACCCGGACGCCCGCTACAAGCTGGGTGTGTCACTGATGGCCTGGGCTGCGTGCGCTGTTACCGGCATGCAGTTCATCAGCCTCGTGGGTCGCATGGTGATGCATAACGACTTCGCCGATGCCTCTTGGTTCAATACTGCGTTCTACCTGCTTGCCGCAATCTTGGTGTGCCGGGCAAAGGGGAACATGGCCAAGATCCTGAGGGTGGACTGATAAATGAGTAATCCACTCGGTCAAGACAAGCCGCGCAAGCCCTATGGCTATCGCTGGCAGCTGGCCCGCGAAGGATGGCTGCGCAAGAACCCGTTGTGCGTTAGGTGCGAGAAGTCAGGGCTCGTCGTGTCGGCCACCGTTGTAGACCACGTCACCCCGCACCGCGGTGACATGACCTTGTTCTGGGATCGGGCCAACTGGCAGTCGCTATGTACCAACTGTCACAGCTCCTACAAGCAACGCCTAGAGAAGTCAGGGCGTGAGGCTGGGTGCGATGTCAGCGGCAGGCCACTGGATCCTCGGCACCACTGGAATCGGCCCTCCTGAAAGCCTCCTGGCGCTGCGGGGCCCCATGATCCAGGGTAGGGGGCGTGAAAATGTTTTTCCTGAAACCTTTCCTGACCGTTCGCCCTCCTTCGTGCGCAAAGCCGCGAAATGAAATGATTTTTTTTGGGATCAAAAAATGGCTGGGAGAAGACCGACCCCGACAGAGCTGAAGCTGGTCAGGGGAAATCCCGGCAAGCGCCCGATCAACAAGAAAGAGCCACTGCCAGCCAAGCGCATCCCCAGCACTCCGGCGCATCTCACTGATGAAGGTCAAGTGGCCTGGGGGCGACTCACCGTCCTGCTCGATCGCATGGGTGTGCTCACTGAAGCAGACGGCTTTGCGCTTGAGCGACTGTGTGATTGTTACTCCGAGATTCTCGCTTTGCGCGAACTTGTCGACGCCAATGGGCGAACCTACGAGACCACCAGCACACAGGGCGAGCTGGTGATTAAAGCGAACCCTGCTGTTGCCATGCTCGCTGACGCCGACCGACGCTTTAAAAGTTACCTGGTCGAATTCGGCCTCACCCCAGCCGCCCGATCTAAAGTCCAGATAAAAGCCGATGACGACCAAGAAGACCAGTTCGCGGAGTTCTTCGGTTGAGGATCCTGCTACCCAGTATGCGCGTGAAGTGCATTCCGGTGAGCGAGTCGCCGGGCCGGACATACGAAACGCATGCGCCCGTCATCTGAAGGACTTACAGGAAGGGCATAAGCGCGGGTTGGTTTGGGATCTGGAGGAGGCCAACAAGGCCATTCGGTTTTACCGCACGGTCCTGAAACTGAACGGCGGTGAGTTCGAAGGTCTGCCATTTGAGCTGTTGCCTTGGCAGAAATTTATCGTCGGCAGCATTTTTGGTTGGAAGACCAATGATGGTTACCGGCGCTTTCGCGTGGTTTACGTCGAGAGTGGGAAGGGCTCAGGAAAGTCACCGTTAGCCGCCGGAGTGGGGCTGAAAGGCTTGGTCGCAGACAATGAGGCACGGGCCGAAATCTACGCGGCGGCGACGAAAAAAGACCAGGCGATGATCCTGTTTCGAGATGCCGTTGCCATGGTGCAGCAGTCGCCGGAGCTGACGAAGCGCCTGGCCTGCAGTGGCACCGGTCAGAACATCTGGAACCTGGCTTACCTGAAGGCTGGATCGTTTTTCCGCCCGATCAGCTCCGACGATGGTCAGTCCGGCCCCAGGCCGCACATGGCGCTGATTGACGAGGTGCATGAGCACAAGACCAACCTTGTTGTGGAGATGATGCGAGCCGGCACCAAGAGCCGTAAACAGGCACTGATTTTCATGATCACCAACAGCGGCTCGAACAAGCGCGGGCCCTGCTGGGAGTATCACGAGTACGGGGCCAGGGTAGCTTCCGGCGCGCTGATCGACGACGGCTTTTTCGCCTACATCTGCTCGCTGGATGAGGGTGATGATCCGATCAAGGATGAAAGCTGCTGGTTCAAGTCGAACCCGTCACTGCAGGACGCCGATCTACCAGGCATGAAGTACTTGCGTGAACAGGTGACGGAGGCGCGAGGGATGCCGAGCAAAGAGGCGATGGTTAGGCGGCTGAACTTCTGCGAGTGGACGGGCGCCGAATCGCCCTGGATCTCATGGGATGTTTGGAGCCAGGCCGAAGAGCGCGTACCGATGTCGGTCCTGCGAAATCGCCCGTGTGTAGGTGGACTGGACCTGTCCAGCACCACTGACCTTACATCCTTTGTGTTGCTGTTCTATCCGACCTATGAGGATCCGCACTGGCGGCTGCTTCCGTATTTTTGGATTCCCGATTTCGAGCTGGATAAACGTGAAGCGAGGGACAAGGTGCCTTATGCGGCCTGGATCAAGTCGCGGGATCTTGAAACAACGCCGGGTCGAGCCATCAGCAAGCTGCATGTACTTCGCAGGATGCAGACCATTTGTGACTACTTTCAGGTGGACAAGATTGCTTTTGACCGGTGGCGTATTGAAGACATGCGTCAATTGATGACTGAGTACGATATCTCGCTGCCGCCGCTGGTTGAATTCGGGCAGGGCTTCAAGGATATGGGGCCAGCGGTAGACGAATTTGAGCGCCGCTTGCTTGGGATGGCCGAACTCAGGCCTGAAGGTGGCGATTCATCAGATGAACTCTTTGATGATGCACCCCCAGTCGAAACGGTGGAGTCCTTGCGTCATGACGGTAACCCAGTCATGACCTGGTGTGCGGGTAACGCAGTGATCGTTTCTGACCCGGCAAACAACCGCAAAGCAGACAAGGCCAAGGCTACCGGGCGAATCGACGGGATTATCGCGGCCATTATGGCGACTGGTATCAGCGGGGCAGTCTCAAGCGGTAGCAGTGGCACATCCATCTATGACGAAGGGGTCGGGGTTTGAACATCATCGCAATTTCAGCGTGGCTGGCTGGTCTGGTCGGCTTCGGCCTACTGGTCGGCGGAGTCGCCCTGATTCATGTACCCACTGCTTTTATCATTGCGGGGCTTGGCCTGATTGGTTGGGCCTGGTTGGCTGACAAGGCTGCCGCCCGCGCTCAATTCAAACGCAATCCCGAAGGGGGCTGAGCATGTTCTTCAGCAATCTGCTTGGTGCCAATGAGGGTGTAGTTTCCGACGGGAGTAGCGGCTTCTGGCGCGGCCTGATTGGCTCTGGCCGGTCGGCAGCAGGGGTGACTGTCACGCCGGACACCGCCTTGGCAATCACGGTTCTCCAGAATTGCGTCACGCTGTTGGCAGAGAGCATTGGTCAGTTGCCGCTTGAGATGTACCGCCGGCTCGGGGATGGCAAGCGTGAAGTCGCTTCAGGTCACCCGCTTTACGATGTGCTGCGCTACCAACCCAACCCGTGGCAGACACCCTATGAGTACCGGGAAGCAGGGCAGCTGGCATTGGGTTTGAGAGGCAATTGCTACAGCTACATTGAGCGGGGTGATGACGGCGCAGTGAAAGCGCTTTATCCACTTCACAACGATAAGGTGCTGGTCCTCAAGGGCGGAGATCTTCGGCCTGTGTATCGCATTGGCGGACATGAGCCGTTGCCTATGCGCTTGATACACCATGTGCGTTGGCACACGAAAAACCATTACACGGGCCTGTCGCCCATTGAGTTGCATGCAGATGCGGTCGGCTTGGCCCAGGCGGTTAGGCAGTACGTGGGCAAATCATTCGCCAACGGTACCGCCGTCAGCGGTGTAATTGAGCGACCGCGGGAGGCGCCGCCGATTAAGGAGCAGGTCAGCATCGACCGCATCCTCGATCAGTGGGGGGCCAAGTTCTCAGGCATCGACAACGCCAAGAAGGTCGCGATGCTGCAGGAGGGTATGACCTTCAAGCCAGTATCGATGAATAACGTTGATGCCGAGCTACTGGGCATCCTCAAGGCTACCGGCCTCGATCTGGCGCGGATCTACAAGATCCCCCCTCACATGGTTAACGACCTGGAAAAGGCCAGCTACAACAGCCTTGAGCAACTGCTGATTCAGTACGTGATCTTTGCCTTGATGCCATGGGTCAAGCGGCATGAGCAGGCGATGATGCGCGACTTTTTACTGCCGGCCGAGCGGCGGGAGTACTTCATTGAGTTCAACCTTTCCGGCTTGCTGCGAGGCGACCAGAAGAGTCGCTACGACGCATATGCGATCGGTCGCCAATGGGGATGGCTGTCGATCAATGACATTCGCCGCCTGGAAAACATGCCGCCGGTGGCCAACGGTGATAGCTACCTGCAGCCGCTGAACATGACTGATGTGGCGCATGGCCTACCCAACATGAATAACCCCGACGTCCGCGCTCAGCTCGAGCAGCAGCGCGACGACATCTTGAGGATGCTTGCCGCATGAAACGACATCTGCGCGCTGCCAGTCTGCTGTTCAATCAGCCGCTGTTGACCACCCCCGATATGCTGGATATGACTGTGCGCTGGGCCAACCAGACGATGAGCCTGAATATCGTCAATTTGAACATGGGAGGAGCGGCAGCCGATCCCAAGCTGTTTTATGACGATGAGGATTACCAGGCGCAGCAGGACCGCCGCGAAGAGCAGCGCCGTGCTGCGATCGCCCAAACGGGTGTTGAGGTGATTCCGGTGCACGGGGTGCTAGTGAGTCGCGGCAGCCATCTGAATGCTTGCGAAACGATGACCAGCTACGAGGGGTTACGTGCAGCGCTGAATCAAGCGGTGGCCGACCCCATGGTCGAACACATTGTGCTCGACATTGACAGCCCAGGCGGCAGCGCAGTCGGCGCCTTTGAGCTGGCAGCGGACATTCGCGCAGCAACCAAGATCAAGCCCATCACCGGCTTGGTCAACTTCATGGCGTACTCTGGTGGCTACCTGATTGCGGCCGCATGTACAGACGTAGTGGTCAGTCTTACCTCTGGCGTGGGGTCCATTGGCGTGATTGCCAGCCACATGGATCGATCCAAGATGATCGAGGGTATGGGCGTCAAGGTCACCACGGTGTTTGCAGGGGCGCACAAGAATGACCTGAGCCCAAACGAGCCGATCACTGATCAGTCACTTCAGGTGCTCAATGAGATTGTGCAGGAGAGTTACCAGCTCTTCACAACCCATGTTGCCGAATACCGTAATCGTGACGTGGCCGACATCATTGCCACCGAGGCCGGATGTTATCGCGGCGCGACTGCCATTGCTGTTGGCCTCGCAGATCGCCTGGAGTCACCGCAGCTCGCGGTAGATAACTTGTCTCAAGCAGTCGCCATCAGTCGCGCGCAACGGCAGGGCGGCATTCAAGCACGACAGAGAATCAGTGTGCAGGCCTCAGCCTTCGCCATTCAGTCTCAACTCTGACCGCGTTCGCGGCAGTGATCTCAACCGCCTATTGGCGGTTTTTTTATGCCCAGGAGGCAGTATGTCCCTCGTAACTCAATTGCGTAGCGAACGCGCCACTATCAATGGCCAGATTCAGGCGCTGGCCCAACTTGAAGCTGCGGGCACCTCGCTCAGTGCAGAGCAGTTGGCCCAGTTCGAGCAGCTCAGCGTTCAGTTCAACAGCCTGACCGACAAACTTTCTCGAGCTGAAGCCGCCGAGCGAATGGCCGCGACCAACGCGGTTCCTGTCGATGAGAGTGCTCAAGGCCTGAATGGTCCGCCCGGCAACATCAGTGGCCCATTTACGGCCAAGCCTGTGCCAGGTGCCAACATGGCGCAGATGGTTCGCGTGCTCGCTGCTGCGCGCGGCGATCAGCATGCCGCCGCCAAGATGGCGAAGGATTCAGGCTACAGCCCTGAAATCGCCATGGCTCTGAGCACCGTTACTCCGGGTGCTGGCGGGGTTCTGGTGCCGCAAAGCTTCTCCAGCGAAGTAATCGAACTGTTGCGACCGAAGTCGGTGGTGCGCAAGCTCGGCGCCGTCTCCCTGCCGCTGCAGAACGGGAACCTTACAGTGCCGCGAATTAAAGGCGGCGCAGTCGTCGGCTATATCGGTACCGAGGAGGATATGCCTGCTACCGATATGCAGTTCGACGATCTGAAACTGTCGTCGAAAAAACTGGCGGCCCTGGTCCCGATCAGCAACGACCTGCTGGCGTACTCGGGCACCAACCCGAGCGTTGATCGTCTTGTGGTGAACGATCTGACTGCCTCTGTAGCGACTGCAGAAGACCTGTCCTTCCTGCGTGGCGCAGGCACCGGCAACCTGCCCAAAGGGCTGCGTTTCTGGGCGCCGGCTTTCAACGTGTTCGCGGCACCGGCAGCAGTGACGCTTGAGGCTGTCGAGTTTGCCTTGTCTGCCTTGATCCTGCGCCTGGAGAATGCCAACTCCAATATGACTGCTCCCGGCTTTGCCATGGCGCCGCGTACCAAGCGCTGGCTCTCGGCGCTGCGTGATGGCAATGGCAACAAGGCCTATCCAGAGCTGGACCAGAACATGCTGAAGGGCTTCCCAGTAGGCTCCTCTACCCAGATCCCGATCAACCTGGGGGCCGATGGCGATGCCTCGGAAATCCATTTCGCAGACTTCGCGGACTGCTTCATTGGTGAAGACGACGCGATGGTCATCGACTTCAGCAAGGAGGCTACCTACAAGGACGGCAGCGGCAACGTCATCAGCGCCTTCCAGCGTGATCAGACGTTGGTGCGCGTGATTGCCAAGCATGACTTCGGCCCACGGCACGTTGAGTCGGTGGCAGTGATGACCGACGTCAAATGGGGCAGCACCCTCTAACACACCCGGCCCGGAGCTCCGGGCCTTCCATGACTCAGTTTAGGGGAGCATCCCATGTCCAAAGTTATC
Source organism: Pseudomonas sp. AL 58 (assembly GCF_036348395.1). Lineage (NCBI taxonomy): Bacteria > Pseudomonadati > Pseudomonadota > Gammaproteobacteria > Pseudomonadales > Pseudomonadaceae > Pseudomonas > Pseudomonas sp. AL 58. The sequence continues at coordinate 9,056 of NZ_JAZBQR010000036.1, forward strand.
GTTACCTTTGAAAAAAACTGGCGCGGTTATGCTGCCGGAGAAACTGCAGGCTTTGATTCCAGCGTTGCAGATAGCTTGATTGAGGCAGGCTACGCCATTGAGGCTGACAAGAAGGCTTCAAAAAAGGGCAAGACTGGTGCGAATAGCAATGCACCCAGTGGGGCACAGAGTAGTGCCGGAGCAGATGAGTCCGGTACCGGTAGCAAGCCAGGTGCGGAATCGGATGCTGATGGGAAGCCCTGATCATGGCGCGCCGTATCGCCTACTCGGGGCCGCCTGTGCTGACGTTAGAGCAGGTTGCGTATCAATGTCGGGCTGAGCCGGAAGATCTGCAATCAGAGTTGATCGAGCAGATCATCATTCCCGGTGTTACCGCGCAATGCGAGTCGAAAACTGGCGCCGCGATTCGGGCTGCCCTGTACGAAGAGGACTGGCCTGAGCACTACGCCTCGGGGCACTCGCTGGATGTTGGGCAGGTAACACAGGTTGAATCAGTTCACCTGCTGGACGACGGTGAAAGCCCTGAGCTGTTTTCCGGTGCGGTTGAGGTTCGTTCCAGTGGGCGGGAAAGCTATCTGCATTTCCCTGGTGGCCGGCCATCAGGTGCTCTGCGTATTCGATACCGTGCGGGCGTGAACATTGAGGCCTACCCCGGAGTGTTGAGTTGGTTGCTGATGGCGGCGGAAACGGTATTCACCCACCGGGGGCTTTTGGTCATCGGGCAAACGCTGGCCGAAGTCCCGGCGAGTTTCGTCGACCACCTGCTGGCGGATATCACCGTGCCGCCGAGGTTCTAGCCATGGCGATCAGAGAGCCTTCCTCGGGCGAGCTTCGCGCTCGCATGGCTGTTCGAGTTCGTGTTGACAAGCCAGCAGGCGCCGGCCTGGCGCCTGAGTTCACCCACGTTTGCAACCGCTGGGTAAAGGTTGAGCCGCTGGGAACGGCGACCTATGCCAATGCTCAGCAAACCGGCAACAAGATCACTCACCGCCTTTACTGCCGTCACATTTCGGGCTTGGACTCGGCGCATGAACTTGTTTGGCATGATCGGGTGTTTCGCGTCCGCCGGCCAACCGATCTGGCTGGGCGCATGGTGTGGTCGGTGATCGAAGTTGAGGAGCTGGGGCCAGATGGTCCGCCTGCCAGCGAAGGGGGAAGCGATGAGCAATTCGGTTTCCGTTGACGGCTACCTGCATATCGAAGGCTTTGAAAAGTTCGACTTTGAAGCCTTCAACAAGCGCAAGGTTCGGGCAGGTATGCGCAAGGTTGGTGCCTTGGTCACTGGCCGCGCGCAGATGAACCTGGCGCTTGGCGGTGGGCAGGCGGGCTACCCGGAGAGTCGAACCGGCGCGACGGTCGATTCGATCAGCTACAAGGTGTCGCGTTCTGGCTTTCTGGTGCGTATTGCACCGACCAAGACCGAAAGCATGGAAGAGTTCTATCCCGCGTATCTGCACTATGGGGTGCGGCTTGGGTCCAGGCCTCGGGCGCTTGCCCCGGGTAAGGGGCGTGGCAAGAGTAATCGCCGTGCCAGTGGCCAGCGGCAGGCGTTGGTGGCTGCCCGGAAAGGAAACGGGTGGCGCATCACGCCGCGAGACAACTATATGACCGATGCCTTGGCGGATACCAAGGCGGACGTCCAGCGCATCTTGCGGCAGACCTTTGCCGACGCGCTGTTGAACTGACGCCCCAGGCGCCGCCCAAGCCCCGTAATGGGGCTTTTTTGTGCCCGAGAGGAAAGCATGCGAATCACCCCAGTGATCGAGCAACTGAAACAGCGCTGCCCGTCTTTTAAGGGCCGGGTGGCGGGTGGCCTGGATTGGGATCCGGTCAAGGGCAGTGCGCTGATGGAGCTGCCTGCAGCGTATGTGATCCCCACCGGTGACGGGGCCGATGAGCCGGAGCAGCAGAACGTCATTGTTCAGCAGGTCAGGGACGCCATTGATGTGTGCGTCGTACTGAAGAACTACGACGAGCGCGGGCAGCAGGTTGCCGACCAGTTGCATTTGGTTCGGGCCAGTCTCTGGCGTGCTCTGGTTGGGTTTGAGCCTGATGTGGATTACGGGCAACTGCTGTATGACGGCGGGTCTTTGCTGCTTATCGACCGTGATCGGGTGGTTTACCGGTTCCGGTTCTTCGCTGACTTCCAGCTGGGCAACTTCACCATTGGGTCTGGTACCAGCCCGGAAACGTGGCAGGCATGCACGCTGCTGGGCCTTCCTGCGCTGGAAGGGGTCGACACGTCGTTCGACTTTATCGACCCCGTGGTCGACCGCAATGTCGCCCCCGAGGGGCCTGACGGGCGTATCGAAATCAAAACCCGAGAGGACTTATCTCAATGACTCAGATTTACCTGAAGCCGGTAGCGGGGCGTGACAACCCGATGCCGGAGAAGGGCGGCGAACTGCTGCCCGAAGAGGGCGCCTATGTGCCCCGTAATGCGTACTGGGTGCGCCGCCTGAATGCGGGTGACGTGGTAGAAGCCAAGCCCAAGAAAGAGGCCAAGGTATGAGCGTCGGTTTCAGCAACATTCCGTCTGATATTCGTGTCCCGCTGTTCTACGCCGAGGTTGATAACTCGATGGCGAACAGCGGCGCCGGTGCAGGACTTCGCCGCCTGATCATTGGCCAGGTCAACGACAACGCCGATGCCGCCGAAATCGGTAGCTTGGTGCTGGTGTCGCGCACCTCTGAAGCCATTGCCATCGGCGGCGCCGGCTCGATGCTGGCCGCAATGCACCAAAAGCACCGCGCTATCGACATTGCCGGTGAGGTCTGGTGCCTGCCGTTGAAGGTCGACACCGGAGTGGCAGCGACCTGCAGCGTTACCGTAACGGGCAACGTGACAGCGGCGGGCTTGATCAACCTGTACGTGGCTGGCCAGCGTGTGCGCTCTGCCGTGGTTGCCTCGGCGTCGGCTGAGGCAGTGGCCACAAGCTTGGCGGCCAGCATCAACGCCGCCACTGACCTGCCTGTTACCGCTATGGCTGCAGGCGCTGTCGTGACGCTGACGGCAAAGTTCAAGGGTGACCTCGGCAACGACATTCAAGTCGAGCTGAATCGCCTGGGTCGCGTCAATGGCGAGGTGACACCGGCAGGCCTGGTGCTGGCAGTCACTGCCATGACTGGCGGTGCTGGTTCGCCTGACATGGCCATGGCGCTGGCAGCACTGGGCGATGAAGAGTTTGAGTTCATCACCCAGCCCTGGACCGACAGCGCTACGCTCGATGACTGGAAAGAAGTCATGGATGACAGCGCCGGTCGCTGGTCGTGGGCCAAGCAACTCTATGGCCATGTGTACAGCGCCAAGCGCGGCACGCTCGGCCAGTTGGTAGCGGCTGGGCGCTTGCGCAATGACCCGCACATGACGATTCACGGCTTTGAACCTGGCGTGCCCCAGCCCGTCTGGGAGGTCGCGGCGCAGTGGGGGGCACGCACGGCGGTGTTCATCAGCGCGGATCCGGCTCGGCCCACTCAGACCGGTGTTTTGGGGGCTATTGCTCCCGCTGCTGCGAGCGACCGTTTCATGCTGTCCGAGGCGGATTCCCTGCTGAAAAGCGGCATCGCTACGGCATCGAGCAGTGGCGGCGAGTACCGCAT
>NZ_JAZBQR010000037.1:0-11211 GCF_036348395.1 Pseudomonas sp. AL 58
CGCGGCGTCTGCATCGCGGGCAAGCCCGGCTCCTACAGGTTACGCGGGCTCTGTTGGAGCTGGCTTGCCTGCGATGGCGTCGGTGGGGTGTCCGTGAGTTCGCGGCGTTTGTATCGCGGGCAAGCCCGGCTCCTACAGCTTACGTGGGCTCTGTTGGAGCTGGCTTGCCTGCGATGGCGTCGGTGGGGTGCCAGTGGGTTCGCGCCGTTTGCATCGCGGGCAAGCCCGGCTCCTACAGGTTACGTGGGCTCTGTTGGAGCTGGCTTGCCTGCGATGGCATTGGTGGCTATTTCTTGTTGTTCTTGAACGCCGCTTCCAGCGCTTCGTTGATGGTGCGCAGCACTTTTACCCGAGCCCAGCGTTTGTCATTGGCTTCGACCAGGGTCCAGGGCGCAATTTCGGTGCTGGTACGGTCAACCATATCGCCCACCGCTTCGGCGTATTGCGGCCACTTGTCACGGTTGCGCCAGTCCTCTTCGGTGATCTTGAAGCGCTTGAAGGGGATCTGTTCGCGCGCCTGGAAGCGCTCCAGTTGGGTCTGCTGGTCAATCGCCATCCAGAACTTGACCAGCACCACGCCAGCGTTGTTCAACTGTTCTTCAAAATCATTGATCTCGCCATAGGCCCGCATCCAGTCTGCCTGCTGGCAAAACCCCTCGACTCGCTCCACCAGCACCCGGCCGTACCAGGAGCGATCGAACACGGTGAATTTGCCGCGCCCCGGGATGTGCCGCCAGAACCGCCAGAGGTAAGGCTGGGCACGTTCTTCTTCGGTCGGGGCGGCAATCGGCACGATTCGGTACTGACGCGGGTCCAGTGCTGCAGCCACGCGGCGGATCGCACCGCCCTTGCCCGCAGCGTCGTTCCCTTCGAACACGGCCAGCAAGGCATGGCGGCGCATGCGTTTATCACGCAGCAGCCCGGCCAGGCGTGCCTGCTCGGTAATCAGTTGCTCCTGGTATTCGTCCTTGCTCAGTTGCTTGCTCAAATCCAGGCTGCCCAACAAGCTGCGCTGATCAATGCTCTGGCTCAACGGCGCGATGTTACTCGGACGAACCACGCGCCCTTCGGTCTTCAGCGCGTTCTGCAAGCCTTCAAGCAGAATGCGCCCGACTGCCAGGCTTCGGTAATAGGGGTCGACACCCTCGATGACATGCCATGGCGCATAGTCTCGGCTGGTACGGCGCAACACCCGCTCACCAAAACGCACGAAGCGGTCATAGGTCTGTGACTGTTGCCAGTCCAGCGGGCTGATCCGCCAACTGTGCAGCGGATCGTCCTGCAGGGACTTGAGGCGGGCTTTCATCTGTTTTTTGGACAGGTGGAACCAGAACTTGAAGATCAGCGCACCTTCATCACAGAGCATCTGTTCCAGGCGCTCGGCACCACCAATGGCCTGATCGAGCACGGCGTCCTTGAACACACCATGAACCCGCCCCTGCAACATCTGGCTGTACCAGTTGCCGAAGAAAATCCCCATCCGCCCCTTGGCCGGCAACGCCCGCCAGTAGCGCCAGGCCGGTGGATGGGCGAGCTCTTCATCGCTTTGCTGATCGAAGGTACGGACCTCGATCAACCGAGGGTCCATCCATTCGTTAAGCAGCTTGACCGTCTCGCCCTTGCCTGCACCTTCGACGCCATTGATCAATACAATGACCGGAAACCGTGCCTGTTGCTTGAGTTCGAACTGGGCTTCAAGCAACGCTTCTCGCAACGCCGGGACTTCAGCGTCATAGGTGTCCTTGTCGATGGCGTGACCGATTTCAGCAGATTCGAACATGTACCAGGCTCCCTTGGTTGATAAGCAAGACTAGCGGATCAGAGCGGCCTTTGTCGGCAGAAAAATCAGTACCATGCGCCAAGTCAAACAGCGTTTAACCGATCGGCTAAAATGCCGGTCTTGCCGTTTCAGAGCCGAACATGACCGACGTAACCAACTATGCCCAGATCGACTGGGACGACCAGGGACGCCCGCATTCGCGGCAGTACGATGACGTCTATTTCTCCAAGGAACAGGGCCTTGAAGAAACCCGTCATGTGTTCATTGAGCAGAACAACCTGCGTCAGCGTTTCAGCGCCCTGCAGGACAACCAGTGCCTGGTGATCGGCGAAACCGGTTTTGGTACCGGAATGAACTTTCTTTGCGCCTGGCAGTTGTTCGCCGAATGCGCCGGCCCTGGTGCTCGCCTGCATTTCGTGACGGTCGAGAAATACCCCCTGAGCCGCGCCGATCTGGCCAAGGCCTTGGCCCTGTGGCCGGAGCTGGCAGATTTCGGCAATGCCCTGTTAGCCGAGTATGTGGCGGTGCATGAAGGCTTCCAGCAGTTTGTCTTCGAGCAGGGTCGGGTCACGCTGACCTTGATGGTGGGCGATGCGCTGGAGCAGTTGCCGCAACTCGATGCCCGGGTCGACGCCTGGTTCCTCGATGGTTTTGCCCCGGCGAAAAACCCGGAAATGTGGACCCCGGAGCTGTTCGCTCAGTTGGCCCGGCTCTCGGCCGAACAGGCCACACTCGGCACTTTTACCAGCACCGGCTGGGTTCGTCGCGGGTTGATGGCTGCCGGTTTCGCGCTGAAAAAGATCCCCGGCATCGGCAAGAAGTGGGAAATCGTGCGCGGCGTCTATGAAGGTTGCCCACCCGAGCAGGCCGCTCCGGCAACTGTCGCGCCCTGGTACGCCCGCCCGCCTGCCCTGCCGGGCCCACGCCAGGCGCTGGTGATTGGCGCCGGCCTGGCTGGCTGTGCGACGGCCGCAAGCCTGGCGGCACGGGGCTGGCAGGTCAGCCTGCTGGATCGCCATGCGCAACCGGCCAGCGAGGCCTCGGGCAACCCGCAAGGTGTGCTCTACCTGAAGCTCTCAGCCCACGGCACCGCCCTGTCGCGGTTGATCATCAGCGGCTTCGGTTATACCCGACGCTTGCTGGAACAATTGCAGCGTGGCCGTGATTGGGACGCCTGCGGTGTGTTGCAGTTAGCCTTCGACGACAAGGAAGATCAGCGCCAGGCCAAACTGGCCGAGGCCTTCGACCCGACATTACTGCAACGCCTGAACCGCACCGACGCCGAAACCATGGCGGGCATCGGTCTGGCCAGTGGCGGCCTGTTCTACCCTGAAGGTGGCTGGGTTCACCCGCCGGCGCTGTGCGCCTGGCAGGCCAAGCATCCGAACATCCGCCTGCTGATGCATCACCAGGTGCTGGAACTGCGCAAGGCCGATGGCCAGTGGCAGGCCTGGGAGGGCGAGCGCCTGTTGGCCAGTGCGCCGCTCGCGGTGTTGGCCTGCGCGGCGGAGATCCATCGGTTTGACGGCTGCAGTGAACTGCCGCTCAAGCGCATTCGCGGGCAAATCACCCGCCTGCCGGCCACTGGGCAGAGTTCAACCTTGAGCACCGTGGTCTGCGCCGAGGGTTACGTTGCCCCACCGCGCCTGGGTGAACACACCCTCGGCGCCAGTTTCGATTTCACCGCCACCGAGCTGACGCCCACCGCAGCTGAGCACCAAGGCAACCTGGCGTTGCTACAAGAGATCTCCGCCGACCTGGCGATGCGCCTGGGCGCCGATCATCTCGACCCCGAGGTGCTGGAAGGCAGGGCCGCGTTCCGCTGTACCAGCCCGGACTACCTGCCAATCGTTGGCCCGCTGGCTGATCAAAAAGCGTTCGCTCAGGCCTATGCGGTGCTGGCCAAAGACGCCCGGCAACAACCGAGCACGCCCTGCCCTTGGCTTGAGGGCTTGTACATTAACAGCGGCCATGGCTCTCGCGGGTTGATCACCGCACCGCTTTCAGGCGAGCTGGTTGCTGCCTGGGCTGACGGTGCGCCGCTGCCACTGCCCCGTGCAGTTGCCGAAGCCTGCCATCCGAACCGCTTCATGCTGCGTGAACTGGTTCGCGGCAAGCGCAGACAGGGCGAAGCCAGCCAGTAACGATTCGCGTAGGATGTGGGCACTCTTAACTACGTCCAAGTCCTTTTATGCTGATTCCTTACGACCAATTGGAAGCTGAGACCCTGACCCGCCTGATCGAGGATTTCGTCACCCGCGACGGTACCGACAACGGTGACGAAACCCCGCTCGAAACCCGCGTACTGCGGGTCCGCCAAGCGCTGCTCAAAGGTCAGGCCTTTATCCTCTTCGACCTGGAAAGCCAACAGTGCCAGTTACTGCCCAAGCACGAAGTCCCTCGGGAACTGCTGGACTGAATCAGTCCGTGCTCATCTTCTTGCCGGCCTGCTCGACAATACGCCGGTAGATTTCCGCCCTGTGCACCTCGATATGCCGTGGAGCGCTGATACCGAAACGTACGGTACCGCCTTCCACGGACAACACTTCGATCCTGATCTGACCATCAATGGCGATCACCTCACCTACCTCACGTCCGATAACCAGCATCGCTTTTTCCTCCAGCTTTTGGCGAATCTGGAGACTGCTGCATGGGCAAGGTGCCATCAATGCTGCGAGCGGGATTTAGACAGTTCCCACCGCGCTTTCAGATTTTCCCTACAAATAAACTTAAAAAAGAGGCTTTCAGGCGCTGTGAAAACGCGGTCCTAACACAATGAGGCTGGCGCCCAATACACACAGCAGCGCGCCCATCCAGTCAGTGCTCAACGGCCTGGCGCGCTCAATGACTGCCAGCCAGATCAATGAGGTGACAATGTAAATACCGCCATAGGCCGCGTATGCCCGACCGGCATAGGCTGCCTCGACCCGGGTCAGGATCAGCCCGAACAAGGTCAGGCTGAGCAACGCTGGCGCGATCCACCACGCGCTCTTGCCCAGTCGTAGCCAGAGATAGAAGGCATAACAACCGCCAATCTCGAAGACTGCAGCGAGGAAGAACCAGAAGTAATTGATCACACCAGGGCACCTTGGGTTGTTCAGCAAAGGCGCCCAGAATACCTGAGGCGAACGCTCAAGCCTGCGTCGAGCGAGCCTTGCCGCACATTTTCTCGGCCATTGTGGCCATCTCGTCATACAGCGCCTGAGGGTTTTGCTGCTTGAGTTGCCAGGCTTGGCGACCTTGTTCGTGAGGGAGGATCATGAATTCGCCTTGCGCGACGCGCTGGAAGATATAGTCGGCGATGTCACCCGCCGTAATCGGCGAGCTTTCCAGCAACTTGCCCACTTGCGCTTTCATTGCTGGCGTCGGGCCACGGAACGAGTCCAGCAGGTTGGTCTGGAAGTACGAGGGGCACACCACGTGCACCGCGACCTCCTGTTGGCGCAACTCCACCAGCAGGCTTTCCGACAGGGCCACCACGCCCGCCTTGGCCACGTTGTAGTTACTCATGGCAGGGGCCTGCATCAAGGCCGCCATGGACGCAATATTGATGATCCGCCCCTTGCTGCGGGTCAGCAGGGGCAAGAACGCCTTGCAGCCCTTGACCACGCCCATCAGGTTGATTGCCAGTTGCCAATCCCAGTCCTCCAGCGACAACTCGGCGAAAAAGCCGCCAGAGGCAACGCCGGCATTGTTGACGACGACATCAACGCCACCGAAATACTCTTCGCAGGCCTGCGCCAATGCTGTCAGCTGGCTGTAGTCGCGCACGTCGCAGCGCTGGGCAAAGCCTGTTCCACCGGCCTCACGCACCAGGGCCAGGGTGTCCCGCAAGCCGGCCTCATTGACATCGGCAAGTGCCAGTTGCCAGCCCTCACGCGCCCAACGCAACGCAATTTCCCGGCCCAGCCCCGATCCGGCGCCAGTGATCATCATGCGGTTTTGCATAGACGGATGCCTCGTTCAACCATGGATACGTTCGGCGAGTGTAGCGAAGGCATGGGCCGGCCCCATCCTTCATCAGGTTGCTGAATGGCGCAGGCTAAATGAACGGCGTGACCTGAAAGCACCGCAGGGCTGGAGGCTTGAAACCAGCACCTGCGACGCAAAAGCCCCAAAAAAAATGCCAGTCAATTGACTGGCATTTTTCTGTGGCTTAACCGCTCAGCGTCTTAGTGCGATACCGCACCGCTGGCGCCCAGGCCGGTTTGCGAACGAACGAACTGCGGGTAGAACAGTGCACGTTCTTCATCAGCTGCTTTGGACTTGTCGGTGACCGAGAAGAACCAGATACCGACGAAGGCAATCAGCATCGAGAACAGCGCTGGATACTCGTACGGGTAGATAGCTTTCTCGTGACCGAGGATCTGTACCCAAATGGTTGGGCCGAGAACCATCAGGCCTACTGCGCTGACCAGGCCCATCCAGCCGCCGATCATGGCGCCACGGGTGGTCAGTTTCTTCCAGTACATCGACAGCAGCAGTACCGGGAAGTTGCAGCTTGCAGCGATGGAGAACGCCAGGCCTACCATGAACGCGATGTTCTGCTTCTCGAACAGGATGCCCAGGAAGATTGCCAGTACCGCCAGAGCGATCGTGGTGATCTTCGAAACGCGGATCTCGTCCTTCTCGTTGGCGCGGCCTTTACGGAACACGCTGGCATACAGGTCGTGGGACACTGCCGAGGCACCGGCCAGGGTCAGGCCTGCAACCACAGCCAGGATGGTCGCGAACGCCACCGCCGAGATGAAGCCGAGGAAGATGCTGCCGCCCACCGCTTTGGCCAGGTGGATAGCTGCCATGTTGTTACCGCCCAACAGCGCGCCAGCCGCGTCCTTGAAGTCCGGGTTGGTGCTGACCAGCAGGATCGCGCCGAAGCCAATGATGAAGGTCAGGATGTAGAAGTAGCCGATGAAGCCCGTTGCATACAGCACGCTCTTACGCGCTTCCTTGGCGTCGCTCACAGTGAAGAAGCGCATCAGGATGTGCGGCAGGCCAGCGGTACCGAACATCAATGCCAGGCCCAGCGAGAACGCCGAGATCGGATCTTTCACGAGGCCACCCGGGCTCATGATCGCTTCACCTTTAGGGTGAACGCTGATCGACTCGGAGAACAGCATGTTGAAGTCGAAGTTGACGTGTTTCATGACCATCAGTGCCATGAAGCTCGCACCGGACAGCAGCAGTACCGCCTTGATGATCTGTACCCAGGTGGTCGCCAGCATGCCGCCGAACAACACGTACAGCGCCATCAGGATGCCCACCAGGATCACCGCAACGTGGTAGTCCAGGCCGAACAGCAGTTGGATCAGTTTACCTGCACCCACCATCTGAGCGATCAGGTAGAACGCTACCACTACCAGCGAGCCGGAGGCCGACAGGGTGCGGATTTCCTTCTGCTTCAGGCGATAGGAAGCGACGTCGGCAAAGGTGTATTTGCCCAGGTTACGCAACCGCTCGGCGATCAGGAACAGAATGATTGGCCAGCCGACCAGGAAGCCGATCGAGTAGATCAGGCCATCGTAGCCAGAGGTGTACACCAGTGCGGAAATACCCAGGAAGGACGCCGCAGACATGTAGTCACCGGCGATTGCCAGACCGTTCTGGAAGCCCGTGATACGACCACCCGCAGCATAGTAATCCGCTGCCGAGTTGTTGCGCTTGGATGCCCAGTAGGTAATGCATAGGGTGGCGCCAACGAAAACCACGAACATCGCAATGGCAGAAATGTTCAGGGGTTGTTTGTGGACCTCACCGGTCAGGGCTTCTCCCGCCCAGACGGCCGGCGCGAATACGCCGAAGGCCAGTGTTGCCAGTAAACGCCGGATCATTGCTGAGCCTCCTTGAGAATCGCGTTGTTCAGGTCGTCGAACTCACCGTTCGCGCGACGTACGTAGATCCCAGTGAGAATGAAGGCCGCCACAATAATGCCGACACCCACAGGAATGCCCCACGTAATCGAACTCTCAGGGCTGATCTTGGTGCCCAGAATCTGGGGACCATAAGCGATAAGCAGGATGAAGCCAGTGTAAAGCCCAAGCATGATCGCCGATAGAATCATGGCGAACCGCTCCCGTTTCGAAACCAGCTCCTTGAACCGCGGGCTGTTTTGTATCGAGAGGTAAATGCTGTCGTTCATTGTTTTTGTCCTCGCAGCACAGAGTAGAAAGAACTCACCGCTACTTTATGCTGCCTTGGGACTCACTCCAGACGACCTTAGTCTTAGATGTAAAACTCTTTTGCAGTTTCTGTAACAGCCAGAAATGCAAAGGGCTGCATGATCGCAACGATTCATGCAGCCCTGGAGCCCCGAAAAAAAGGCTTGAAGCCGTTACTTGGCGGTCCACTCCGCGACGCGCTCAGGGTGCTTGGCAACCCAATCCTTGGCGGCGGCCTCAGGCTTGGCGCCCTCCTGAATCGCAAGCATGACCTCGCCGATTTCGTCTTTCGACTGCCAGGAGAACTTTTTCAGGAACGTGGCGACTTCTGGCGCCTTGGTCGCCAGCTCTTTGCTGCCAATGCTGTTGACGGTTTCAGCAGCGCCGTACACCCCTTTTGGGTCTTCAAGGAAGCGCAGTTTCCACTTGGCGAACATCCAGTGCGGTACCCAGCCGGTGACCGCAATCGACTGCTGCTTGGCATAGGCACGCCCCAGCTCAGCCGTCATCGCCGCACCAGAACTGGCTTGCAGCTTGTAGCCGGTCAGGTCGTAGTCCTTGATCGCTTGATCGGTCTTGAGCATCACGCCGGAGCCGGCATCGATACCTACAATCTTTTTCTTGAAGCTGTCGTCAGTCTTCAAATCGGCCAGCGAAACAGCCTTGACGTACTCCGGCACGATCAGGCCGATCTTGGCGTCCTTGAAGTTAGGGCCGTAATCGACCACGTTGTCTTTGTTTTTGCTCCAGTACTCGCCGTGGGTGACCGGCAGCCAGGCGGAAAGCATGGCGTCCAGTTTGCCGGTGGCGACGCCTTGCCACATGATGCCGGTCGCAACGGGCATCAGCTTGACGTCATAGCCGAGTTTTTCCTTGATCACTTGTGCCGCGACAAACGTCGTCGCGACGCTGTCCGACCAGCCATCGACGTAGCCGATGCTCACTTCCTTGGCCATCGCCTGCGTGGCGCCCATTGCCAGTACCAGGGCGGAGGCCGCCCCCAGGAGTCGTCGCATTTTCATCAAAGCTTCCCCTCGTTACTTCACGGAAAGTGCAGCGCCCGACGATGGTCGAGCATCGTCACGTTGTTTTGGTGCATGGCGCCCCCGTCACGCCCACTTACCAGGACAGCCGAAGCATCAGCGGAGTACTGATGCAAGGCATCATCAACCGACACGTCTCGGGAACCTGCTCTGGCAGCGACCTCAAGACACCGAGAAACGACATCATCAGGCCAGCAGGCCGGGGCGTGGTTCGAACGGCTGCCGGTTATGCCCGAACTTTGCATGCCAAGGCTTTAGTGGGCGGCGTTTGCAGGTACTATTGGCGGCTTTGTTACCAGACGGCGTCGATTAATGTCCTCCACCGCCCGCTTCCCCGTGCTGCCTTACCTGTTCGCCTGCCTGCTCGGCCTGTTCGCCCTTGCCGGGCTTTGGTACGGGCTGGGGAAACCGGTGGTACTGCCCGATGCGGCCAGTGCTACGCACAAACTCCAATGCGCGTCCTATACGCCGTTCGATAAAGACCAGTCCCCGTTCGACCAGCCTTTCCAACTGCGCCCGGCGCGCATGGATGCCGACCTGGCATTGCTGGCCAAGCGTTTCGAGTGCATTCGCACCTACTCAATGACCGGCCTTGAGGCGATCCCAGAACTGGCACGCAAGCACGGCCTGAAGGTAATGCTGGGTGCCTGGATCAACAGCAACCCGGTAGACACCGAGAAGGAAATCCAGGCACTGATTGCCTCGGCCAATGCCAACAAGGACGTCGTTCGTGCGGTGATCGTCGGTAATGAGGCGCTGCTGCGCAAGGAAGTGACCGGCCCGCAACTGGCCGGCCTGATTGCCCGGGTGAAAAGCCAGGTCAGCGTGCCGGTGACCTATGCCGATGTCTGGGAGTTCTGGTTGAAACATCCTGAGATTGCCCCGGAGGTGGACTTTCTGACCATCCACCTGCTGCCCTACTGGGAGGACGATCCGAAGCGAATCGACGACGCCCTCGCCCATGTCGGCGAGATCCGCCAGGTGTTCGGCAACCGCTTCGCGCCCAAGGATATCCTGATTGGTGAAACGGGCTGGCCCAGCGAAGGTCGCCAGCGCGAAACCGCCCTGCCCAGCCGGGTCAACGAGGCACGCTTCATTCGTGGTTTCGTGGCCATGGCCGAACAGCAGGGCTGGCATTACAACCTGATCGAAGCCTTTGACCAGCCGTGGAAACGCGCCAGCGAAGGTGCCGTCGGCGGTTACTGGGGGCTGTATGACGCAGACCGCCAGGACAAGGGCGTGCTTGAAGGGCCGGTGTCGAACCTGCCGCTCTGGCCGCAGTGGCTGGGCTTCGGTGGCGTACTGTTCCTGATCACGCTGTGGCTTGCCGGCCCCGTGCGCGGCACCCGCTCGGCCTTGCTGCTGCCTTTGCTGGCAGCAACCGGTGCCGCCAGCATCGGGCTGTGGGGTGAGCTTGCGCGAATCAACAGCCGGTTTGCCGGTGAGTGGTTGTGGGCGGGCCTGTTGGTCGGCTTGAACCTGCTGGTGCTGGCCCATGCGGCCCTGGCACTGGCGACACGTGAAGGCTGGCGTGATCGCGCCTTCAACTGGCTGGAGGCCCGGGCGGGATGGTGGCTGGTGGCGGCAGGCTTTGCGGCAGCGGTAAGCATGCTGGCGTTGGTGTTTGACCCGCGTTACCGCAGTTTTCCAAGCGCGGCATTGGTGTTGCCGGCACTGGTCTATGCCCTGCGGCCGGTACGTGCGCCACGGGCGGAGGTCGGTGTGCTGACGTTTATCATCGGGGCCGGTATCGCGCCGCAACTGTTCCGTGAGGGCCTGGGCAACCAGCAAGCGTGGATCTGGGCGGCAGTCAGTGTGGTGATGGTGGTGGGATTGTGGCGGAGTTTGAGGGTGCGTCAGTAACGTACAGACGCTACCACAGCTGGCGCGGGCTCTGTTGGAGCTAGCTTGCCTGCGATGGCGTCGGTGGGGTGTCCGTGAGTTTGCGGTGGCTGCATCGCGGGCAAGCCCGGCGCCTACAGGTTGCGCGGGCGCTGTTGGAGCTGGCTTGCCTGCGATGGCGTCGGTGGGGTGTCAGCGAGTACGCGGTGGCTGCATCGTGGGCAAGCCCGGCTCCTACAGGCTGCGCGGGCGCTGTTGGAGCTGGCTTGCCTGCGATGGCGTCGGTGGGGTGTCAGCGAGTACGCGGTGGCTGCATCGCGGGCAAGACCCGCTCCTACAGGCTGCGCGGGTTCTGTTGGAGCTGGCTTGCCTGCGATGGCGTCGGTGG
>NZ_JAZBQR010000038.1:0-10352 GCF_036348395.1 Pseudomonas sp. AL 58
TGAGCGCAATCAACGTTTACCAGCAACACCCAGGCAACGCCGCCAAGGCGGAATCGCCGCTGGCCCACGCCGACTTGTCGAGCCTGGTTGGCAAGGGACGCAAGAACGCCGGTGTCACCCTGCGCGAGAAGAAGCTGCTGGGCCACCTGACTATTCGTGGCAACGGCCACGACCCGGCCTTTGCCGGTGGTTTGTTCAAGGCCATCGGCCTTGAGCTGCCCGTGGCCCTGACCGTGGTCGCAAACGGCGACATGTCGCTGCAGTGGCTCGGCCCGGATGAGTGGCTGTTGATCGTCCCCGGTGGCCAGGAGTTCGCCGTCGAGCAGAAACTGCGCGACGCCCTCAAGGACCAGCACATTCAGGTGGTCAACGTCAGCGGTGGCCAGACCCTGCTGGAACTGAGCGGCCCGAACGTGCGCGAAGTGCTGATGAAGTCCACCAGCTACGACGTGCACCCGAACAATTTTCCGGTCGGCAAAGCGGTCAGTACGGTCTTCGCCAAGTCGCAACTGGTCATCCGTCGCAGCAGCGAAGACACCTGGGAACTGCTGATTCGTCGCAGCTTCTCCGATTACTGGTGGCTGTGGTTGCAGGATGCAGCGAACGAGTTCGGTCTAAACGTTATAGAGTGATGGTTTCGTGGATTAACGTCGCTCCTGCAGGGCATTTCAAAATCCCTGCAGGAGGGCGTTTATCTGAAAAAGCTACACCATCGTAGTACTTCGATCTTGAGAGGCTTATGCGGTTCTACTCTCCAAAAACTGGGCTTGCAGCGCTACGTGGTTTTGATCTATCGGCCGACGCGATCACGATACTGCCAACGGCTGCCGACTATCGACGTTGTCTGCTTGAACATATTGCCTCTGCTCAGCAACGCATCTACATCACCGCCTTGTACCTGCAGCAGGACGAGTCCGGTCAGGAAATCATCGACGCCCTCTATCAAGCCAAGGCGGCCCGTCCAACGCTGGATATCGTTGTGGTGGTCGACTGGTTTCGCGCGCAGCGGGGTTTGCTTGGGGCAGGCAAGCAACCAGGCAACGCGGCCTGGTACCGCGCCGAACGAATGCGTCGTGAGGTGGACGTGCCGGTCTATGGCGTGCCCATACAAACCCGAGAACTCTTCGGTGTGCTGCATTTGAAAGGCAGCATCATCGATGACTGCGTGATCTACAGCGGTGCCAGCATCAGTAACGTCTACCTGCACAAGTTCGACAAGTACCGCCTGGATCGCTATCACGTACTCCGCAACAAACCGCTGGCCGACTCAGTGCAGACGTTGATTCAAAACGCCTTGCTGGGCTCCAGAGCGACGCATCGACTGGATGTGCCCGCGCCACCCAGATCGCGCACTTTGCATCGGGCCATCAGGGCTTTCCGAAGTCGCCTCAAGCGTGCCGCCTATGATACGTCGGCAGGGAGCAGCGAGCATGGTGGGCTGCGGGTGATTCCGCTGCTGGGTGTTGGCAGGAACAACCCCCTGAACCGAGCCCTGTGCCAGTTGGTGGCCACCAGCCAAAAGCGCCTCACACTCTGTACCCCTTATTTCAACCTTGCGCCGGTGCTGACGCGCGAAATCGAACGTGCGCTCAAGCGTGGTGTCACCATTGACATCATCATCGGCGACAAGACCGCCAATGATTTTTTTGTCCCACCCGAAGAGCCGTTCACGTTGAGCGCTGCGCTGCCTTACTTTTACGAAAGCAAACTGCGTGGTTTCGCCCGCAAGCATCATGAGGCCATTGCCCGTCATCAGTTGAATCTGCAATTGTGGAAAGACGGCAATCACAGTTTTCACTTGAAAGGGGTGTGGGTAGACCAACGCTATACCCTCTTGACCGGCAATAACCTGAACCCCCGTGGGTTCCGGCTGGACCTGGAAAATGCCTTGCTTATCGACGACCCCAAGGCTGAATGGGCCATGCAGCGTGATGAAGAGCTTGCACAGCTCTCACGCCATACCACACGGGTTGATAGCTACTCGGCATTGGACTCCCTCACCGATTATCCGCCGAAGGTGCGTACGTTGTTGCGGCGAGTCAGGTATGCCCGGATTGGACGGTTGTTGTATGGCATGCTTTGAACGTCGACCCCAACCCATCGGTTCGCACATGTACAGCCACATCGCGTGCCGTTGATGTGGCTGCAGCATGTCCGCCTGGGTTATGGCGCGATCACAATCGGCGTGCCGTTCGGTACCCGTGACCAGATCTCCCGCACTTCTTCGTTGGTGACGGCGATGCAGCCGTTGGTCCAGTCCCAGCGTCGATGCCACTCGCCGATCCCGCCCCAGCCATTGAGCAGGCCGTGGATCATGATGTTGCCACCCGGCTCGACATTGGCCGCGGCAGCCCGTTGCTTGTCTTCGGCATTCGGATAGGAAATGTGCAGGCTCAGGTGGGCAATCGATTGCTCGTTGCGCCAGTCGATGGTGTAGCGGCCTTCAGGGGTGCGCTCGTCGCCTTCGGCCTGCTTGTGGCCGACCGGGTTCTTGCCCAGGGAAATGTTGTATTCCTTGAGCACCACGCCGTCTTTGAGCAACTGCATGCGTTTTTGCGCCTTGTAGACCATCAGGGTGTCGGCCTGCTCGCTTGCTGTCGCCATGTCAGGCGCAGTGCCGGAGCCGGAGCCGTAGCGCATGGCGTAGCGTGTGTAACCGTAGGCCGCCACCGCGAGCACACTGACAACGACAAGACTTTTCAACAGCAGGGAACGCATGGGGTAAACACTCCGTGTGAAGCATCCTGAGATGCTGGCTCCATGGGCCACGGGTGTTGCACAGGTGCCCTGGCCCTGACCGGTTGATTCCGGTCGGGGCGCATTCTGCCGAGGGTTGGGCCGTGACGCAAACCTGTGGCCGCTGCACGGCCCCCGGCTCGCGACTCAGCGCTTGCCGAAGATCTTGCCGAGCATCTCGGGCGCTGGTGCACCTTGTTGCTGCTGCAGTTGCTGATTGTCGTCGAGGTAGAAAATCGCCGGGGTGGCTGACAGCCCCAGTTCATCCATCAGGGCCATGTTGGCGTCGAGCTTGGCCTGTACCTCGGCCGGGATGCTCGGTAGCCCTTTGAGGGTGCTGGCCTTGCCGGCCTTTTCATGTTGTTGCAGGGCGCTTTGTGGGTCTTTGCTGGCCAGCAGTGCCGCTGATTTCGCCGGGCTGTCTTCGCGGATGATGCCGACCATGATGTGCCGCAACTGCACCTTGCCGGATTCGACCCACGGCCGCGCCTGCTGCCAGAACAGATTGCAGTAGGGGCAGTTGGGGTCGCTGAACATGTAGATGATACGCGGGGCATCGGCCTTGCCATCGGCGATCCAGCTGGCTTTGTCCAGTTTTGCCCAGATCGCTTTGGCCATCGGTGCGTAGACCAGCTTTTCCAGCGGCTCCAGGCTCAGGTCCTTGCCTTGCTCATCGAACAGGCTACCGACCAGCACGTGCTTGCCATCGGGCATCAGGTACAGAGCCATACCGCGGTTCTGGTACTCGGCGGCGAAACCCCGCATGCCATTGGGCGCGTCGAATTCACCTTTGATGGTTGCGCCTTTGGCCTCGATCTTCTGAATGGCCATGGGCAGTGTTTCGGCATGCACGGCATACGTCGGCAGCAAGCCGAGCCCCAGGGCCAGGCTGAAGGCGAGTGTGGCAGGCATCTTCATGGTGTGTTCCTTGTTGAAACAGTGGAGGCGGCGTTGGCGCGCTCAAAGGATTCCAGGGCGTGGCTCAGGCTGGCCCTGGACAGTTCGCCCAGGTGGCTACCGTGCAGGCGGCCGTCGGCGGTGTAGAACAACGTAGTAGGCAGCGCCATGGAGCCCACTTGCTGGCCCAACTGACCGCCTGAATCGAACAGTACATGGGACAGGTTCAGGCCAGTGGTTGCCAGAAAGTTACTCACGGTTTGTGGCGACTCCCCTTGGTTGACGAACAGAAACAGTACGTCCTGACGTTCTTGCTGGGCGTGTTGCAGCACCGGCATTTCCCGTCGGCAGGGCGGACACCAGGTGGCCCAGAGGTTGATCACCAGCGGTTGCCCACGGTAATCGTTCAGCGCCACCGCACGGCCTTGTGCATCGCGCAGGCTGATGGGCGGTAATTGCGTGTTCTGTTCATACAGGTGGCTGGCGAGGCTTGTCAGTGCCCAGAACAATCCGCCACTCAACAGCCCCCAAGCCAGTGGCGTGCGCAGCCGTGGCTGTCGCCAGCCTTGCCAGAGCGCGCCCAGCAGCACTGCGACAATCGCTGGCCAGAGCAGAAAGCCGCCATCGCGAATATCGACGATTTGCAGTGGGTCTTCCTGGTAGATCGACCAGTAGCGAATGACAAATGCCAAGCGTGCTACCAGCACGCCCAGCAAAAACAGGTTGAACAGCGTTGACTCGGGGTTGTCACCGTTGCGTCGTGCTACCCGCCAGCCGACCAGGGTGGCGATGGCCAGTGCGCCGAACAGCAGCAGGTGCTCGAGGCCAACAGCCAGTGGCCCGATATTCACAGTCAGCATCAGCCTTGGCTCCGGGTTTCAGACCAGTGTTGCAGGAAGTTCAGCGCATCGATTTCACCGGTGATGCGCCGTGCCCGGCGTTCGTCGCCCTCGGGGCCGATCCAGATCAGGCTGGGTGGGCCAGGTACCGCATAGCGCTTGAGCAGTTCACGGCTGGGCGGGGCGTCGGCGGTAACGTCCAGGCGCAGCAAGCGTACGCCGTTCAGCGCTGCCAGCACATCGTCGCGTGCGAACACCTGTTTCTCCATGACCTTGCACGACACGCACCAGTCAGCGTAGTAGTCCAGCAGCACCCATTGCCCTTGTGCGGTGGCGGCGTCCAGCTCTCGCTGCAGGCTCGCCGGGTCGCTGACGGTGGTGAAGGCATCGGCGCGGGTTGCCTGGGCTTCAGCGTTGCTGGCACCGGTATAAGGCTCCAGTGGTCGCCAGGGATCGCTGCCACCGGCTGCCGCACCGACCACCATAAGGCTGCCCCACAGCCCGAACAGCAGTGCCAATGCCTGTAGCGGGCGTTGCGCCTGCAAGGTTGTCCAGGCGGCCCAGCCCAGGGCGATCAGCCAGGCACCGGCCAGGCCCAGCCACAGCGTTGGGTCCAGCACGGCCCGCAGGGTGTAGAGCGCCATGGCCAGGAACACAAAGCCGAAGAACCCCTTCACCCGCTCCATCCAGGCGCCCGGTCGCGGCAGGTAGCGGTTACCCAGGGTGACCAGCAACAGCAAGGGCAGGCCCATGCCAAGGCCGAGGGCAAACAGCACCAGTGCGCCCTGCACGGCATTGCCGCTTTGCGCGATGTAGAGCAATGCACCGGCCAGCGGTGCGGTCATGCACGGCCCCATCAACAGGCCCGACAGGGCGCCCAGCAACGCAGCACCATAGAGGTTGCCGCCACGGGTGTTATGCCCGGCCCGTTCAAGGCGATCTCGCAGCCAGGCGGGTAGCTGCAACTCGAAGGCGCCAAACATTGGCAAGGCCAGCACCACGAACAGGGCTGCCAGGCTGCCGAGCAGCCAGGGTTGTTGCAGCCACGCCTGCAGGTTGGCACCCAGCAGGGCAGCGATCACACCCAGGCCGGCGTACACCAGGGCCATGCTCAGTACATACACCGCTGCCAATGCCCAGCCACGGCGAGCGCTGGCGCCGTTACCCAGCACCAATCCGGCGAGGATCGGCAGCATGGGCAGGGAGCAGGGGGTAAACGCCAGCAGTACGCCCAAGCCAAGAAAGGCCAGCAGGCTCCAGAACAGCGTACCGTGTTGCAGGTCGCCGGCCAGGGCCTGGTCGCTTGCCTGTTCGCGCCCTCGGTCAACGGCATCGGCAGGGGTGAGGGCCACCGTAGAGGTTTGCGGTGGGTAGCACAGGCCGGCGTCGGCGCAGCCTTGCCAGCCGACGCGCAGTTGGCCACTGGCATGGGCTGGCAAGATCAGTTCAAGTTCACCTCGGTACACCGGGCTTTCACCGAAGAACTCGTCTGTGTGGGTTTGTGCCGCGGGCAGCGCGGGGTGTTGTTCAGTGGGCAAGCCATCGAATTTCAGGCGCTTTTGATACAGGTAATAACCGTCGGTGATCTGCCAGTGCAGGCGCGTCTGGCCAGAGTCGAGCCGTTCGCTGCTGAACACGAAGGCTTTGTCGACCGCCAGAAAGTCCGGTTGAGCAAACGGCTTGGCGAAAGGTTGGGCCAGGCTCAGGTTGCTGAACAGTACCAACAGGGTCATCAGAAAAACGCGCATATCAGGTCCTTGTCAGCGCTATCACTCATTCAGCTTGCCGCCGGGTGATTAACTCAAAGTTAACCGGCTGCAGAAACGGCCGTCGCCCGATGCGCGACGGTTCGAGGCTGACGCGGCATAATCCTCGGTTAATCCGCCTGCGCTCCAATGGGCCTTTTATGATCGAGACTGACCATGCACGTATTGCTTTGCGAGGATGATGACCTGATCGCCAGCGGTATCGTCGCCGGGCTTGGCGCTCAAGGCCTGACGGTCGACCGCGTAGCCAGCGCGGCTGCGGCCCAGGCCATGCTCCAGGCCGCCAGCTTCGATGTCATGGTCCTCGATCTGGGCCTGCCCGATGAGGATGGGTTGAAACTACTGCGCCGTCTGCGTCAGCAGGGTGAGACCTTGCCGGTGTTGATCCTCACCGCACGGGACGCGGTCAGCGACCGGGTCGATGGTCTGCAGGCCGGCTCCGACGACTACCTGCTCAAACCCTTCGACCTGCGTGAGCTTGCCGCACGCCTGCATACGTTGATGCGGCGGATGGCGGGGCGTGCGGTGAACATCATCGAGCACGGCCCCTTGAGTTACGACCCGAGCAGCCGCGAAGCCCGCCTGGGCGGGCAGCCGGTGGACCTGTCCCGGCGTGAGCAGGCCTTGCTCCATGCCCTCTTGCATAACCGTGGCCGTGTCTTGTCCAGCGAACAACTCAAGGACAGCGTCTACGGGTTCGGCGATGAAGTCGAGAGCAATGCGTTGAACGTGCATATCCACCACCTGCGGCGAAAACTGGGCAGCGGCATTGTCGAAACCGTACGTGGGCTGGGCTATCGCCTGGGGCCCGCCCAACTGCCTGAAGAGGCGGCGCGATGAGCCTGCGTTTACGCCTGAGCCTGATTCTCGGCACGGCATTTGTCGTGATCTGGGCGTTTGCTGCTGCCTGGATGCTGCGTGACCTGCGCCAGCAAATGATGTTTTCCCTTGATCAGCGGCTGGTCGCTTCGGCGCGAATGGTGGCCGGCCTGATCGACCAGTTGCCGCAACCGTTGACCAGCAAGGGCGAGGGCACGCAGCTGAGCGCGGACCAGCTCAGTGTCCCCGATGGCATGGCCTGTCAGGTCAGCTCCCTGCGTGGTGAGATCTTGGCGCGAAACCACAGCCACGGCGAGCAACCTCTGGATGACGACCGGGTCGGCTTTCATGATCAGATGATCGACGGCGCCTCCTGGCGCAGCTTTACCTTTGCCCGTGGCGATGTACGTATTACCACCGCGGACCGTCATCAAGAGCGTGAAGCCTTGAATCGCTCGATCCTGCTGGCCGCTTCGGCGCCGGTGCTGGTGGCCTTGTTCGGTACACTGGGCCTGCTGTGGCTGGGCTTGGGCAGGGGCTTGGCGCCGCTGAACCGCATGCGTGATGCCTTGCGTAAACGCAGCCCCGATTCACTTGAGCCCCTGCAGCTACGGGCCATGCCCAGTGAGCTGCAACCGTTGCTGGAAACCCAGAACCAGCTGTTTCTGCGCATTGGCCAGACCCTCGAGCGCGAGCGCAGGCTGACCGACGATGCCGCCCATGAACTGCGCAGCCCGCTGACAGCGATCAAGACCCACTTGCAGGTCGCGCGGATGACCGATGGTGCGGTCCGTGAACAGGCGCTGGAGCACGCCGAGCAGGGCGCCGATCGCATGCACCGTACCCTGGAGCAATTGCTGCTGCTGGCGCGGGTAGAGGGCAGTCTGTCGTTCGACGATGGCGTGCAATGCAACGCCGAACATGTCGCACGGCAGGCGATTCAGGACATCGGCCAGGAGGGCGCCAGGCGTATTGCGCTGCACCTGGCCCCAGGAGCGGGCGAGTTATACCTGGACATGCCATCGCCCCTGGCGGTCGCTGCATTGCGCAACCTGCTGGAAAATGCGCTGCGCCACACCGTTGGCAGTGCGCCGGTGGAGTTGCAGGTGCAAGTGGACGGTGAGCGTGTCGGTTTCAGGGTGCGGGACCACGGGCCGGGTATTCCGGCACAGCACCTGGAGCACCTGACCCAGCGCTTCTGGCGCACTGGCCAGAGCGATGGTTGTGGCTTGGGCCTGGCGATTGTTCAGGCGATTGTCCAGCGTTGTGCCGGCTCGCTGGATTTCGACAGTCGCAGTGATGGTTTGCGGGTGTTGTTGCAGATTCCCCGCCGCGTGTAAGCGGTGATAGCATGCGCGCCCCATGACTATCCAAGACTTCCACCAGCGGCTCGCCGCCCTTGGCGCCAAGCCCGTGCATATCGGGCGTATCACCCGTGCCTGGCTGCGCGGCGTGCCGCTCGACACGGGCACCCGTCGCCAGAAAACCGAAGACTTCCTGCCCTTGAGCGTGCGGCAGGCACTGCCACAGCTGAGCGCCGAGCTCGATGGCCTGGCGCGGCTCAGTGCCGAGCACCCCGGTGGCGATGGTTCGGCGCGCCTGCTGGTGGAACTGGCCGACCGGCAACAGGTGGAAAGCGTATTACTGCCACGCGGTGGCTTGTGCGTGTCCAGCCAGGTGGGCTGCGCGGTGGGTTGCGTATTTTGCATGACCGGTAAAAGCGGCCTGCTGCGGCAATTGAGCACCGCCGAGATCCTGGCGCAGGTGGCACTGGCCCGGCGTTACCGTGCAGTCAAGAAAGTGGTTTTCATGGGCATGGGCGAACCCGCTCATAACCTCGACAACGTGCTGCAGGCTATCGACCTGCTGGGAACTGAAGGCGGTATCGGCCAGCGTAACCTGGTGTTTTCCACCGTGGGCGACCTGCGCGTGTTTGAGCGCCTGCCGCAACAGCAGGTCAAGCCGGCGTTGGCGTTGTCGCTGCACACCACCAATGCGGCGCTGCGCCAGCAGTTGCTGCCCCGCGCGCCGCGGATCGACCCAGAAGAACTGGTCGAGTTGGGCGAAGCCTATGCGCGGCAAATCGATTACCCGATTCAGTACCAGTGGACGTTGCTCAAAGGCATCAACGACAGCCAGGAAGAAATGGACGGGATTCTGCGCTTGCTCAAAGGCAAGTACGCGATCATGAACGTGATTCCCTACAACAGCCTGGAAGCCGATGAGTTCCAGCGGCCTGACGCGGACCGCATCGAGCAGATCATGCGCTACCTGCACAGCAATGGCGTATTGACCAAAGTACGCAACTCGGCGGGGCAGGATATTGACGGTGGTTGCGGCCAGTTGCGGGCACGGGCGGCGGATCTGATGCAGCGCAAGCGTGCGCATGCATCACCGTCGCTGCTGCTTGCTGGTGAGCGATAGTGAAAATTCGCGGTTTCAAGTAGGACATTTCCCAAGCATACTTTTCCGGCGTTTTTGCCGTTGTGCCTGTCATTGGTGCGAACTAGTCTTGCCGAGTCGTTGCCCATTCAACGACCGGATTTAGCAGTCCGAACATGAAGTCAGGCGCAACACGCCTCCATAGTCATTGCAACGCTTACGTCTGCGATGCTGCTCTATGGCGGCTGTGCGTGGGGCACCCTCGGGTGCGCCGGGTACCTGACTTCCCGGTCTGCTAACCCGCGTACAGCTGCCACCTAACTCGTTTAGCAGCGATTCGTGGCAGCTCCACTGAAAGTCAGGAGTTGCGCCATGATCAAGCTCACGCCCGATCCTCCCGTATTGCGTGTTCGTCAGGACCTTCCTTCAGAGGTCGCCTTGCTGCATGCCTACAAACACCTTGCGTGTGCGGTTGCGGCCACGCGACAAGCCCTTGAACACAGTGGCTCGCGGGCCGAGGTATTGATTCAAGGCGTCTTCCACCAGGTTGAAGTGGCTAAAGAACTAGTTGAGGTTTCGCTGAAAAACCTTCGGCATTAGCGTAAGGCTGTCAGCAGGCTGCACTCTCTGGGCTTGCCCGCGATAGTCTCGACACGGTGCCAGTGAGCACGTGGCGTCTGCATCGTTGGCAAGCCTGCTTCCCACAAAAAGTGCACAAGATTACTAGATCCTTGAGTGCTTTTTACGGCCCTTTCGATCAATTTCGGAAGCGTCCTACATCCATCCCGTGGCTTGATTTGTTAGCGTCCGTGCCTCGCAGCAGCCACCGGGGGACCAGGGATGTTCTCAGCCGCCAATCACGCGCACTTCAGCCTGACGATCGATGACCTTCAGCACGACCTTCAGGTGCTGT
>NZ_JAZBQR010000039.1:0-10293 GCF_036348395.1 Pseudomonas sp. AL 58
TCTGGCAACTGGTGCGCGTAGGCAGCGTTGTCGGCAACCAGCACCTTGCTGACGCCAGCGATGTTCGCAGCGGCCTGCGCTACGGCACCAACGCCCTGGCCAGCAACCAGTACGTGAATATCACCACCGATTTTCGCAGCAGCGGCAACAGTGTTCAGGGTGGCCGGGGCAACGGCACCGTTTTCGTGTTCAGCGATAACCAGGATAGTCATTTAGATTACCTTCGCCTCGTTCTTCAGTTTCTCGACCAGTTCAGCAACCGACTTGACCTTGATACCCGCGCTGCGTGCAGCAGGCGCTTCGACTTTCAGGGTCTTGGTGGTGGAAGCGGTGGAAACGCCCAGGGCGTCCGGGGTAACGGTTTCCAGCGGCTTCTTCTTGGCCTTCATGATATTGGGCAAGGAAGCGTAGCGTGGCTCGTTCAGGCGCAGGTCGGTGGTAACGATGGCTGGCAGGTTCAGCGCAACGGTCTGCAGGCCGCCGTCGACTTCACGGGTGACGTTGACCTTGTCACCGGCAACTTCAACCTTGGAAGCGAAGGTGCCCTGAGCGAAACCGCTCAACGCTGCCAGCATCTGGCCGGTCTGGTTGTTGTCACTGTCGATGGCCTGTTTGCCAAGGATCACCAACTGTGGCTGCTCCTTGTCGACAACCGCCTTGAGCAGTTTGGCCACGGCCAGGGAATTGAGCTCTTCAGCGGACTCGACCAGGATGGCACGGTCGGCGCCCAGCGCCAGCGCCGTACGCAGTTGCTCCTGAGCAGTGCTCGGGCCGATGGTAACGACGACGATCTCGGTCGCCACGCCTTTTTCCTTCAGGCGTACGGCCTCTTCCACAGCGATCTCGCAGAAGGGGTTCATGGACATCTTGACGTTAGCAAGGTCGACGCCGGAGTTGTCCGCCTTGACGCGAACCTTGACGTTATAGTCGACCACTCGTTTGACAGCTACAAGAACCTTCATGGATTCCTCGTTACTCTCCGGTGAAAAGAATGTCGCCTGGGGCGAGCCCGGCGATTGCGCGTGGGTACAAGGGCACCTCTAAAAACGATTTCGGGCAGGCCAAGCGGAACTGACTGATCAGTCCTTTTTTGACCTTTTAATAGCAAAACCCGTGGGTCATTCTGTGTCGTGGCGTGTAAACTCCACTACAAAGCGGGTTTTGGCTTAACTGCCCTGCTTTTTGCCAGGTTTTAGGGGTGCTCCTGCATCCTACGATCAGCCTACGGCGAGCGTAAAACCGCTCGTATCTTGACCGTAACACCCAATCCGGTCAATACGGCAAACCGGCCAGCTTCAAGCCGCGCCTCTTTGATTTTACTGGCCTGCGGCAAATTCAAACAAACGTTTGTATTGGACCGCGCAAGTGGTGTAGATATAATGCGCGGCCAAGAGAAAGCGGTGTAGTCCGTCATCGCCCGAGCTACAGCGAAGGCATCGCCCCTTACGCCTGATCGGTGACCGCCTGGCACCCGCCAATAAAGAAAAAACGATGAGCCTTGAGTAGGAGAGAACCTGTGGAACGCGAATACATGGAATTCGACGTGGTCATCGTCGGCGCTGGCCCGGCAGGCCTGTCCGCCGCCTGCCGACTGAAGCAGAAGGCCGCCGAAGCCGGTAGCGAAATCAGCGTCTGCGTGGTCGAGAAAGGCTCCGAGGTCGGCGCACACATCCTCTCCGGCGCCGTATTCGAACCGCGCGCACTGAACGAGCTGTTCCCAGACTGGAAAGAACTGGGTGCCCCACTGAACACGCCGGTCAAGCGCGACGACATCTACGTGCTGAAGAACGCTGACAGCGCGGTCAAGGTACCTGACCTGTTTGTGCCGAAAACCATGCACAACGAAGGCAACTACATCATCTCGCTGGGTAACCTGTGCCGCTGGCTGGCGCAGCAGGCCGAGAACCTGGGCGTGGAAATCTACCCAGGCTTTGCCGCCCAGGAAGCGCTGTTCGACGAAAATGGCGTGGTTCGCGGCATCATCACCGGCGACCTGGGCGTCGACCGCGAAGGCAACCCGAAAGAAGGCCTGTACACCCCGGGCATGGAACTGCGCGGCAAATACACCCTGTTCGCCGAAGGCTGCCGTGGCCATATCGGCAAGCAACTGATCAAGCGTTTCAACCTGGACAGCGAAGCCGACGTGCAGCACTACGGCATCGGCCTGAAGGAAATCTGGGAAATCGACCCGGCCAAGCACCAACAAGGCCTGGTAGTTCACACCGCTGGCTGGCCGCTGGACATCATGGCGACCGAAAACACCGGCGGCTCCTTCCTCTATCACCTGGAAAACAATCAGGTGGTGGTCGGCCTGATCGTCGACCTGTCCTATGGCAACGCCTACCTGTCGCCGTTCGACGAGTTCCAGCGCCTGAAACATCACCCGGTACTCAAGCAGTACCTCGAAGGCGGCAAGCGCATCAGCTACGGCGCCCGCGCCCTGGCCAAGGGCGGCCTGAACTCGCTGCCGAAAATGGTTTTCAAGGGTGGCGCACTGATCGGCTGCGACCTGGGCACCATGAACGTTGCCAAGATCAAGGGCAGCCACACCGCGATGAAGTCCGGCATGCTCGCCGCCGACGCCGTTGCCGAAGCACTGCTGGCTGGCAAGGAAGGCGGCGATGAGCTGACCTCCTACGTCGATGCGTTCAAGGCCAGTTGGCTCTACGAAGAGCTGTTCGCCAGCCGTAACTTCGGCCCGGCCATGCACAAGTTCGGCCCGCTGCTGGGCGCCGCCTTCAACTATGTCGACCAGAACTGGTTCGGCGGCAAGCTGCCATTCACCCTGCACGACACCAAACCGGACTACGCCTGCCTCAAGCTGGCCGCCGACTCGACCAGGATCGACTACCCGAAACCAGACGGCAAACTCAGCTTCGACAAACTGAGTTCGGTGTTCCTCTCCAGCACCAACCATGAAGAAGAGCAACCGTGCCACCTGAAACTGGCGGACGCGAACATCCCGATCAAGACCAACCTGCCGCTGTACGATGAGCCCGCTCAACGCTACTGCCCTGCCGGCGTTTACGAGGTGGTCACCCAGGAAGACGGCAACAAGCGCTTCCAGATCAACGCCCAGAACTGCGTACACTGCAAGACCTGTGACATCAAGGACCCTTCGCAGAACATTACCTGGGTCGCACCGGAAGGTGCTGGCGGGCCAACTTACCCGAACATGTAAGCCGCACGCCTAAAAAAGCCCCCTCACCGTTCAGGTCGAGGGGGCTTTTTTGTTGCTCATTGCCCGCTTAACACTGCAACGCCTCGTCGGCAAACACCCCATCGTTTCTGGCGCCAAAATACACCGCCGCGGCGGCACCGACCGTACCCATGACCAGTGCAAAACCGGCACAGACCCAAGGGCTCCAAGGCATCAAGGCGATCAACATCAGCGGTGTGACACTGGCCCACAGGGCATAGGCGATGTTGTAGGTGAAGGAAATGCCCGACACGCGAATCTGAGCCGGGAACAAGCTGACCATCACCGAAGGCACGACGCCGACCACGCCACAGCTCAAGCCCGCCAAGGCGTAGGCTAACCCGGGCCAGCTCCAGCCACCGATCAGGCTGGCATACAAACCGGCGATACCCAGCGGCAGTAATAGGCTGTAGATCGTCAAGGCGCGCCAGGCACCGATCCGATCAACCAAAAGGCCAGCCAGTACGCAGCCAATATTCAGAAAGACAATCCCGATGCTGCTCAGGGCAAAGGTATGGCCGGCCGTCATGCCAAACCGTTGCTGCATCACCGTTGGGGTGATGACCACCAGCACCACCACCGCCGAGGTCAGCACGCAGGTGAGCAGCACCGCCGGAACCAGCGCCTGGCGATGCTCACGCAATACCGTACGCAAGGGGAACGCCACTGGCTGTTCACGGCGCTCGCGCAGGGCCAGGAACACCGGCGTTTCACTCAGCCAACGACGTAGCCACACGCCGATCACCCCAAACACACCACCGAGCAGGAAAGGCAGGCGCCAGGCGTAATCGAGTATTTCCTGGGGGCTGAACAGCTGCGCCAGCGCCGTTGCGGTCAGAGCGCCCAGCAGGTAGCCAAAGGTCAACCCCGCCTGCAAAAAGCCGAGGGCATAGCCACGGCGCCCGGGTGGCGCATGCTCAGCGACGAACACCCAGGCACTGGGCACCTCACCGCCGACCGCAGCCCCCTGGAAGATGCGCAAGGCCAACAGCAGCAGGGGCGCGAAGTAGCCAATCTCGGCATAGGTAGGCATCACACCGATGAGCAGGCAGGGCAGCGCCATCATCAAGATGCTCAGGCTGAACACCTTCTTGCGCCCCAGATGGTCGGCAAAGTGCGCCATCAGAATGCCGCCCAATGGACGAGCCAGATAACCGGTGACAAAGATGCCGAAACTTTGCAGCAGGCGTAGCCACTCAGGCATCTGCGGCGGGAAAAACAGCTGGCTCAGGGTCAGGGTGAAGAACACGAAAATGATGAAATCGTAGATCTCCAGCGCGCCGCCAAGGGCGGCCAGGCTGAGGGTCTTGTGGTCGCTACGCGACAGCCGCAGCGGGCTCACAGGGTGGGAGGCAGTCATGGCAGGTCCGTGGTCGAGAAACAGTCGACGCGCATCCTGGCGCGCGGGGCAGGCGCAAGAGGATAGCAAAAACAGTTTCAGGATTGCCGGGAAAAGACCGTCGGTCCCAGGCTGGAGCCACGCCCGGTATGCTTGGGCACGCTGGCACTGCCTCCAGGGCCCGGCAGACGTGCGATCACCATCGGGGCGTCGATGATCGCCATGAACGCCTCCAGCGACTCGTTGTCTGGCACCCTCGGCAGCCTCACGCTCACCGCCTGGCGCTTCCCGGCGGGCACAGCGGGAATTTTCAAATGCTGCGATTCATAGAGCAAGGCGTGCTGGATCTGCGCATGAACACGGCAAAAGCGCTCCAGATCAACCCCCGCATGGCTTGCCAGGTCTATATTGCCGATCAACAGGTTGAAGGGCTGCAACGCATTCTGCACCAGGTGCTGCAACTCTTCGAAGGTGCGCACAGGCGCGATCCGGTAATAGCCCATGCCATTGAGCATCTTCTCCAATTGCAGAAGTTGCGTGGGGTGTTCATCGGCAATCAGGATTCGCAGTGCTTTGTTTGGCATCATCAACGACCAAGGTTGAGGACTGAGTGACAACTCCTTGACCATTACAGCGCCGGTGTTCAATGGCTGGCTATGGCGAGCACATCGCCAAATGATGGGTCTGTATTGATAGAAGTCGGGAAACCCGAGGAAATCAAGTCGACACCGCACGATACCCAGTCGAGGCATCCTCCACCCCGTTGGACGAGCGACAACCGATACTGCGTTAGACGATTACGGCCTGAAGACTGCCTGGGCATGAAAGCAGCGAAGATCGGGCGCTACTCCTGAGACGCGGCAAATAGCCACTCATCGGCAACGGACGCCGACGCCTCGACATAGCGTGATCGAGCCTTGGATTTGCGACTGCTGATCCTCGACATGCATGCACACTCCGGGCACCAGTGCCTGGCCCTGATGGTTGCCAGCGGGGCATGCCAGCTATGCCCGCGATCACACAGCCAATGAAGCTTGGTACTGTTGTTGACGTACGTCGTGGACAGGCATTGCCCGCCACGCGCCTGCGCCTCCCGCTGAGCATCACGAATGCTCAAGCGCTTGGCATCATGGACGCACACCGTGCACCAGGTTCCGCGAAGAAGCCGCTTACCCGTCGCACGCCACTCGTGCCCCTTTGCGCAACGCATGAGGTAGCGGGCAGCGGACCCCTCATAGCGATCGGCCAGGCAAACGCCGCCCCGCTCTGCCGCCTTGCGCTGCAACCGCGCCAGGCCATCCCGTAGACGATACTCGACCACCTTGCGCAGCCGGGCACATTCCGGACACCAGGTGCGCCTCAACACTTCATTACCCACCGACGCCCACATATGCCCCTGGGCGCAACGGAACGCGTAGGCCTGATGCCCACCCGCGTAGACCTCGGCCAGGCAGACTCCACCGTGCGAAGCAGCTACCTGCTGCAACCTGAGCAGACCATCCTTGCGGCGCATGCGCTGGCTGTGTTTCTCGTGCCCGCAGGTCGGGCAATTGGCACTGCGCAGCACGTGAGACCCCTTGCGGCGCCATTCATGCCCCTGCGGGCAACGAAAGCGGTGCATTGCATCAATGCCCAGCCACGCCGACTCCAGGCAGGTCACACCCGCGCATTCGGCCCGGGCAAACAAGCGCCGATCACGATCCTGTGCCACACACACCCGACACCCTCCTGACCGCGGGCTCGAAATGACCAGAAGCGCCCTGCTGAACACGTGGTTGCGACTGCACCGGAACCGATACGCGGCCTCCTGGCCTCGCCACTCGCGATCCAGACACACAAGCCCCAACCGCACCATCGCTGCACGAAGGCGTGGCAAACGCTGAAGCAATGGGTTGTCATCCCACTCGGCTGCGCTGTGCTTGACCCCATCATCCAAAGCAATCCCTCCGGCAAAAAACACTTGATCCCTCACCTGGCTTTTCTGGCCGTACTTCACTCACGCCCGTATTTTTTGCGCCCCGACTGTCGCTAAAGGTCAACACCTGAGAGCCGTGCCCAGGCGACTGAAGGCCTGACCGAATCGCACGTGATGGGTGGTTGCAAACAGTTCCTGTCCTTTTTGCAGCAGCAGTAGACGGCATGCTCGCGCCTGCCGTAGCGCCTCGAATACGAAGGGTTCGAACGCTAGCAGATGGCCTTCTAGAGGGATGTAGGACGCTTCCGAAAGTTGTTACAAGCCCGCTGCCGCCAGCTCCGCTTCACGCTCAGCGATAGCCGCTTCCAGTTCAGGTGAGCGCTTGGCCCACTGTTCGGGTGGCAGGGGTTTTGACCATTCGCTGATCTCGGGGTACGGCAGGTCCGGTGGTGCAGACAATTTCAGGTTCTGTGCTTTCTCTGCCAACCAGGTTCCAAAGACAGTGATGAAAAATATCCCGTGCAACACATCAAACACATCACCTTTACGCAAGCTGGTGACGATTGAGCCTATTTGCGTCTTTTCATAAGGTATTTCCCCAACCCGACTATCAGGAACTGCCTGCGGCCCGACTTCCATGTAACTGCGCATGCACTCCCACAAGGCCATCGCCGTAGTACCGCCGCCACAGTTGAAACCCAGGCTGAAATGCTGGTTGCCTTCCTGTGCATCGGGATCGGGGTTGTCAAAGCCGATGAATAACAACCCCATTTCCATTCGCCCCCCTTGACTGACGGTCGAATGCTGCACGGCCGCTGCGGTCACCGATTCCCACGGCACAATCCAGTACTCACCGTCTTCGCGAGGGACGCAGACTTCGCGGCGTTGGCGGTTGAAGCGCAAGGGCAAGGGGACTGGGCGGAATAGGCTTTGGATCAAAATAAATGATGGAACACCAACGATGAGTCCTGCTCCGATAGCGAAGATGTACCAGAGGTCATCATCCCAAGAGTAATACCCCATAATCAGAAACATCATCGCAAGGGGCCATATGACCATCACCCCTGATCCAATGCTGTAGCTCCCAATATCGAGATACACCTCATTCTTGCGCCAGATGGTGTTGAGTACATCCGCCGGCTGTTCACCGGTCGGGATCGGCAGGGGGGCCAGGTAGTCACGTTGTGAGAACAGGCGCTTTTTGGTTGTACCGGCTGCCGGTCTACTCATCATTTCCCCGGCTCAAGGCAGGCGTCGACTTCGCCGCCAGTTCAGCCTCACGCTCAGCGATGGCTGCTTCCAGCTCAGGTGAGCGCTTGGCCCACTGTTCGGGTGGCAGGGGTTTTGACCATTCGCTGATTTCGGGGTACGGCAGGTCCGGTGGGGGTGAGAGCTTCCAGGTTTGCAGCATGAAGGCCAACGGCGCGCCGAACACGAACAGGGCAAACACCAGCCATAGTGCCTTGTGCATGCGCCCAGTGACGGCATACTCGCGAATGCCATCCATGTAATTACAACATTCGCCCCAGAAGACGTTTCGCCCTTTAAGCCTTGCGCGGGCACCTTCAAAGTCGTTGGCTTCAGGTAGCGCCTGCGGCCCGACTTCCATATAACTGCGCATGCACTCCCACAAGGCCATCGCCGTGGTACCACCTCCACAGTTGAAACCCAGGCTGAAATGCTGGTTACCTTCCTGTGCATCGGGATCGGGGTTGTCAAAGCCGATGAATAACAACCCCATTTCCATTCGGCCCCCTTGGCTGACGGTCGAATGCTGGACGGCTGCTGCAGTGACCGATTCCCACGGCACAATCCAGTACTCACCGTCTTCGCGAGGGACGCAGACTTCGCGGCGTTGGCGATTGAAGCGCAACGGCAAGGGGACTGGGCGGAACAGGCCGTGGATCAAGATAAATGATGGAACACCAACGATGAGTCCTGCTCCAATAGCGAAGATGTACCAGAGGTCATCATCCCAAGAGTAATACCCCATAATCAGAAACATCATCGCAAGGGGCCATATGACCATCACCCCTGATCCAATGCTGTAGCTCCCAATATCGAGAAACACCTCATT
Source organism: Pseudomonas sp. AL 58 (assembly GCF_036348395.1). Classification (NCBI taxonomy): domain Bacteria; kingdom Pseudomonadati; phylum Pseudomonadota; class Gammaproteobacteria; order Pseudomonadales; family Pseudomonadaceae; genus Pseudomonas; species Pseudomonas sp. AL 58. Next base: position 8,531 of record NZ_JAZBQR010000039.1, read on the forward strand.
CTTGCGCCAGATGGTGTTGAGTACATCCGCCGGCGGTTCACCGGTCGGGATCGGCAGGGGTGCCAGGTAATCACGTTGTGAGAACAAGCGTTTTTGGGTTGTACCGGCTGCCGGTCTACTCATTTTCGCCACGTCGGCTGCAGGTAGCGCGAGCATTGCTGCTGGTCACTCAACAGGTAATGCCGGGCACTGTCCAAACCGGGAGTAGGATCGTCACGCAGGGCGACGACGCCATCTTTATGGGTGATGGTAAAGGCCACGCCCCGTTCGCCGCCGACAAAGGCGCCCTCGCCGAGCAGCGAGATCAGTGGTGTCCGGTAGTACACGCGCAGCGAAACATTGGCGGGGTTTGAACTGAGGTTGTTCGACAGGCGAAACTCACCGTGCAAACGCAGGCCTTGCCCCTCTTGGTGGGGTATCCAACTGCAGCGGCTTTCCGCCAGCCAGTATTTACCGACATCGCACCATAAGCGCGGCGGTGCCACGGTGCTGAGTGGGTTCATCTCCAGTTGCATATCCCAGGTATCACGATCGATCGGGTCACCGATCATGGCCAGCGCCAGGTAGGTACTGTGGGGTTCCGCACCCGGCAGGTCGAGGGTCAGGCTTCTGATGACTGAGAGGCTGCGTTTAATGTAGGGATGAGCTGAATAGGTCAGCGTGTTGAGCACCTCAACACTGACCTTCGGCGCATACAGGATGCGGTACAGCTGGGCGAACTCCTGCTGCTGCGCCTCAGGCGAAACGGGCCCCAGGTAGCGCGCCCGTTGTTTGGACCAGCAGCAGTTGGCGAGAAAAGTCTGCAAGGGCTTTTGCTGGAAAAACCAGGCGATCAGGTACAGCATGCCCAGCCCGGCGATCAGGATCGTGACCGGCCCCATCCAGAGTGAAAAACCTGCAATTGCGGCATCGACGGTCATGACACCAGCGATAGCCCTGGCGGTATAGGCTACACCGAGTAATGCTTGGGTGCCGAAAACCGCCACTTGAGCGCCAACGACGGAGTGGCGCATGTCCAGCCATGGATCTATAGAGTTGTGGGAGTTTTCCAGTTGCGTTTGTAGTGAGCTGAATTCTTTAAATGCTGCATAAAATGACAACCCACCAATAACACCACCAAACAACGTCAATACAGGTGCGCTTGCCCAGATATTATTAGGAAGCTTTGCTGAAACTTCTTTTACCCCCAACCCCTTCCGAATCTGCATATCCACCACCGCCGTCAACGCCGCCCCGGCATACAGCGTCGCGGAAATCGTGTCGTTGATCCGCTGATTGTCCATCCCCTCCAGCGCACTGGCCTGGCTCAGGTAGCTATTGGCATTCCAGCTGTTGAGCAGGAGCACCATCAGGGCGATCAAACCGCCGCTGTTTTGCACCACCTTGCTGTTGAAGATGCCCGCCGGTTGTCCCTGGCTAATGGCCCGCCCGGTCGACTGGGCCCAGCGCCACAGTTCCTCGGCCGAGTCACCAAACAGGCGCAGTACCGGTTTGCCAGCTTCCATGCCCCAGCGCGCCCCGGCCCCCGTGCCCAGCTTGATCGCCACCAGCAGGCTGTTCCAGGTCGGGCTCAGGGCCATGGCTTCCTCGCCCCTGAGCCGCAGCAAGGCCGCGCCGAGGCGTTTGACCAGGGTATTCCACACGCCATGGGGGTTGCTGGCCAGCGCGCCGATATCGTCCAGGATTGCCCGGCTCAGCGGCGCCAGGGCCTTGGCCAGGGCTTCATAGGCGTTGCTGCGGTTTTCCTGGGCCAGGGCGCCGAG
>NZ_JAZBQR010000040.1:0-9568 GCF_036348395.1 Pseudomonas sp. AL 58
TCTGGCAACTGGTGCGCGTAGGCAGCGTTGTCGGCAACCAGCACCTTGCTGACGCCAGCGATGTTCGCAGCGGCCTGTGTTACGGCGCCAACGCCCTGACCAGCAACCAGTACGTGAATATCACCACCGATTTTCGCAGCAGCGGCAACAGTGTTCAGGGTAGCCGGGGCAACGGCACCGTTTTCGTGTTCAGCGATAACCAGGATAGTCATCAGATCACCTTCGCTTCAGTTTTCAGTTTCTCGACCAGTTCAGCCACCGATTTGACCTTGATGCCGGCGCTTCGGTTAGCTGGAGCGTCGACGCGCAGGATCTGTTGGGTAGACACAGTGGATACGCCCAGGGCGCTCGGGGTGACGGTTTCCAGCGGCTTCTTCTTGGCCTTCATGATGTTCGGCAAGGACGCGTAGCGCGGCTCGTTCAGACGCAGGTCGGTTGTGACGATAGCGGGCAGGTTCAGTGCAACGGTCTGCAGGCCGCCATCGACTTCACGGGTCACGTTGAGCTTGTCACCGGCGACTTCAACCTTGGAAGCGAAGGTGCCCTGGGCGAAACCGCTCAACGCTGCCAGCATCTGACCGGTCTGGTTGTTATCGCTGTCGATGGCTTGCTTGCCAAGAATCACCAGCTGTGGCTGCTCCTTATCGACAACCGCCTTGAGCAGTTTGGCCACGGCCAGGGAATTGAGCGCTTCATCGGCCTCGACCAGGATCGCACGGTCGGCGCCCAGCGCCAGCGCCGTACGCAGTTGTTCCTGAGCCGTGCTCGGGCCGATGGTAACGACGACGATCTCGGTCGCCACGCCTTTTTCCTTCAGGCGTACGGCCTCTTCCACAGCGATCTCGCAGAAGGGGTTCAGGGCCATTTTCACGTTAGTCAGGTCGACGCCGGAGTTGTCCGCCTTGACGCGAACCTTGACGTTGTAATCGACCACTCGTTTGACGCTTACCAGCACTTTCATAGCGCTCTCCAAAGGTGGTGCATCGTGATAGCGGGCAGTGACGGCAGCAGTGGGCCGCCCCGCGTGGATCGCGAATCAGATCGCGGTGGGTGGTGCCGACAGAATGCGTCGGGCAGGCGTTCGTTAGTGTGTTTCAGGGCCGCAGCAGTAATGCCGTGGCACCGTTTACGATACCGATGCCCCAGCGGTGTCCGAATCGTCCGTTCGGATCAGGTCAGGCCTTGTTTTCTGGCGCAATGCCGCCGCCAGCAGGCGGCGGCGTGGCCTTTTTCAGTGCCTTTTCAGTGAGGGTGCCCACTGGCGGCGGCGCGTACTTCCTTGGCGGTACAACCGAAGCGTTGGCGGAAGCTGCGGGCAAATTGAGCCTGATCACTGAAGCCCCAGCGCATTGCCAGTTCGCCGATGGACAAGTGGCAATAAGGGTCATGCAGGTCTCTGTGCACCGCTTCAAGACGCCGTAGGCGGATCCACTCGCTGAGGCTGTAGGGGGTGGCCGTGAACAGTTTGTGCAGATAACGCACCGACAGCTTGCAGGCGTCAGCGATCATTTGCGGGGCGAGATCCGGGTTGCCCAACTGTTGCTCGACGTAGTGTTCAATACGCTGCAAATGCAGGGCAGCCAGGCTTGAACTTTCGCTGTTGAGTACCCGCTGGTCATCGCGTAGCGCCATCAGCAAGGTTGAGAGCGCTTGCTCCAGCAGCATATGGCGGGCGGTATCGTCGCATTCATCGAAGCGAGCCGCGCACATTGCCAGTTGGTCGACGAAGATTCGACCCAGCCCGCGCTTGGCATCGAAACACAGGCGGGTATAGCGCTCGGCGCCGCGCAGTTGGCCATGCAGGGCGCGTTCGGGAAGCTTGAACACCCACAGGTCGTTGTCGCTGGCGTAGTGAAAGCGGTAGGGCGCATCACCGCGCTCAAAGATAAACCCGCCAGGCTGGCAGTGCAGTACGCGGCCATCCTGCTCGAAGTGCACCTCGCTGCGGCGCGGTACCGTGACCAGGTAGCACGCCTCGCGGTCTTCACTGACCTGGGCCTTGCTGCGCGAGTAGCCCATTTGGGTGGAGCGCAGCCGTGACAGGGTCAACGCGGTGCTTTGGGTTTCCCACACTTGCAGGTTGCCACTGAAACGTGCGCCGGGATCGAAATTCAGTGACAGCGGGAAATAGGTACTGCCGATCGCCGCGGCCCAACGTGCCTGGCGTTCGTTGTCGGGCCAATAGCGGCTGCTGAGTGTGATTGCCATGGCCGATCCTCGTGTCTTTTTTATTGTGAGGACGGTGCCGGGGGTAAGCCCCCGGCACCGTTGCTTTGCCATAATTTGCCAATGCTTAGCTAAGGTCAATCACTGGGCGTCAGCCGGTAGGTAGCCGAAGGCGCCAGCGTGGCTTGCCAGCCCGGTGGCACGACGATATTGGTCGTCGCTTCCTCGATCACGCAGGGGCCTTGAACCGTGTGCCCGGCCTGCAGTCGATCACCGTTGTACACGGGGGTTTCCTGCCAGGCGTCTTGCGCGTCGAAGAGCATGGCCCGGTGAGCGATCGGGCTGGCCGGATCGAGGTTGGCCTGCACGGGCAGTTCCGGCATGGGTGGGCGCTGCAGGCGGGCGATCACCGAGCACTCCAGGTTGACCAGCTCTGCCGGGCTGTCCGGCTCGCTGTAGGAGAAGAGTGCCTTGTGTCGCTCATGGAACGCCGTGCGCAAGGCTTGAAGGCGCTCATGATCCAGCTGATCGCAGTCCAGTTCGACACTGCACTCGTGAACCTGGCCCAGGTAGCGGATTTCCAGGTTGTACAGGCATTCGACCGCATTGCCCGCACTGAAACCATCATCGCGCAGGTTGTTAAGGCCGCGTTCGCGCAGGGCGCGCAGGGTTTGGTTGAGCAGTGGCAGGTCGACCAGGTCGTCGTCCAGGCGCATGGGCAGGGTGCTCAACTGATCGTAACGGATGTCCGAGAGGATCTGCCCGAACGCGCACAGGCCGGAGGCAACTTTAGGGATCAGTACCACCTTGCTGCCGATTTCCTCGGCCAGGCGCATGACGTGCATGCCCGCTGCGCCACCGGCGCCGATCAGGGCAAAGTCACGGGGGTCGTAGCCGCGTTCGACCGATACCCGGCGGATGCCGCTGACCATGTTCAGGTTGACCAGGGTAATGATACCGATGGCCGCACGCTCGACGCTGATGCCCAGCGGTTCAGCGATCTTGTGGCGAATGGCATCAATCGCCGCTTGCCGGTTCAGGCGAATGCTGCCGCCCAGCAGCGCACCATCGGCCAGGTAGCCGAGTGCCAGGTTGGCGTCGGTGACGGTGGGTTCGACGCCACCTTTGCCGTAACAGACCGGGCCAGGGTTGGCGCCGGCACTGCGCGGGCCAACCTGCAACATGCCAAAGTCGTCCAGGTAGGCAATCGAGCCGCCGCCAGCGCCCAGCGTTTCGACCTGGATCATCGGTACGCCAATACGGTAACGCAGGAAGTCGGTGTCTTTGCTGAAGTTGGTTCGCCCGGACTTGCTCAGCGTGATATCGAACGAGGTGCCGCCCATGTCCACGGTAATCACGTTGTCGATGCCGAACGGCGCGGCCACGCACAGCCCGGCTTGTGGTGCGGACGCCGGGCCGGAGTTGATCGCATTGACCGCGCGCTCGCGCATCACGACACCCGGCGCCAGGCCACCATTGGACTGGAAGTAGCGGGTGGGTTGTTGCGCACCGAGCTCTTCGAACAGCGCATCGATCCGTTCGATGTAACGGCCCATGACCGGGCTCAGGTAAGCGTTGACCACGGTGGTCGAGGTACGGGTGTACTCGCGAATCTGTGGGAACACCTCGTTGCCGGTGCACACGAACACGCCGGGCAGGGCGTCTCGGACCATGGCTGCAGCGCGTTGCTCATGGCTGGGGTTGCGCACCGACCAGACGAACGAGATGGCCACGGCCTTGACGTCCTGCTCGCGGAAGTAGTCGATGGCTTCCCGGATGGCGTCTTCGTCAAGCGGGCTGTACTCGCTGCCGTCGCTGAGGATGCGGCCACCGACAGGGCGGCGCAGATGACGCGGTACCAGCATGTGCGCCGGCGGGTAGCTGGCATCGTAGCGGTGGCCATCCTCCTTGTGGCCCAGGCGGATTTCCAGGCTGTCTTCATGGCCCTCGGTGCACAGCAGGCCGACCTTGACGCCGGTTTTTTCGATCAGGGCATTGAGGGCCACTGTGGTGCCGTTGATGCATAGGTCGCAGTCGGCAATGATCTGCGCCGGTGTGCGGCCGATGGCGTCAGCGATTTGCGCCAGGCCATTGCGGATGGCGAGGGTGCCGTCCTGTGGCGTCGAAGGCGCTTTGAACAACTGAACGTTGCCACTGCGGTCAGCGAGGATGAAGTCGGTGAAGGTGCCGCCGGCGTCGATGCCCAGGCGATATTGCTGCTTAGTCATGGTAAAAGTCTCTGCATTGCTCAAGGGGCATCAATCAGTGTGCGGCGCGCATGGCGTGTGTCGCGGCTTCGTCGAGGTTGCCGTTGCTGTCGAGCACCACGCCGTATTCCAGGCGGGCGCCTTCAGGCGACACCAGACCGTTCAGCACGTCGTTCAATACCGTGGCGACAGGCCGGCGCATGGGGTTGCCGTAGCCACCACCCCCTGGATTGACGTTGATGACCCGCTCGCCCGGTTGGGCAGTCAGCAGTGCGTTGTAGGTAAAGTGGGCTTCCTCACCGTCGACTTTGCGGTGGATCAGGCGGCCAAGCTTGGGTTCGAGCAGGACGTTGGTCGCACCCGCAGCGCCCGCCGTTGGCAGTTGCCGGCCTTCACCAAACCCCACCACGGTCATGGCATGGTTCAGTGGCTCGATCTCGATGCGTGTGCCCGAGCCGCCTCTGAATTCCCCGGCGCCACCGCTGTCGGTCATCAGGCTGTAGCGGTGGATCAACACCGGGTAGGAGTACTCCAGCAGCTCGATATCACCGGACATCAGTGCACCGAAGCAGCACAGCGGGCCACAGGCCGGCCAGCCATCCATTTCCTTGTTCGCACCTGCGCCGGAAATGATCGAGGCCAGCACCATGGTCACGTATTCGTCGTTGCCGTTACGCGGATCGTGACCAGCAATGTTGATGCCGCTGGCGTGGCCCCAGGAGGCGGTGACCCGCTCCGGTGCGGCTTGCTCAAGCGCCTGGCGCACGGCGTCGGCGAGGGTTTCCATGGGCGTGGTGGTGCTGTTGACGTGCGGTGCGGGTTCCTGCGCGTTGCACAGGGTGCCTGGTGGCCCGAGGTCGACGCTGACGCAGCGGTAGAGCCCTTCGTTGTAAGGCGGTGGCACCTGGGCAAACATCATCAGCCCCAGGTACACCCCGGAGACCGAGTTGCCGGCATAGGAGTTGATGAAGTAGGGCACCTGTGGCGGGCTTTCGATCAGCACGTGGGCTTCGTCACCGCGAATCTCCACCTGGGCGGTGATCGACAGTTGGCCCAGGCCATGGCCTGAGTCTTCAAGCACCGCCGTACCGCTGTAGATACCGTCAGGTACGTCACGCAGCAAGGCACGCATATGGCGGTCAGCCATGTCTTTCAACTCGGCGATGCAGGCGCGAACCTGTTCCACGCCATAGCGGTCAAGCAGCTCGATCAAGTGCCGCTCGCCGACACTGCAAGCACCGTATTGAGCATTCAGATCACCTTCCTGGTAAGCCCGGGCGCGCATGTTGGTCAGCAACAGGTTGATGACGTCTTCGCGGCGCTGGCCTCTGGACCACAGCTTCACTGGCGGAATACGCAGGCCTTCGGCGTAGATTTCCTTGGCGTCCGGGTTGTAACCGGCCGGTACCGGGCCACCGATGTCGGTCAGGTGGCCTTTGCAGACCGTCCAGAACACCAGTTCCCCTTTGTAAAAAACCGGCTTGTACATGCAGCAGTCGAGAATATGACTGCCGTTGTAGGCAGGGTCGTTGTGATAGATCACGTCGCCTTCAAGGATGTCGTCGCCAAAGAAGCCGGCAACGCACTTCATCGCGGGGATCAGCGACCCCAGGTGTATGGGGATGTCCTGGCCTTGCAGGATCATTTCCGGCAGGTGGTCGAAGAGGGCGTTGGAATAGTCGTGTGCCAGGTTGAAAACACTCGAACGGCCGGTTTTTTCCAGCGTCAGGGTCATTTCCCGCTGCGCGGTTTCGAGTGCGCCTCGCACGACGGCCAGGGTGATCGGATCTACTGTACTCATGGGTCACCAAGAATCTTGTTGTTATCTGGGTGGGGCAGGACGGATGCCTGACCCACGACACAAAGCTACGCGTACCTCGAGGCGGCAGGCTTGTCGCCGCGTGCACTGTTTTTTGATACTGAGGGCACTGGTACTGTCGCGCGGGGTCAGAAGTAGTACCCAATGTTGGTGTAAAGCTGGTTCTCCCATTGATTGCTGCCACCCGCGCCCAGGCTCTGGGTGAAGCTGCTGCCACCGATGTACGGGTCGTTCTTGCCGTGCAGCCATTCCACGGCTATCCAGAGGTCCTTGAGTGAGAACGACGTGCCGAGAATGAAACGCTGGGAGTCATGGAACGCGCTGTCGCGCTTGTCGAAGAGGCTGTAGTTGCCGTACAGCTTGATGCCTGACAACCAACCGTATTTCCCGGCGATGTCATAGCTGAGGTCGGTCACATACAGGTCGCCCTTGGCCGCAACGTTGAACGTCGCGTCATAGCTGCCGAACGTGACGTACTTGTCGTTACCGGGATTTCTCGGCGTCATGTCCTGGCGTGTGGCCTGCAGTTGAACGCCCCAAGGGCCGTTCTTGCCCATGTAATGCACGGCCACGGCGTTACGTCGACCGCTGTCATGGGTGTCGCGGTTCTCCAGTTCCGAAGTAAGCGCCGATGCGCCGACCTCCGACTGCCAGTTGCCGAGCTTCAGGTTACGGGCCAGGCGTCCGACGACAATATTGCGCTCCTGGTTGCTGCTGCCGTCTGCCACATAGGTGTCGGCCTTGGCGACGCTGGTCGAATAGGTACGTCCACCGCGGCTGGTGCCCTGGCCCTGATCAATCGGGCGCAGGTAATAACCGGCCTGCAGGTTCCAGTCTGGGGTGTTCTGGATGTACTTGATGCCCAGGTCCTGAATGTCCTCCAACCCGATCACATTGCCCAGCGATTCAAAGAAGGGGCTGCCGAAGTAGGGCTGCAAGCCAAACGGAATGTGGTTCAGGCCGACCTGTACCTGTTGCGAATCGTTGAATTTGTAGCCTAGCCAGGCGTACTCGGGAAAAGAGATGTCGCCGATGCTGTCTGTGTAGGAAAAGGGGTAGGCATCTCCGTAGAAGCGGTATTTCGCGGCGCCTATCCAACTGCTGGAGGTGTAGGTGGCGGTCAGGAAAAACGTATCGAAGCTGATTTTTTCCAGGTCTTGATCCGGGTCGTAGTCAACACGCGCACGGATGGCGCCGCCAATATCCAGGTTTTCGTTGATGGCCACGGCAAACGCGGGAGCGCCGTACAGGGTCAGTAGTTGTGCAAAAACTGCAGCCGTCACCGTGCGATAGTTCACTGAACGCATGTGTATGTCCTTGGGTCTTATTGTTGTTTTAGGCGCGTAAAAAAGCCGAACCGCAGTCATCCCGCGGCTCGGGGAGGTAAAGCGCTTTCAGGTGCTGAAAAGGGGCGGTGTGAAGTGGTTGTCAGGAACAGTGCGGTCGCACGAACCAACTGCGTTTGGCACTGTTGAGCAACAGCCAATAGGCAGCAAAGGCACTGATGAACGTCACCGGGGCAGAAAAAGTGGCGAGCGTGGCGCTGCCCGAGTTGAGCAGGAGAATCCCCAGCCCGGCGGCGAAGAACCAGGCGCCAAGACCGCAAGGGTTTATCGCGCTGACACGTTCCAGTTCATACTCGATCTTGCCGTCGAACAGTTGGTGGTACTTGGGCGAGAAAATATGCGCCAGTGCAATCGCCACCCAGGCCACGACAAAGATGCTCTGGTAAGCCAACGCCTGCAGGATGTAGTCGAACACGTTCAAGCGCATCAGTGCGTAGACCAATGCCCCGACTGCGACTGCCCACGCGATGTAAGGCACCCTGGCCAAGCCCAGGCGGCCAAAGAAGGCTTGCATGTTGGTCGCCGCCAGGAAGAAGTTTGCCGAGTTGATGCGTGTTTGGCTTACCCAGACGAAAATCAGGCCCCACACCCCCATCAGCTCGACGATCGCCTTCACGACCGAAACTTCTGTCAGCCCTCCTGGCGTGGGAATCGTCCCGGCAATGAAAATTCCCACCAGGCCGTTGATGAGAAAGGTAAAGGTGTAGAACGGCAGGCCGAAGTTGAATCGGCTGTGGAAGGATACGTCCTGTTTACGGCCGAACCTGGCATAGTCCCAGGTGTACATCATCAGGATCCATACGCCCATGAAGTAGCTGAAACAGTGCCACCAGCCGTTTTCCACCGGGCCGCTTGCCGGCCCCATGTGCAACCACGCCGAACTGTAGCCGTATTCGGCGATGGTCATGATCACCAACGCAACCAGGCCCACCAGGTAAAACGGCAACAGCACCCCGTTGAGCTTGTCCATCCAGTTCTGCACGCTGCCGAAGATCAACGGCACGCTGTACAGCACAACCAACAGGTAGGCCTGATTCAACGACATTGACGACACGTAGTCATGAATGGCGATGGCAATGACCGAACCTTCAAAGACGCTGTAGTAGGTGGCCGTGGCGAAGAAGATCAGTGTGGCAAGGGTTGCACCGGTTCGCCCGAACAACACCCGGGAGAAAAGCGCTACCGAAAGCCCGGTTTTCATTGCATAGCGGGAGATGACGGTGTTGATAGCGGCATAGGCGATGACCGACAGCACCAGGCCGATAATGGCCTGCTCAGTGCCGAAGGTCATGGCCAGCGTGGCCGAGACTACTAGCCAGAACATTGCGCTGCAGATGCCCCACCAGGCCATCGTTAGCGATAGTTTACTGAGGCGATGCGTGTCCGGAACGGCAAAAGCGGTGCAGTCGGTACTGTCGACCTGTTTGGGGATGGGTGTGGCCATGGCTCTTCTCTTTATTGTTGTATGAAGAGTCGCGATTATAAAAAGGCTCATCCGCTGAATAATTGTGCTTGGCTGCACTGTCTTTTGCAGGTCAGCGCATTGAGACCCTGTGGAGCATTGGCTTGCCAACGATGTAGACGCCGCGCAGATCCTTGTAGGAGCCGGGCTTGCCCGCGATACAAACGCCGCGAACCCACTGACACCCCACCGACACCATCGCAGGCAAGCCTGCTCCAACAGAGCCCGCGCAGCCTGTAGGAGCCGGGCTTGCCCGCGATGCAGACGCCGCGAACCCACTGACACCCCACCGACGCCATCGCAGGCAAGCCAGCTCCAACAGAGCCCGCGTAACCTGTAGGAGTCGGGCTTGCCCGCGATGCAAACACCGCGAACCCACTGACACCCCACCGACGCCATCGCAGGCAAGCCAACTCCAACAGAGCCCGCGCAACCTGTAGGAGCCGGGCTTGCCCGCGATACAAACGCCGCGAAACCACTGACACCCCACAGACGCCATCGCAGGCAAGCCAGCTCCAACAGAGCCCGCGCAGCCTGTAGGAGCCGGGCTTGCCCGCGATACAAACGC
>NZ_JAZBQR010000041.1:0-8788 GCF_036348395.1 Pseudomonas sp. AL 58
CACCGCCGACGGGTCAGCCGCCTGCCGACGAATCTCGGCATCGGAGAACGCGACCGCCATCGTCATGCAGCCACCACGGTCGGTGCCATGCGCAGGTAGGCCCGGATCTGCTCCATGGCATCAAAGTTCCCCCGGCAAACGACCGCCAGGTAGCCCTGCTCATTCAACCGGCGCAAGCAGGCCGACTGACTGGCCGACACGGGGGCGGGCTCAATGGTCGCCTTGAACTCGATGTACAGGCCGAAGTAACCGCCGCGCGCCATGGTCAGCACCAGGTCAGGGATACCGGCCTTCACACCCTGCTGCTTCAACTTGGCCGCCACCAGCTTGTGCCGGTGACCACCATTCGGGACGTGGTAGATCAGCTCAAAGACCTGCGGGTAGCGGAGCTCGATTTCCCGCATCAGCGCAGCCTGCTCCAGGCCTTCGCGGTCGACGGGCTTAGCACGCGGCGTCCTGGGCCGTACTGGTTTCATGATCACCTGCTTCACCGATCCCCCCTCCCTAGCTTTGCCTGGATTTTCGCGATACCTTCGGGAGACATGAACACCCGATCACCGAGCATGATCGCCGTATCGCAGGGAACCTCCTTGGCGCGCACGCGGAATCGAAGGGCCGGGGCACTCTTCCAATGGCACCACTTACGCTCGGTTTTCCAGCGAATGGTTTTCGTCTTTGGCAGGTGCTCGCTGACGTAGATCGGAATGCCGCTGAATGTCATGGCTGGGGTGATCACGCGGCCACCTTCCCTTCACTAACCAGGATGTCGAGCGTCCGTACCACGCCTTCAAGGTGCATGAACCGCAATTCGTCGTGGCTGAACATCGTTTTGCTGCGCGAATCGATGGCGTCATGGCAGGCACTGCACGACCAAGCGCCCTGCAGATCATTCGGCTTCATACCGACACCGCAGGTACCGGACATGCGGTAATGGGCCAGCACGGTGGTTTCGGGATTGCCGTTGCAAACACCAGGAATGCGCACCTGGCACTCCCGGCCGCGCGCGGCCTTGGTCAGCTTGGATTGCTTCATTGGCGGTCGTCTCCGTGAAGATCGATGACAGTGAAAGTGGATGGCCACATACGCAGGCCATGAATTCGCGCCGACGCTTCGTCGCGGTACAGGCCAACAGGCGGCTGGGGCTTATCGGTGAGGTCCAGCAGATGCCCACAGGCGTACAGTGCCCAGCGGTACTCGGTGAGGTCGGGCGCAGCCAGCATCGGGTCGGTCATGCGCGTGCACCTCGACCAGCTCGCAGCGCCTGCAGCGCAGCACGCCCCACGTCGAGAGTGCGCGGCGCGGGCGGTGCAGCAAGCTCGGCGACCGGTACCGGCCCCAGGCTCTCGCCTTTCCAAATCTTCCGGCACTGCGCCAGGTAGTGCTTCTCGAAGCAGCTCAGCCCGAGCTCACGCGACATCAGCGGCAGACTATGGAAACCGGCGGCAGCAGTTGCGTGGTAAACGGCTGGATGCATCCACTTCGCCGATCCACGCATAGCTGGATGGCAGTTGCGCAGGCCTTGGGCGTAGGCCTTCTCGACGCTGGGCAGGCCCAAGCCTTCCGGCGCGAAGCACCAGCTGACGAACACGCCCGGCGCCGGAACGAACGCGGACTTGCTCGCGCTCAGCACGCGCATGCCGTGGTCGATCTGCTCGAGGCGAGTGATCCCGGAACGCATGAACTCGCCGAGCCATTCCAGCTTGGCCGCATCCATCACGGAAGGTGTTGGCCAGGATTGGCGCCAAGCACCGCAGGCGCCGCGCAACCGCAGGAACAAATCCTCAATGACCTGCTGGGTTGCTGGATCAATCGGTACATGGCCTGGCTCAGCCGGTGGCTGGTAGGTCGGATCGGTTTTGCGATTGGCGAGGAGTTGTCGAACATTGGTCGCGGTCACAGGCGCACCCCCTTCTGTGCCCAGTTGGATTTGGTCTCGTCCAGCTCTGCTTCGGCTGCAGCCTTGGCCTTCTCGCTCTTGAGCCACTTGGCCAGGCGGAAGCACCAGCCGCCGTTGCTGTCGAGCACCCGAGGTTTGGCGACGTAGTAACCCAGGAAGCTCACGAGCGTTTCCTCGGTCAGTGCTTCCAGGGTCAGGCCGGCCAATTTCAGCTGGGTGGTCACCAGGTCAGCCGGTGGATTCCAATCGGCGAACATGGCGAAGCGCTGCCGGTCGTCCTGCGACTCCAGCGCCTGACGATCCTGCTCGGCGATCACTTCTTGAATCTCATGCGGCTGCTGACTGGTACCCTGATTGGTTACCTGATTACTGGTACCTTGATTTGTCGGAGATTTTTCCGACCCCGGCTCGGATTTATTTCCGACCTTGCTCGGAGATTTTTCCGAGGTAGCTCGGATATTTTTCCGACCATTGCGGGGCTTTGTGGTCGGATATTTTTCCGACCCATCGAGCTTGCGATTCCACTCTTTGCCCTTCTCGGTCAGTCGCACCAATGTGATGCTGGAAGTGCTCGACAGCTCGATCAGACCAGCCTCAGCGAGAGCCCTGAGCAGTCGGTATGCAGTATCTGGCTTATCGGTCAGCAGTGGCAGTTCTTCGACGATCTTGGCCTTGCTCAGCGCAAAGTAGATCCCGCTATCTGTCTTGACCGGCTTGGCCCAGCTGGGGCACTCGTAGACAAACGCAAACAGCAACGCCTGCTGGGCATTCAAACCCCACTCCAAGGCAAGCGACTGATTGATGTGAATGGTGAACTGCATGGCTATACCACCGCCCGGATCTGGTAATCCGCCCACAAGCCGGCAACCCACTGCACGCCCTTCGACGTGAAGCGGGCCTGGTTGAATGCGTGTCCATTGGAAGCACTCGTTCCGGTTTTCACTTCGAAGCGCCCAGCATCTTGATGGTGGCTATACGGGGTGAGTACGCCAGCCAGGTAGTACATGACGCCGTTATCCAGAAGCATCTGGCGGAACTGGCGCTCGTTGGCCTTCAGCAACTTGGCCACTTGCCGAAAGCCCATCGAGCCAGCGGCCTCAACGTACTGATCGACGAATGCGACTTTCGGTGCTGCGATGGCCAAGGCCTGGCTGGCAGCTTGCTGCAGCTCAAATTGCTCAGCCCAGGCGCGCGCAGCGGCAGCCGGGTTAGAAAAGTCAGGGAGCGTGGCAATGACGCGTGCACTGCCCTCCTCCACTTCACGCCAACGCTTGATCACAGCCATGCGCATTAAAGCGCTGTAGCCAGTCAGCAGGCAGTCGGTGTGCTCCCGGTCCAGCAGGTACTCGGTCTGCTGGCGGTTCATACCGTCAAGATAGATGCGCGCAAAACTGCTCACATCTTCCTTCAGGTCTTTCGCCATGGCCTGGATGTCGCGCTTGACGTCAGGGTGACGCTTTCCGGTCAGTTCGGCGATCTCTCGCGACGACATGACCTGACGCGACAGATTCGCGGTGATGCCAGAACCTGACGCGATAGTGGCGCTATTGCCTGCATCGATTGCGGTGTGCATAATCGACTCCACGATGTTGTTGAAGAAGCCGGTCTAGCCACCGGCTTTTTTGTGCCTGCGATTCAGGCGATTGCTTTCCCGCAGACGTGACCAATCCCGCCGACTGAGCTACCGCCCTCAGCGTTCAATGTCCCCGCGCGTCCTGATGTACTGCCGTCCATTTCCTTCCCCTTAATGGTCTTCCTGGTGCGATCGGCTCAACTGCCGACTACGCCGTTGTTGCTCATCGGCCCCCGCCGATGGTGTTTCGGTGCTGCTGTGGCTCGCGATCAGGCGGCCTTAACCGATGCCGCCATCTCGTCCAGGCTCTTGCGGACGTGATCAATCTCTTTGCTGATCTGGGCTTTCTCGATCTGGTTGACGTGGTTATCTTCAAGTGCGACGTGCACAGCGATAGTCAGCTCGGCTACTTCCTTGCCGACGCTAATCATTGCTGCAGTGAGCGCCTTGGGAGCTGGGGCTTCCTTCGCTACCAGGTCGAAACCGAACGAATCCGCCAGCGCCTTCAGTGGGCGCATGTCTTCGGTGTGCAGGAGAATCCCGAACAGATGCTCGATGGTCAGGTGGTGAGCATCGTTATCCGGGTTGGCGCGCTGAAGCAGACTGACGTGGGGAACGCCCATCTTTGCGCTCAGGGTCTTGGCATCGTTGTCCTTTACTGCGTCGTGGCAGGCCCGCAAAAACTTGTCCATTCGTAAAATCCCAGTTCTGTTTCAGTGGTGGCGTAATGCCTGCCGGCAGATAATTTGGTTCGTGCTCAGGCAGCTTCGCCCTTTTGCTTAGCCTTGAGGGCGCCCTTGGTGATTCGCTCAATCTGGTACTGCCGCAGCTCCGGCACCTCACCCCACTGGCGAATTGCCTCATAGGTGACACCAAGAGCTTTGGCCAACACCGAGATGGACCCGAAATGTTGAATTGCTTGGTTTTTGGTCATGACGACCTCCTTTGCTCGCCTTCATATTCAAGCATGCTTGTATTTGTAAAACAAGCATGCTTGACAAGCACTCTTGTAGATTGCCCTCATGAAAATCACTGACCGAATCACGAAACTCGTACTCGCAAGGAAGCCCACGATCGGCGTTCGTAGCGTGAAACGAGACATTGCAACCACATGCGGCATCAGCTATGAAGCCGTTCGCCAGTGGTTTGCGGGTGACACCGAGAACATCAAAAACGAGAACCTAGTAGCCATCGCAGATGGCTACGACACAACCGTGGACTGGCTTCTTTCAGGCAAAGACGAGCCGCCGCGCAAGCGTGACCTTGGCCCGACGGGGATCAGTCGTCAGTCTTCACCAACGTCATCGGCGGATTTGGTTCAACGGATGCTCGAGAAGCATGGCAAAGGTCTTTCGGATGAAGCGCGCCGGAAAATAATCCAGGCTGTAGAGGCTGATCCTTCTGGGTCAGGCGACAGCAGCAATCTGCTCGCCGTTAATACAGCTACAGAAGGCGATATCTCGATCCCACAGTACGACGTACGCGCCGCAATGGGCCATGGCCAGCTGCCTCCGGAGTACAACGAAGTAATCCGGAACGTGGTCATTCGCGAGGAGCTGCTGCGTGATAAGGGCGTGAGTTACACCTCCCCTCAAGCCCTGGCGATCATCACTGGATGGGGTCAGAGCATGGAAGGCACTATCAACGACAAGGATCCTGTAATTGTTGATCGTGGCGTCAATGACTATGCAGGTGAGGGGGTGTACGTGCTGAGCTGGCATGGCGACCTGCTCATCAAGCGTTTGCAGCGGAAGGATGAAGATCACGTCTGGCTGATATCGGACAACCCGAAGAATAAGGATCTTGAGGCTCGGATCGACGATGTGACGATCCATGCGAAGGTCCTCCTAGTATGGAACGCTCGAAAGGTATGAGATCCAACCATGATAAAAACTGAACACCCAGGCTCACAGAGGTGAGGCGTAGGTTAGCTTCAAAAAGCCCGCTGAAGCGGGCTTTTTGCTGTCTTGGCTAGAGGGTTGCTGGATCGATTCCAATCAACATCAGTGACTGCGCTAGCGACTGATCAATCTCCACCTCTCCGGTTGTCGAGGCGGCCTGATTGATGCCAACCGTGCGGAACTTGAGCACATGGCCAGCCAGCATCTGCTTGAGGATCTTTTTGGCTTTGTCGCCACCTGTCACGGTGTATGGGCTCATCACCTGTGCCATGTTGGTCATGGCCTGAGCCTGGGCATTCTTGACGATTGCCGCCTGCTCAGGTGGGAGATTCATCGCGTACTGCGGGGCCTCAGGCATCATGCTAACCGGCGTTTCTTGCGGCGTGATGGTCCAAGCTTCGTTCTGGTCGATCCTGAACTGCACAGTGCCAACCGGAATTTTGAAGCGACCGCCTGACATCAGGCCGACATAGATATCGTTACCTTCTTTCCGCACAACCGGGTAGAACTTCAGAGAACTAGTAACTATTGAGTTGCCAGGAGTGAAATTCCCAGTTGTCACCATCATGGTCGTCTTATCGGTGAACTCGTCGGTAGTGCCGGTGGCCTTCCATACTGAGCCTGAGGCGCATCCGCCAAGCGCGAGAGCTGCTGCCGCTAATGTGATAATCCGTTTCATTACATTCTCCAGCCATTGAGTGGGCGCATTGTAGCAGAGCACAATCGCCCATCAGGATCTGTCACTACATTGGCTTTTCATGCCCGTCAGAAAGGCGCCTCCTCCTCTTCCCGCTCCACCGACTCCACCTCCCACTCCATCTCGATCACCCGATCGTCGTCAGTTGGTGCATCCCATTGCAGGATTACCGACCCGTCATCGCAGAAGGTCATTTCCAGGCCATCAGTCTCTGCAAGCAGATCCATCATCACCCCCCAGTCCTGATCGGTATCCGTGTCTAGCCGATGTATCAGCACCTTCCTCCCCTGTTGGGCCAGTGGCGAATTGATCATCGCTGAAACCCTCAGACCAAGCTTCTCCAAGCCAGTCAACTCCTGATGCTTTGACCTCTCTCCTAGCGCGGGCACTTCCAATCACTCCAAGTAACTGTACGGATATACAGTAATGAAAAACAACACAAGCTTGCTTGCATTTAATTCACAAGCATGCTTTTATTAATGCAAGTTCGCTTGCATTTGAACTGATCGCATTGCCGGGAAACTGCCGGCCAGACAGCGATGCCAGGGGCAACCCAAACGCTCTTTAACAACCCAACCGCAGAAAGGCTGCCAGCCACCGAAAAGACTGACGCACCGGGCGTGGGCGACTCCCACCCTGCTGCGCCGTATCTGAGTAGTGATGGCAGCCCAAACCGTAAACGTATGGAAAGAAATACGCCCAGCCCACCGTGGCGAGTAACGGAGGCAAGGAACACCAGTTTCAGAATTAGCGCCCTGAGCTTCGGCACTGAGGGGTGCCGGACCTCATGCACCCTGCCCCACTCAGCCGGGCACACAGAGCTGCAGCGTGCATGTTGTAAGGACCTGTGATCCATGGCGAACAGATGCTGCTTGACGCCATGAGGAGGAAGCTCGACGCCCACCCCAGAAGATCGCGGACCTGCAATCAGCAGCGGGGAAGCGAACTGATCACCGTTGATGCAATACACCCGGCCTGTCGCCAGTAGCGAGGCCGGGGTTCTACAGATTCCATCACCTAATTACTTCTTACGGGATGGTTTCCGAGGATTTCACTGGCTGGCCTTGGTGACAGGGCCAGACGGGAAATCAACCACCACACCAGAGGATTCACCATGTTGGGACTGAAAAAGCTGTTCGGCAAAGGCCGCGAGGCTCGCGCCGCCCTGGGCAAGTTGGAAAACCGCGACCTGCTCCAGGCCATCGTTTACGGCTGCTTTTACGTCGCCGCAGCTGACGGCGAGATCGAGCCGGCTGAGCTGGACAAGATCGATCGCCTACTGCGCAACGAGCCGAAGCTGCAGGGCTTCGGGGCCGAACTGGGCAACCTGATCGACAAGGCCAAGGCCGACTTCAATGAGGGCGGCCCTCGCATCATCCGCATGAACGCCGAGCGCGAGCTGGGCGACCTGGCCCACACCCCTGGCGATGCCGAAACGGTCATCAACTTCATGCTGACCATTGCTGAATCAGACGGCGAGATCGAGGCGGCAGAAGTCGAGGTGCTTGAGCGCGCAGCGGCGAAGCTGAACGTGCGCCTCAAGGACTATCTGTGACCGCCTGGCTCTCCGCCAACCCAGCAAAAGGCGTTTTGTTGGTGATGGTCGCTTTTCTGGCGTTCCTGGTGATCGCCGCAAACGTGATCAATCGGACATCCTGCGCTTGGTACGGCCAGCAAACCGAGCGTCAGACGCGCTATGCAGCGTTTGTCGGCTGCATGGTGAAAACCGGCGCAGGCTGGGTTCCGCGCAACGAGTTACGCACGCAGCAATAGAGCATCACTTCTGCCCATTCACTGAGTGGGCAGCGGGATGACACCAACTAGCCCTTCCCAGCCCGGTCGACGGGCATCAAACCTAGAGGAATCCAACATGCATCCAGCCATGCGGGAGCGCGTGGAGGGCTTGGCTGCCCTTCGCCTGCGCACCCACCTCGTGACCACGGACTTCTATGCAATGATCGGTCGACCAGCGCCGGAGCAGACTCTGCGCTACCAGGTGGTCACCAAGGGCAAGGCCTATCACGTCGTGGAGATTGCCACCGGCAAGACCAAGGGCTTTTGCTTCAGCTACAAGGCGGCGATGGTATTCGTTGAAGCAATGGAGGCAGCTGCAAAGCGCAAGCTGGTACCACGGCAATGATCGGCGAACCTATCCCAGATCCGCGCCATCAGATCCTGGCCGACCTTAACGCGAAGATTGAGCAGTTCTTTGCGGCAGGCGGAACCGCCAAAGTTGGCGAGCCACTCAAGTCAGTTCCTCGTCCGCAGGCCAAGTTCAACAACCAGGTACCGGCAGACGAAAAGAAAGCCGCAGCCCAGCGCCGCCGCGCCGAAGATGCAAAGCGTCTTGAGCGGATCCGCGAAATGGCCAAGACCATGACCTACAACGAAGCAGCCAGAGCGACCGGCTACTCCACGGCCACGCTGCATCGTATCGCCAAGCAAGGTGGCTTCCTGTTCAAGGTCAGCACTGCCCGGCGCGGAAAGGGCCGAGCCATCGACCGGGTGGCGGATGCGGTCAAGCTGGAGCAACTGAAGGCACTGCGTGATGGCGGCCTGTCTCGCTACCAGGCATCCAAGCAGATGGGCATCAGCGACAAGCTGCTGGACCGGCTGATCAGCGACTACGAGATCGACTTCCCCGCCAGGCCGATCAGCAGTAGAGCGAAGCACGACCAATGATCATCGCCACCACCAACCACCTGGAGGCGATCAAGTAC
>NZ_JAZBQR010000042.1:0-5243 GCF_036348395.1 Pseudomonas sp. AL 58
TCAGACTGATAGTCAAAAAGATTATCAGCATCACAAGTGACTACACGAGAAATCGAAATAGTCATTTGAGATTGCTGAGCCAAGTTTAGGGTTTTCTCAAAACCCAAGCAGTATTGAACTGAAGAGTTTGATCATGGCTCAGATTGAACGCTGGCGGCAGGCCTAACACATGCAAGTCGAGCGGATGACGGGAGCTTGCTCCTTGATTCAGCGGCGGACGGGTGAGTAATACCTAGGAATCTGCCTGATAGTGGGGGACAACGTTTCGAAAGGAACGCTAATACCGCATACGTCCTACGGGAGAAAGCAGGGGACCTTCGGGCCTTGCGCTATCAGATGAGCCTAGGTCGGATTAGCTAGTTGGTGAGGTAATGGCTCACCAAGGCGACGATCCGTAACTGGTCTGAGAGGATGATCAGTCACACTGGAACTGAGACACGGTCCAGACTCCTACGGGAGGCAGCAGTGGGGAATATTGGACAATGGGCGAAAGCCTGATCCAGCCATGCCGCGTGTGTGAAGAAGGTCTTCGGATTGTAAAGCACTTTAAGTTGGGAGGAAGGGCAGTAAGCTAATACCTTGCTGTTTTGACGTTACCGACAGAATAAGCACCGGCTAACTCTGTGCCAGCAGCCGCGGTAATACAGAGGGTGCAAGCGTTAATCGGAATTACTGGGCGTAAAGCGCGCGTAGGTGGTTCGTTAAGTTGGATGTGAAATCCCCGGGCTCAACCTGGGAACTGCATCCAAAACTGGCGAGCTAGAGTAGGGCAGAGGGTGGTGGAATTTCCTGTGTAGCGGTGAAATGCGTAGATATAGGAAGGAACACCAGTGGCGAAGGCGACCACCTGGGCTCATACTGACACTGAGGTGCGAAAGCGTGGGGAGCAAACAGGATTAGATACCCTGGTAGTCCACGCCGTAAACGATGTCAACTAGCCGTTGGAATCCTTGAGATTTTAGTGGCGCAGCTAACGCATTAAGTTGACCGCCTGGGGAGTACGGCCGCAAGGTTAAAACTCAAATGAATTGACGGGGGCCCGCACAAGCGGTGGAGCATGTGGTTTAATTCGAAGCAACGCGAAGAACCTTACCAGGCCTTGACATCCAATGAACTTTCCAGAGATGGATTGGTGCCTTCGGGAACATTGAGACAGGTGCTGCATGGCTGTCGTCAGCTCGTGTCGTGAGATGTTGGGTTAAGTCCCGTAACGAGCGCAACCCTTGTCCTTAGTTACCAGCACGTAATGGTGGGCACTCTAAGGAGACTGCCGGTGACAAACCGGAGGAAGGTGGGGATGACGTCAAGTCATCATGGCCCTTACGGCCTGGGCTACACACGTGCTACAATGGTCGGTACAGAGGGTTGCCAAGCCGCGAGGTGGAGCTAATCTCACAAAACCGATCGTAGTCCGGATCGCAGTCTGCAACTCGACTGCGTGAAGTCGGAATCGCTAGTAATCGCGAATCAGAATGTCGCGGTGAATACGTTCCCGGGCCTTGTACACACCGCCCGTCACACCATGGGAGTGGGTTGCACCAGAAGTAGCTAGTCTAACCTTCGGGAGGACGGTTACCACGGTGTGATTCATGACTGGGGTGAAGTCGTAACAAGGTAGCCGTAGGGGAACCTGCGGCTGGATCACCTCCTTAATCGACGACATCAGCTGCTTCATAAGCTCCCACACGAATTGCTTGATTCATTGAAGAAGACGATTAGGTTAGCAACCTTCGATTGGGTCTGTAGCTCAGTTGGTTAGAGCGCACCCCTGATAAGGGTGAGGTCGGCAGTTCGAATCTGCCCAGACCCACCAATTGCTGGGGCCATAGCTCAGCTGGGAGAGCGCCTGCCTTGCACGCAGGAGGTCAGCGGTTCGATCCCGCTTGGCTCCACCACCCCTCTTGCTCAACCGTGTCAAAGCTTAGAAATGAGCATTCCATTGTGATGATGGTGAATGTTGATTTCTGAACTTTTTCAGAATCGTTCTTTAAAAATTTGGGTATGTGATAGAAATAGACTGAATAGCACTTTCACTGGTGTTTATTCAGGCTAAGGTAAAATTTGTGAGTGTCTCTTAAGTTTTAAGAGTATTGCGAATTTTCGGCGAATGTCGTCTTCACAGTATAACCAGATTGCTTGGGGTTATATGGTCAAGTGAAGAAGCGCATACGGTGGATGCCTTGGCAGTCAGAGGCGATGAAAGACGTGGTAGCCTGCGATAAGCTTCGGGGAGTCGGCAAACAGACTTTGATCCGGAGATCTCTGAATGGGGGAACCCACCTAGGATAACCTAGGTATCTTGTACTGAATACATAGGTGCAAGAGGCGAACCAGGGGAACTGAAACATCTAAGTACCCTGAGGAAAAGAAATCAACCGAGATTCCCTTAGTAGTGGCGAGCGAACGGGGACTAGCCCTTAAGTTGATTTGAGATTAGCGGAACGCTCTGGAAAGTGCGGCCATAGTGGGTGATAGCCCTGTACGCGAAAATCTCTTTTCAATGAAATCGAGTAGGACGGAGCACGAGAAACTTTGTCTGAATATGGGGGGACCATCCTCCAAGGCTAAATACTACTGACTGACCGATAGTGAACTAGTACCGTGAGGGAAAGGCGAAAAGAACCCCGGAGAGGGGAGTGAAATAGATCCTGAAACCGTATGCGTACAAGCAGTGGGAGCCTACTTGTTAGGTGACTGCGTACCTTTTGTATAATGGGTCAGCGACTTATATTCAGTGGCGAGCTTAACCGAATAGGGGAGGCGTAGCGAAAGCGAGTCTTAATAGGGCGTTTAGTCGCTGGGTATAGACCCGAAACCGGGCGATCTATCCATGGGCAGGTTGAAGGTTAGGTAACACTGACTGGAGGACCGAACCGACTACCGTTGAAAAGTTAGCGGATGACCTGTGGATCGGAGTGAAAGGCTAATCAAGCTCGGAGATAGCTGGTTCTCCTCGAAAGCTATTTAGGTAGCGCCTCATGTATCACTGTAGGGGGTAGAGCACTGTTTCGGCTAGGGGGTCATCCCGACTTACCAAACCGATGCAAACTCCGAATACCTACAAGTGCCGAGCATGGGAGACACACGGCGGGTGCTAACGTCCGTCGTGAAAAGGGAAACAACCCAGACCGTCAGCTAAGGTCCCAAAGTCATGGTTAAGTGGGAAACGATGTGGGAAGGCTTAGACAGCTAGGAGGTTGGCTTAGAAGCAGCCACCCTTTAAAGAAAGCGTAATAGCTCACTAGTCGAGTCGGCCTGCGCGGAAGATGTAACGGGGCTCAAACCATGCACCGAAGCTACGGGTGTCACTTAGGTGACGCGGTAGAGGAGCGTTCTGTAAGCCTGTGAAGGTGAGTTGAGAAGCTTGCTGGAGGTATCAGAAGTGCGAATGCTGACATGAGTAACGACAATGGGAGTGAAAAACTCCCACGCCGAAAGACCAAGGTTTCCTGCGCAACGTTAATCGACGCAGGGTTAGTCGGTCCCTAAGGCGAGGCTGAAAAGCGTAGTCGATGGAAAACAGGTTAATATTCCTGTACTTCTGGTTATTGCGATGGAGGGACGGAGAAGGCTAGGCCAGCTTGGCGTTGGTTGTCCAAGTTTAAGGTGGTAGGCTGAGATCTTAGGTAAATCCGGGATCTTAAGGCCGAGAGCTGATGACGAGTGCTCTTTAGAGCGCGAAGTGGTTGATGCCATGCTTCCAAGAAAAGCTTCTAAGCTTCAGATAACCAGGAACCGTACCCCAAACCGACACAGGTGGTTGGGTAGAGAATACCAAGGCGCTTGAGAGAACTCGGGTGAAGGAACTAGGCAAAATGGCACCGTAACTTCGGGAGAAGGTGCGCCGGTGAGGGTGAAGGACTTGCTCCGTAAGCCCATGCCGGTCGAAGATACCAGGCCGCTGCGACTGTTTATTAAAAACACAGCACTCTGCAAACACGAAAGTGGACGTATAGGGTGTGACGCCTGCCCGGTGCCGGAAGGTTAATTGATGGGGTTAGCTAACGCGAAGCTCTTGATCGAAGCCCCGGTAAACGGCGGCCGTAACTATAACGGTCCTAAGGTAGCGAAATTCCTTGTCGGGTAAGTTCCGACCTGCACGAATGGCGTAACGATGGCGGCGCTGTCTCCACCCGAGACTCAGTGAAATTGAAATCGCTGTGAAGATGCAGTGTATCCGCGGCTAGACGGAAAGACCCCGTGAACCTTTACTATAGCTTTGCACTGGACTTTGAATTTGCTTGTGTAGGATAGGTGGGAGGCTTTGAAGCGTGGACGCCAGTTCGCGTGGAGCCATCCTTGAAATACCACCCTGGCAACTTTGAGGTTCTAACTCAGGTCCGTCATCCGGATCGAGGACAGTGTATGGTGGGTAGTTTGACTGGGGCGGTCTCCTCCTAAAGAGTAACGGAGGAGTACGAAGGTGCGCTCAGACCGGTCGGAAATCGGTCGTAGAGTATAAAGGCAAAAGCGCGCTTGACTGCGAGACAGACACGTCGAGCAGGTACGAAAGTAGGTCTTAGTGATCCGGTGGTTCTGTATGGAAGGGCCATCGCTCAACGGATAAAAGGTACTCCGGGGATAACAGGCTGATACCGCCCAAGAGTTCATATCGACGGCGGTGTTTGGCACCTCGATGTCGGCTCATCACATCCTGGGGCTGAAGCCGGTCCCAAGGGTATGGCTGTTCGCCATTTAAAGTGGTACGCGAGCTGGGTTTAGAACGTCGTGAGACAGTTCGGTCCCTATCTGCCGTGGACGTTTGAGATTTGAGAGGGGCTGCTCCTAGTACGAGAGGACCGGAGTGGACGAACCTCTGGTGTTCCGGTTGTCACGCCAGTGGCATTGCCGGGTAGCTATGTTCGGAAGAGATAACCGCTGAAAGCATCTAAGCGGGAAACTTGCCTCAAGATGAGATCTCACTGGAGCCTTGAGCTCCCTGAAGGGCCGTCGAAGACTACGACGTTGATAGGTTGGGTGTGTAAGTGCTGTGAGGCATTGAGCTAACCAATACTAATTGCCCGTGAGGCTTGACCATATAACACCCAAGCAATTTGCGTCGAAATGACCAGATTGCGGTGTTGTGAAGACGAAACGAACCGAAAGTTTGCGACTCACAACTATCACATACCCGATTTGCTGGAGCGTCGAAAGACGGTCTGGTACACAGAATTTCTTGACGACCATAGAGCATTGGAACCACCTGATCCCATCCCGAACTCAGCAGTGAAACGATGCATCGC
>NZ_JAZBQR010000043.1:0-2893 GCF_036348395.1 Pseudomonas sp. AL 58
TTCCCACGCTTCCGTCAGATCGCTGACAAAGTGGGCGCTTACCTGTTCGTCGACATGGCGCACGTGGCCGGCCTGGTCGCGGCCGGGCTGTACCCGAACCCGCTGCCGTACGCCGACGTGGTCACCACCACTACCCACAAGACCCTGCGCGGCCCACGGGGCGGCCTGATTCTGGCCAAGGCCAACGAAGAACTGGAAAAGAAACTCAACGCTGCGGTGTTCCCCGGCGGCCAGGGCGGGCCGCTGATGCACGTCATCGCGGCCAAGGCCGTGTGCTTCAAGGAAGCCCTGGAACCCAGCTTCAAGGCGTATCAGCAGCAAGTGATCGACAACGCCCAGGCCATGGCTGGCGTGTTCATCGACCGCGGCTACGATGTAGTGTCCGGCGGCACCGATAACCACCTGTTCCTGGTCAGCCTGATCCGTCAGGGCCTGACCGGCAAAGAGGCCGATGCGGCCCTGGGCCGTGCCCATATCACGGTGAACAAGAACGCCGTACCGAATGACCCGCAGTCGCCGTTCGTCACGTCCGGCCTGCGCATTGGCACCCCGGCGGTGACCACGCGCGGCTTCAAGGTCAGCCAGTGCACCGCACTGGCCGGCTGGATCTGCGACATTCTCGACAACCTTGGCGATGCCGATGTCGAGGCCGATGTGGCGAAAAACGTGTCGGCACTGTGTGCAGACTTTCCGGTTTACCGCTGAGTGGTTGAGGAGTAACTGACTATGCAACGCTACTCGGGCTTCGGCCTTTTCAAGCACTCGCTGAGCCACCATGAAAACTGGCAGCGCATGTGGCGCACGCCGACCCCGAAAAAGGTCTACGACGTGGTGATCGTCGGCGGCGGCGGGCATGGCCTGGCCACGGCCTACTACCTGGCCAAAGAACACGGCATCACCAATGTTGCGGTGGTCGAGAAGGGCTGGTTGGGCGGTGGCAACACCGCCCGTAACACCACCATCGTGCGTTCCAACTACCTGTGGGACGAGTCGGCGCACCTCTACGAACACGCCATGAAACTCTGGGAAGGCCTGTCGCAAGACATCAACTACAACGTGATGTTCTCCCAGCGCGGCGTCTACAACCTGTGCCACACCCTGCAGGACATGCGTGATTCGGAGCGTCGGGTCAGTGCCAACCGGCTCAACGGTGTGGACGGCGAACTGCTCAACGCCCAGCAAGTGGCCGACGAGATTCCGTACCTGGACTGCTCGAAAAACACCCGCTACCCGATCATCGGTGCCACCGTGCAGCGCCGCGGCGGGGTTGCCCGTCACGACGCCGTGGCCTGGGGCTTTGCCCGCGCTGCCGATGCCTTGGGCGTGGACCTGATTCAGCAAACCGAAGTCACCGGTTTCCGTAAGGAAAATGGCGTGGTCATCGGGGTTGAAACCAGCAAGGGCTTCATTGGCGCCAAGCGGGTCGGTGTGGTCACTGCCGGCAACTCCGGGCACATGGCCAAGCTCGCCGGCTTCCGCCTGCCGCTGGAGTCGCACCCGCTGCAAGCACTGGTGTCCGAGCCGATCAAACCGATCATCGACAGTGTGATCATGTCCAACGCCGTGCACGGCTACATCAGCCAGTCGGACAAGGGCGACCTGGTGATCGGCGCCGGTATCGACGGTTGGGTTGGCTACGGCCAGCGCGGCTCGTACCCGGTGATCGAACACACCCTGCAGGCCATCGTCGAGATGTTCCCGATCCTGTCCCGTGTGCGCATGAACCGGCAGTGGGGCGGCATCGTCGATACCTCGCCGGACGCCTGCCCGATCATTTCCAAGACCCCGGTCAAGAACCTGTTCTTCAACTGCGGTTGGGGCACCGGTGGCTTCAAGGCCACGCCGGGTTCAGGCAACGTCTTTGCCGCCAGCCTGGCCAAGGGTGAAATGCACCCGCTGGCTGCGCCTTTTTCCATCGACCGTTTCTACAACGGCGCACTGATCGACGAACACGGCGCTGCCGCTGTCGCCCACTAACAGGAGAACCTGACCATGTTGCACATCTTCTGTCCCCACTGTGGCGAGCTGCGCTCCGAAGAGGAATTCCACGCCGCTGGCCAGGCGCACATCCCGCGCCCGCTCGACCCGGATGCCTGCACCGATGAGGAATGGGGCACCTACATGTTCTTCCGCGACAACCCACGCGGCCTGCACCACGAACTGTGGATTCACGCCGCCGGTTGCCGCCAGTACTTCAATGCCACCCGTGACACGGTGACCTACGAAATTCTGGAAACCTATCCAATTGGCGCCAAGCCACAAGTGACCGGCAAAAACACCAGCCCGCAGTTGGCAGTCAGTGGTCAGGGAGAAAAGGTATGAGCCAGGTCAATCGCCTGTCCAACGGCGGTCGTATCGACCGCAGCAAAGTCTTGAACTTCACCTTCAACGGCCAGAGCTATCAGGGCTATGCCGGTGACACCCTGGCGGCCGCGTTGCTGGCCAACGGCGTGGACATCGTCGGGCGCAGCTTCAAGTACTCGCGCCCTCGCGGGATCATCGCCGCCGGTGCCGAAGAGCCGAACGCGATCCTGCAGATCGGCGCCACCGAAGCCACCCAGGTGCCGAACGTGCGCGCTACCCAGCAGGCACTGTATGCCGGCCTGGTGGCCACCAGCACCAATGGCTGGCCGAGCGTGAACAACGACGTGATGGGGATCCTGGGCAAGGTCGGCGGCAAGCTGATGCCACCGGGCTTCTACTACAAGACCTTCATGTACCCGCAGTCGTTCTGGATGACCTACGAGAAGTACATCCGCAAAGCGGCTGGCCTGGGCCGTTCGCCGCTGGAAAACGACCCGGACACCTACGATTACATGAACCAGCACTGTGACGTGCTGGTGGTTGGCGGCGGCCCGGCTGGCCTGGCCGCTGCCTTGGCGGCTGGCCGCAG
>NZ_JAZBQR010000044.1:0-1910 GCF_036348395.1 Pseudomonas sp. AL 58
TACAGCCCGGTGGTTCACCTGGCTTCGCACCTGGGTGGCAAGCCGGTCTGGCGTGAAGACATCCTCGGCTTCGTGCCGGGCGATGCCCCGCAGAGACGCGTCTGCGTCGGCGGCGTGAACGGTGTCTACAGCCTCGGCGATACCCTGGCCGATGGTTTTGAAGGCGGTGTACGGGCTGCAACCGAAGCCGGTTTCAAGGCGGTCACCGGGGTACTGCCCAAGGTGCTGGCGCGCCATGAAGAAGCCACTGTGGCGTTGTTCCAGGTGCCGCATGACAAATCCACGGCACGGGCACCGAAGCAGTTCGTCGACCAACAGAACGACGTGACGGCCGCGGCTATCGAACTGGCCACCCGCGAAGGCTTTGAGTCGGTCGAGCACGTTAAACGCTATACCGCGCTGGGCTTTGGTACCGACCAGGGCAAGCTCGGCAACATCAACGGCCTGGCCATCGCCGCCCGTTCGCTGGGCATTGGTGTGGCGCAAATGGGCACCACCATGTTCCGCCCGAACTACACGCCGATCACCTTCGGTGCAGTGGCGGGCCGGCATTGCGGTCACCTGTTCGAACCGGTGCGCTTCACCGCGCTGCATGCCTGGCACGTGAAAAACGGTGCCGAGTTTGAAGACGTCGGCCAGTGGAAACGGCCGTGGTACTTCCCGCGCAAAGGCGAAGATATCCATGCCGCCGTTGCCCGTGAGTGCAAGGCGGTGCGTGACAGCGTCGGCCTGCTCGACGCCTCGACCCTGGGCAAGATCGATATCCAGGGCCCGGATGCCCGTGAGTTCCTCAACCGCATCTACACCAACGCCTGGACCAAGCTGGACGTGGGCAAGGCCCGTTACGGCCTGATGTGCAAAGAAGACGGCATGGTCTTCGACGACGGTGTCACGGCGTGCCTGGGTGAGAACCACTTCCTGATGACCACCACCACCGGCGGCGCGGCACGCGTACTGCAGTGGCTGGAGATCTATCAGCAAACCGAATGGCCAGACCTGAAGGTGTACTTCACCTCGGTCACCGACCACTGGGCGACCCTGACCCTGTCCGGGCCGAACAGCCGCAAACTGCTGTCGCAGGTCACCGATATCGACCTGGACAAAGACGCCTTCCCGTTCATGAGCTGGAAGGAAGGCAAGGTGGGCGGGGTGCCGGCGCGGGTCTTCCGGATCTCCTTTACCGGTGAACTGTCGTACGAAATCAACATCCAGGCCAACTACGCCATGGGTGTGCTGGAGCAGATCGTCGAAGCGGGCAAGCCGTACAACCTGACCCCGTACGGCACTGAAACCATGCACGTACTGCGGGCCGAGAAGGGCTTCATCATTGTCGGCCAGGACACTGACGGCTCGATGACCCCGGACGACCTGAACATGGGTTGGTGTGTCGGGCGGACCAAGCCGTTCTCCTGGATCGGCCGTCGTGGCATGAACCGTGAAGATTGCGTACGGGAAAACCGTAAACAGCTGGTCGGCCTCAAGCCGGTCAATCCGACCCAGTGGCTGCCTGAGGGTGCGCAACTGGTGTTCGATCCGAAGCAACCGATCCCGATGGACATGGTCGGTCACGTGACCTCCAGCTACGCCGCCAACTCGCTGGGCTATTCGTTCGCGATGGGTGTGGTCAAGGGTGGCCTCAAGCGCATGGGCGAGCGCGTGTTCTCGCCGCAGGCCGATGGCAGCGTGATCGAAGCGGAGATCTGTTCAGCGGTGTTCTTCGACCCGCAAGGCGAACGGCAGAACGTTTAAGGATTGACGCGCACGTGTGGCGCCGGCGCGGCCGGCCCCACACGGATCGCCCTACAGCATTTGATATTTCAGGCAGGTTTGAAATGAGCGCAATCAACGTTTACCAGCAACACCCAGGCAACGCCGCCAAGGCGGAATCGCCGCTGGCCCACGCCGACTTG
>NZ_JAZBQR010000045.1:0-4176 GCF_036348395.1 Pseudomonas sp. AL 58
GATGGGCGGCGGCTGTACAAAACCCAGGCCGTTCCGGGGCCACATTTCAGTTTCGTGGGATTTCAGACAGAGCCTAGGGTCACAGGTATCGGCGAGGCGGAAACCTCGACGTGCAGCGCTCCCGGCTGGCCGACAGGTCCAAGGAAAGACACAAGGCCAATCGGAGTGTGGGTCAGGCCAACCAGGGCACCTCAAGACGCCAGATCATCCCTTATTGGTCCATCGCTGTGTGGGTCAGGCCGTCCGGAAACGCTGGCAATCACATTCTTACTGTCGCTGTGAAACAATACATTCTCAGGCCGGTCACGCTGTTCATAGGCCATGTCCAAGGCCTTGATCACCAGGTCGGCATCTGGCTTCGATGAAAACGCCCAGCCCACCACGCGGCGGGCGAACAGATCGATCACGGCCGCCACATAGTGCCAGCGACCCTGAGCCCAGACATACGTGATGTCCCAGCACCAGACCTCATTTGGTGCCGACACGGTGAACTCTCTATCCAGCACGTTCGGGATATCAGGCCGCTCCACCGTCGCCTTTTTGTAGGCATGTGAGCCGGGTTGCTTGCCGATCAACTTCATCTCGCTCATCAGCTTGCGCACCTTGAATCGCCCAATCGCTATGCCGTCCTCGCGCATCATGAACATGATGCTTCGGCTGCCCGCCGCGCTGCGGCTTTGGGTGAACAGCTCATTCACGCGGCTGCGCAAAATCAGCTGCTTAACGTCTGGAGATCGGTGCTTGCGACAGTGCGCGTAATAGCAGGATCGGGTGACTTCGAATACCGAGCACAATAGATCAACAGGCTCTTCAGAACGAAGCTGATCAATTAACGCGAACGCTCGTGTTCCTCGGCCATCAAGAGCGCGGTGGCCTTTTTTAATATACTTTTTTCCCGTTCCAGGCGATTGATCCGAGCTTCCAGCTCCTGGATTTTCTGCTGTTCGGGCGTCAGCGCTTTACTGGTCGGAGTCACACCGTTTCGCTCTTCCTGAAGCTGGTTGACCCATCGACGCAGGGCCGACTCCACCAGCCCAAGCGAACGGGCTGCTTCGATATGGCTGTAGCCCTGGTCGAGCACCAGACTGGCAGCTTCGCGTTTGAACTCGGGCGTAAAGGAACGACGTTGCTTGGTCATCGGACACCTCTCTATGGCGAGCATTCTCGCCTAAATGGGTGTCCGGTTTCATTAGACCACTACACCACAATTAATACGCACGATCTAATTCCGGAACAGAGTTCCTAGTCCAACAAGTATGTGTTTTGAACATGCCGTCCACCAGCCGCCAAAATTGAGGAAATTAGCGTCGTATTACTGGGATTAGCATTCACGCTGAACGCGGCAACACGCTTTGACTTTACAGCAGGAAGCGGACTATGCGTGGTGATTAAAAGCCCAAGCACATCTGTTTGATACCGTACAAAGTCAGGAAGTAAAAACAAGCCGATCTCATTATTTTCAGTGATGTAAACTGATCCACCCTTGGCGCCATCGACCTCAACAATATACCAATACCTGTAAGGATTCGACTTAACGAAAGCCATATGTTCTGAAAAGCTCGGGAGCGTTTGGTGGCTAATAGAATGATCACTACTTCTCTGCTTGAGAAGCTCATAAAGAGTTTCGACAAAAAGCTCAGACTCGTAAACATTTTTAAGCTTCATAACTTTTTACTCAAGCGCGAAATTACCGGCTCAATTGATGGCCGTCGCTCAAGCCACTCATCCTTCGTAACCCCCAACAAAACAACGTCAATCCGCCGCCCGTCCTTAATGATATTTTTTCGGCGAACCCCTTCAACCTCAAACCCAAATCTTTGATGCATTTTTATAACAGATTGATTAACCTCCAACACTTCACAGTTAAGTTTTTCTAGCCCTGCCTCTTTAAATGCATAGTCAAGCATCCAAAACTCTACCAAGCTACCTAGACCTTTTCCCTGCAGGTCTGAATCAAGATAGAAAGCCCAGTCAGCAGTTTTCTGAATGGTATTAATTGCACTAAGAGAAACCACCCCAGCAGGTTCATCATTAAACATAACAACGAAAACTCTTTGCTTGAGATTCCCGCTTAATGATGCAATCCAGCTCTTATGTTCTTGCTCAGAAATTTCGTGTGATGTGTACATGTATTTTCGCACATCATCTTGATTTCTAAGGATGCGAACCTTTGCTTGAGTGGCTGCGCTAGCTTCGATTAGCGGGATGAACTGCATTGGGCAAATCCTTGCGAGTAGAATGGCTAGGACAACGATTATGCCATGCTACGTGTAGTATTGGGCGCTAAGGTGAGGTTGAAAGCCGCTAAGATAGAAAGCAAGCACATGAGCTATAGGCTTTCGTATCTGCCCTCCGAACGCCAAGTGGGTAGATAAAGGCTGATACTGTGCTTCCAATTTCTATCATGAGCCCATCACCATGATGCGTTCCAAAACCGTTTGCGATCGGGTCCAAGGTCAGCGGCTATAGCCCTATCGCAGCTACGCTACGTACTGGAACGACTGCCGCATGCGGGGTCGATATTCCATTATGCTCTGTACGAAATCCCGACAAACCCAAATGGCGCCCCCTGAAGGCTGAGATTTTGTAGAGTCCCCCGCCATCAACGGAAAGGAATTCTGTGATGGCAAAGCGTTACGAACTCTCGGACGAGGCCTGGGGTGTGGTCTCCGATCTCTTCATCGAAACCCATGGTCGGGGGCGGCCTCGTTTGAACGACCGACTGATGCTTGATGGTGTGCCCTGGGGGCTCTGCTCCGGTGCTGCGTAGCGAGGTATGCCGGAGCGCTTTGGCCCGTGGTCAACGGTGTATCAACGGTTTCTGGGCTGGCGGAATTAGGGGGCGTTCGATCAGATGCTCAAACGCTTGCACATGAGATTGAATGAGAAAGGCTTGATCGATTTGCAAACCTGGATGATCGACTCAACCGCAGTACGCGCAACCCGAGCCTTATCTGGCGCTCGGAAAAAAAGGGGGGCTGACGAGTCTGCCGATCACGCTCTCGGCCGCAGGGCGGCCTCAAGGATCAAGTGCAACACCTGATGTAAGATGTTGCCATGTCTACCCAATACAGTCACCTGAGCACCGAGGAGCGCGTCACCATCATGGTGATGCTATTTCAACGGCAGACGCTACGAACTATTGCTGCGTTGCTAGGGCGTCACCCCAGCACCATTAGTCGAGAGATCAAGCCCCCCCCCAGCAGCCCCACTATGACGCCATCAAAGCCACAAGTAGGGTACAACAGCTTCGGCATATGCCTCGTCGTCAGCGGCGTTTATCTCCAGACTCTGAGCTGCTTCAAGTAGTCGTCGAAATGCTCCGCATTGGCTGGTCACCACAACAAATTGCCCGCAGACTACACGCTATCTGGCCTGACCAACCCGAGCGACATGTGAGCCACGAAACTATCTAACTCGCCACCTATGCCTACCCACGTGGAGAACTGAAACGTCAGCTGATCAGTTATCCACCTCAAGCAGACGGCAAGCGTCCTAAGCGAACACAGAGCAATGTGCGTCGAGAGCGCTATCCTGCACAACTGAGTATTCACCTACGCCCTCCCGAAGTTGCAGATCGTCTGGTACCAGGGCATTGGGAGAGATCTGATCATGGGGGCCAGTAATCGCTCAGCCGTCGCCACAATGGTCGAACGCACAAGCCGATATGTGATCCTTGCCAAACTCGAAGCCCCCACCGCTGAAGCGGCGGCGGAAGCCATTGTGAGTGAGATGTCACGGATGGCCACATCACTACTAAAACCATTACACATGATCAAGGCAGCGAAATGGCTCGCCATGCCGAAATTACGGCACGAACGGGGATGAAGATTTATTTCGCCGATCCACATTCGCCTTGGCAACGCGGTAGCAATGAAAATACGAACGGATTGTTGCATCAGTATCTCCCGAGAGGCACAGATCTCTCTCTACTGACGCAGGCGCGACTGGATGAAATAGCTGATTTGCTCAATACCCGCCCTCGGCAGACACTGGGCTGGAAGTTTCCAGTTGAGGTGCTAGGCTCTGTCTGAAAAAAGCCGTCGCATACACCGCATGACACAAGCCAGCGAGACCATTGCGGCATAACTTTTTGCGAGTTTGTCGAAGCGCGTGACGATTCGGCGGTTCTCTTTCAGCCAGCCGAACATGCGCTCGATGATGTTGCGCTGTCGA
>NZ_JAZBQR010000046.1:0-3834 GCF_036348395.1 Pseudomonas sp. AL 58
GCTGCCGAATCGAAAGTGCTTTCACAGCGAATACCTCTCTTCATTCCAGAGCGCTGGCGCCTGTGTAGGGGTAGGGGAGTTGTCGAGCTGGTCGCCGACTTGGTCCTGGGCACGCTGCTCGCCAGCCAGTTGGCTATCCGGCACGCAACTGATCCCGGCATCGTTCAGGATGTAGCAGGTCACCCCACGCTGGCTGTCGTGCTGCACATCGATGACGTTCTCGGTTGCGCTGGCGCCGGTGGCCAGCAGCAGGAGGCAGAGGGCGAGACGGGTCATTGCTCGACCTCAGCAGATTCTGGAATTTCCTCGAACTTGTAGGTCTTGATGACCCTTTCCTCGACGCCGGCGACCTTGATGAACTTGGCCTCATCCACCCACGGGTAGGCATTCGGCTCGCCGTGCTTGCCTCCGCCGCTCATCTCGCAGAAAGCCAGGGCACGGCCATCGGGCAGGATGAAGGCTTTAACGTCGATCTCGTAGTTACGATTCCAGCTGTAGTGGCACCAATACGGGATTCCGTGAACATCTTCGGCCTCGTAGCGCACCTCGTTGATGGCGTCGTCATGCTCGTTTTCGTCGAACAGAGCCTCCAGCAAATCACCCGGTGCTGCGGCCAGAAAAGCCAGGTCGATGTCGATATCCTGCCCATCGTCGTCGGTGAACGTGTAGGTGTATCCGAACTCAAGCCCTTTGCGCATGACAAGCAGCTTGGCCAGTTGACTTGCAGTGAGCATGCTCAGGGTTTCGTGGATATTTTCATCAAGCATAGGGATTCCTTGGCCGCCATATCGCGGCTGTTCAATAGAGGGGAGAGGGGTATTTCGGAGTGGAGTACAAATGTACTCTTTGGTCAGTTTGGCTTGGTGTCGGCGTTCAGGGAGTCATGGAAAGCAACCACTGCTCGATTGTATGCAGCTGAACCCTGCACGCTCATGCCGATGATTCGCAGCAGCTCTCGCGCCGAGTGCTCCTGCTCGGCCAACTGGGCGCGTAGGGTGGCGATCTGGTTGTTGCGCCCTTCGCAGAGGAGCGCCCACTTTTTCTCGCGCCGCTGAACACTACGCAGCATCTTGCGAGCAAACTCCAGCTCGCCAGCATCGGCGTGGGTGTAGAGTTTTGTCCCCGGCTCAAGCCAGGGCCAAATGTCTGCGAAGGGTGCAATACCGGCCTCGGTGGAAGCTCGCATCACGCCCACCGGCTCGCCCTGGTGCTGCAGGGCTGGCTGCAGGTCGCAGAGGGCGATATCGGGCGCGGTGCACTGGGCGGCATCAATGGCGACCATCGCTAGGTCGCGGTCAGTCATGCTGGGCGCGACCTTTAGGCGAGTGATGCACGCTGTTGCGGCTTCGACCTGGCGCTCTGTCCAGATGCTGCGTTCAACCAGCATGTAGCCTTCTGGCACGCTGACCATCTCGGTATTGCTGGATCGGTTTTCTGTGGGCATGGGGATACCTGCGTTGCTTGCGCTCGACGCCTTTTCGTGCGTTGCTTGTCGCCCAAATTAAGAGCGGAGAGCGCGAGATGAGCGAAAAGATTTTCGGGGATGTTGTTATCTGGGCTGGCGCTTCAGAGCTTGGTGGCGGGTACTTTCCGATCATCAGTGTTCGTCGTGGAGATGATCAGTCATTGCACGCAGTGATCCGCGATCAGAACTACATCACGCTGGAGTTGGCGCATGACGCGGCGAAAGATGCTGTGTCGAAAATCACGTCGATCGATAATGCAAACGTGCTCAAATTTTCCGATGGGAGCAGCCTTCAAGCTGCCTGACTGGCTGATGGATAATCCATCCAGCCAACCTTCGGCATCTTGGTTTTCTGATTGATCACCGGTTTGCCTTTTGCGTCGGTGATCTCGCACTTGGCCCTGATACGTAGATCGCGGCACTTACCGGTCTTCCTCGCAAGCTCCATGAACTGCTGGGCATATTGCGGCGCGTCGAACAGTTGGCTCAACTGCTTCACCTTCTCGCCGGACATGATCTTGGCTGCCTGCTGCTCAACGGCTAGCTCCCACTCAGCTATGGTCAGCTCCAGGGGGGGGGCAGCCAATCTTTCCGCTGGGCTTGGTGGTCTTGGTAATCTTCCTGGCCTCGGCCAGCGCTACGTCGGCGGTCATGCCGAAGACTGCGAATGTGCTCATGGTTATCTCCAGGCAGCCACCAGCCTCGCCGGGGTGGCGTGATTCGTTGAAGTGGGGTATTGGTGTGCAGCCCGGCATGGAGCCGGAGGGAGAAGCGTGATGAGTGGATTTGATGGCGATGACGGTTTTTCAGGGTTTCTCGGGGAACTGCTGGATAACGGTCATATCGATGGAGATGCTGCGGGTATCACGCGGCAGGTGATCGACAAAGGTGAAGACTCACTGTCAGATAAGCAGAAGTTCGTCTTCAAACGAGACGTTCTTTCTCTCGTCCCCGGAGAATGTGTTCGAGGGTGTGACATTCCATGGAGCGAGAAATACGAGGCCATGGATAACGGCGGGTTCTGTAGTTGGTGCGCAAAAATGAAAGAAAGCGCAGACAAGGACGACTAAACGGACGCTAGCCTGGCCAACCCTCAGCGCATTAGGTGAGGCCAGGCCGCGCAGTAAATTCAGGCAGCGCGGCGCTTGAGCTGGCCGATCAACTGCGTCGGTAGATTGCGGATGGTCAGGCTGCTGTTGGCCTGGTCGAACTCTATCTTCGAACCGAGCAGGTGCGACTCAAAGCTGATCGACATGCCCTCAGCGCGTCCGGTGTAGCGACGGAACTGGTTGAGGGTGCGCTTGTCAGCTGGGATCTCAGGCGAGAGGCCGTAGTCCTTGTTGCGGATGTGGTCGTAGAAAGCCTTGGGGCGGTCCTCATCGATCAAACCGGAGAGTTCCTCC
The DNA here is from genome assembly GCF_036348395.1 of Pseudomonas sp. AL 58. NCBI lineage: Bacteria > Pseudomonadati > Pseudomonadota > Gammaproteobacteria > Pseudomonadales > Pseudomonadaceae > Pseudomonas > Pseudomonas sp. AL 58. Next base: position 2,869 of record NZ_JAZBQR010000046.1, read on the forward strand.
AGGCTGATCGGCTCGCCCATCTTGGTCTGGGTGGTGGCGTAATCGACCAGGGTCATGGTTTTCTCGCGAGCCGACTCCTCATGCAGATCCTCGCTCTCCACGAAGTCGCTGAAGGCCTTGAGCAGGGTACGGGTCTCGCCCGGGCCGTCGATGCCTTCCTGACAGCCGATGAAGTCGCGGAAGTAGTCGCTCGACTTGCGGCCATTCTTGCCCTTGATGAACGAGATGTACTGCTTTGACGCTGGGTTGCTGCGCCACTCGCTCAGGTTGATGCGCGCGGCTAAGGATAGGGTGCCGGTATCCAGATGACGGGAGGTGGCTACACCTAGGTCGGCGGTGACTGCTATCGTCTCAACTTGCTGCAGGATGGCGACCGTCAGGTAATCCGTCAGGCCTTGGGTGTAGAAGGCGAAAAGGACGTGCCCACCAACGGACAGATTGGATTCCTCCATCAGCTTGGTCAGGTGCTCGGCGGCGGTGCGGGTGAAGTCGATGAACTCCATGTCGCCGTTGACGAACTTCCCCAGCCAGCCGCTCAGCGGGTAGGCGCCGGATTCTCCATGGAAGAAGCCCCAGGCCTTGCCCGTCTTGGCGTTGTAGCTGTCGTTCACGTCATGCAGTAGGTTCTCGATGGCCTGCGTCTCCGGCAGGCTATCGGTTGCCAGGTGCAGGACCGCAGGGCTTCCGTCGGGCTTCTTGTCGATCTGGTGAATAACTGCGCGGCGAATGGGCATAGGTGTTCCTCCGTGGCCGGCGGGCGGCCTGGTGGCAATAGGGTTAATTCAGGATGTCGAGCTGCGCGGCTTTACACTGTTGCTCGCCGTGCGGGAGCGGTTTAGGTGCTTCGATTTCGCAGCCTGGATCACGCTTCAGTTCTGCTCGGCTTGCTTTGTCGAACTGACGCGCTAGTTTTGGTGTTATCTCAAAAGCTGACGCGTCAGGTCGCTTCAAGCGGCGAGCCTGCTC
>NZ_JAZBQR010000047.1:0-2709 GCF_036348395.1 Pseudomonas sp. AL 58
TTCGCCAAGTCGCAACTGGTCATCCGTCGCAGCAGCGAAGACACCTGGGAACTGCTGATTCGTCGCAGCTTCTCCGACTACTGGTGGCTGTGGTTGCAGGACGCCGCCGCAGAATATGGCTTGAGCATCCAGGCCTGAACCCGACAGGAGCGTTAGCATGAGCCGAGCCCCGGATACCTGGATTCTCACCGCCGACTGCCCGAGCATGCTCGGCACTGTGGATGCGGTGACGCGTTACCTCTACGAGCAGCGCTGCTACGTCACCGAACACCACTCGTTCGATGACCGGTTGTCCGGGCGGTTTTTCATTCGCGTGGAGTTCCGCCAGCCTGATGACTTTGACGAAGCGGCTTTCCGCGCAGGCCTGACCGAGCGCGGTGAGGCCTTTGGCATGGTCTTCGAGCTGACAGCGCCGAACCACCGGCCCAAGGTCGTGATCATGGTCTCCAAGGCCGACCATTGCCTGAACGACTTGCTCTATCGCCAGCGTATAGGCCAGCTGTCCATGGACGTGGTGGCGGTGATTTCCAACCACCCGGACCTGGAGCCGTTGGCCCAGTGGCATCGTATTCCGTACTACCACTTTGCCCTCGATCCCCATGACAAACCGGCGCAAGAGCGCAAGGTATTGGATGTGATCGAGGCGTCCGGTGCAGAGCTGGTGATCCTTGCCCGCTACATGCAGGTGCTGTCGCCAGAGTTGTGTCGCAAGCTCGACGGCTGGGCGATCAATATCCACCACTCCCTGCTGCCCGGTTTCAAAGGCGCCAAGCCGTATCACCAGGCCTACAACAAGGGGGTGAAACTGGTGGGCGCCACGGCGCATTACATCAACAACGACCTCGACGAAGGCCCGATCATTGCCCAGGGCGTCGAAGCGGTCGATCACAGCCATTATCCCGAAGACCTCATCGCCAAAGGCCGCGACATCGAATGCCTGACCCTGGCCCGGGCGGTGGGTTACCACATTGAGCGGCGGGTGTTTTTGAACGCCAACCGCACGGTAGTGCTCTGACGAGCACGCTTGCCAGTAAAAAAATCCAGTAACTCAGCGCTGCCTCCGGGTAGCGCACTTTGCACCGCTACATAAAAACAATCAGCGAGGTGAAAGCATGTCTGGTAATCGTGGTGTGGTGTATCTCGGCGCCGGTAAAGTCGAGGTACAAACAATCCCCTATCCGAAAATGCAGGACCCGCGAGGCCGCAAGATCGAGCACGGTGTCATCCTGCGGGTAGTGTCGACCAATATCTGCGGCTCCGACCAGCACATGGTGCGTGGCCGTACCACCGCCCAGGTCGGCCTGGTACTGGGTCATGAAATCACCGGCGAGGTGATCGAGAAGGGCCGTGATGTCGAAAACCTGCAAATCGGAGACCTGGTCTCGGTACCGTTCAACGTTGCTTGCGGTCGCTGCCGCTCCTGCAAGGAACAGCACACCGGCGTCTGCCTGACGGTCAACCCGGCACGGGCGGGCGGTGCGTACGGTTACGTGGACATGGGCGACTGGACCGGTGGCCAGGCCGAATATGTACTGGTGCCTTATGCCGATTTCAACCTGCTGAAACTGCCGAACCGTGAGAAGGCCATGGAGAAGATCCGTGACCTGACCTGCCTTTCGGACATCCTGCCAACCGGTTACCACGGTGCGGTCACCGCAGGCGTTGGGCCGGGCAGTTCGGTGTACATCGCCGGTGCCGGCCCGGTCGGCCTGGCAGCTGCAGCCTCGGCGCGCCTGTTGGGTGCGGCCGTGGTGATTGTCGGTGACGTGAACCCGGTACGTCTGGCACATGCCAAGGCTCAGGGTTTCGAGATTGCCGACCTGTCCCAGGACACCCCGCTGCACGAACAGATCGCCAACCTGCTGGGTGAGCCAGAAGTTGACTGTGCGGTGGATGCGGTGGGCTTCGAGGCCCGTGGCCATGGCCACGCCGGAGCCCAGCACGAAGCGCCGGCCACGGTGCTGAACTCATTGATGGGTGTGGTGCGGGTAGCCGGCAAGATCGGTATCCCTGGCCTCTACGTCACCGAAGACCCGGGCGCCGTGGATGCCGCCGCGAAAATCGGCAGCCTGAGCATTCGCTTCGGCCTTGGTTGGGCCAAGTCCCATAGCTTCCACACCGGCCAGACCCCCGTGATGAAGTACAACCGCGCCTTGATGCAGGCCATCATGTGGGACCGCATCAACATCGCTGAAGTGGTGGGCGTACAAGTCATCAGCCTGGATCAGGCGCCGGAAGGTTATGGCGAGTTCGATGCCGGCGTGCCGAAGAAATTCGTGATCGACCCGCACAAACTGTTCAGCGCCGCCTGATCAGTCCCCCTGCCACCCCCGCTTTTTAGCGGGGGTTGGCTTCAGCTGACACCCCACCGACGTCATCGCAGGCAAGCCAGCTCCAACTGTAGGAGCCGGGCTTGCCCGCGATGCAAACGCCGCGAACGCACTGACACCCCACCGAGGCCATCGCAGGCAAGCCAGCTCCAACAAAGCCCGCGCAACCTGTAGGAGCCGGGCTTGCCCGCGATGCAGGCACCGCGAACGCACTGACACCCCACCGACGCCATCGCAGGCAAGCCAGCTCCAACGGAGCCCGCGCCAGCCTGTAGGAGCCGGGCTTGCCCGCGATGCAAACGCCGCGAACTCGCGATCACCCCACCGACGCCATCGCAGGCAAGCCAGCTCCAACAGAGCCCGCGCCAGCCTGTAGGAG
>NZ_JAZBQR010000048.1:0-2325 GCF_036348395.1 Pseudomonas sp. AL 58
GCTGCCGAATCGAAAGTGCTTTCACAGCGAATACCTCTCTTCATTCCAGAGCGCTGGCGCCTGTGTAGGGGTAGGGGTGTCTTGTCCTTGCGGGGAGAGCTCGCGCTCGTTGCCGGCCTGGAGCTGGCTGTCGGGGATGCAGCTGATGCCGACCCCATTCAGCAGGTAGCAGGTGACGCCGCGCTGGCTGTCGTGCTGCACGTCGATGACGTTCTCGGTTGCGCTGGCGCCGGTGGCCAGCAGCAGGAGACAGAGGGCGAGGCGGGTCATCAGCAGTCCACCCAGTTCAGCTCTTTGATGTAGTCACCGCCGGCGCACAGGTGCTCGTCGTTGATCGCCTCCAGATCCTTGATGTCGGCCAAGGCGGCCTTTGCTCGCTCCATGGCCAGCTCGGCATGGCTCAGTTGGTGGCGCTTGCGGGCCTTGTAGCTTCGGAGCGCTTCTTCTTTGTCGGGGTAGGCGAACCGGCGCCAAGAGTCTTTCGAAACGCGCTTGGCGTTGTCCCAGACCCTGCCAGTAGCCTCCTGCCGCGCCATGGCATAACCCTCATGGCCTTCAGGAACGAGCCAGTAGCAGTGCTCGCTTTCGCGGATTACCACATAACGCCGGCACACGATCGTGACGCCCTCGGGGCCGATGGAATCGATGTAGCGGAAATGGTCGGGCCAGGCTTGTTGCTTTTCTTCAGACATGACTTCGTCCTTCTGCCATATCGCGGCAGTGAATAGAGGGGAGAGGGGTTACAGCCGGGTGGAGTACATTCGTACTCCTGAGGTCAGGAGGGATTGCGCTCCAGGGCGGCGCGGGCTTGCCAGCCCCACCAGCCGCATTCAGTCAGGGGGTTAACGTGTGAACCGTCTGCGCGACGCCTCAGGGCTTCTGGGTCAAGTTCCCGGCCTCGAGCGGTTGCGGCCTCCCGGCACGCTTTCTCAAACGCCGCCCGCTCATCGCGCTCAACCGGCGCGCTCGGCTCTGCGCTGGTGCAGTCCGGACAAATCTTGTCGGTAGGACCGCATACCGTGGCAATGCGCAACTTCCCACGACCGTGGCACTTGTCGCATTTCGGCTCTGCGCTGGCGGATAGGGCGTTGCGTGCGACGGTGCCATCCTCGATGAAATCAGGTTCGTCGCCGCACCAGAGGATGTTCAGCGGCTCGCCGCTCACGGTGTCCCAATTGCCGCTTTCAAAGTGATAGTGCTCGCGGTCAGCGTAGAACTTCAGGGCAGCGCGCAGCCGCTCAACCTCGCCGGTATCGATCATTGGCCCGAACGGCGTGATGGTCTTGCCAGTAGCTGCCGCATCCCTCTCTGCCTCTTCTTTGGTCCACCAGAAGGCAGTGCCAACCATCCAGGCTATAGGCTCGGGGTGGGGCTGCGGGGCTGGCGCGAGCGCCTTGATGTGCGTCCGACCGCCAAAGTAGTGCCAGTCGATCTTCCAGCCAGTTACAGCGGAAAGGCTCTGGCAGATTGTCTCGGCCGCGTGCTTTGGCACGTCGCCAACCAGGCAGGCGCTGACGCCATTCTTGAACACGTCATCTGCGCAGGGCGGCAGCTTGTCGCTGACCATCTCGGTGTTGCTGGATCGGTTTTCTGTGGGCATGGGGTGCCTCGCCGGGGGCGTTATCGTTGAATAGGGGAAGGCGCTGGCGGGCAGCGCGGGAGGTTTAGGCGGCGCGCACCTTGAAGGTCAGCATGGCGGTCGCGTCATCGTTGAAACACTCGGCCAGCTCCTGATAGGCCCGATACTTGGCCTGGCTACGAGTGGCTGCCCATATGCGCCGCACGTAGTGGCGCGCATCGCCAAGCATGTACCGAACGTCATCCCAGTCATACAGCCCGTTGGTGAGCACTTCCCACTGCTTGAGCGGTAGCTTCTCGGCCATTTCGCCGTACTGCATCTCCCAGGTGGGGTGGTAGTTGCGGATGCGCTTCTTCGGATCGCTGTCGAGGATGACGCCGATGTAATGGCCCCGGTCGGCGATGATTACACCAGGCTCGCCATTGGCAATCACCCGGCGCCCGACCTCTGCCGGCACGCCGTAGTGGTTGCGCACGTAGTCGCAGTTGTAGTTGCTCATGGCTTTCTCCGCGCATGCGCCGCCCTCCGTGGCCGGATGCGGCATGGTGGCAATAGGGTTAATTCAGGATGTCGAGCTGCGCGGCTTTACACTGCTGCTCGCCGTGCGGGAGTGGTTTAGGTGCTTCGATTTCGCAGCCTGGATCACGCTTCAGTTCTGCTTGGCTAGCCTTGTCGAACTGACGCGCTAGTTTTGGTGTTATCTCAAAAGCTGACGCGTCAGGTCGCTTCAAGCGGCGAGCCTGCTC
>NZ_JAZBQR010000049.1:0-2069 GCF_036348395.1 Pseudomonas sp. AL 58
GACCAGCTGGACCTGAGCTGCGCGCCAACACAGGCGCCGTTACTAACGGTCGCCCCGCAGCAACGCGCCTATATGATCTACACCTCTGGTTCGACCGGCCAACCCAAGGGCGTGACCGTCGAGCACGGCGCCCTGAGCATGCACTGCCGCGCCGCCGCAGAGCTGTACGGCATGAGCGCCGACGACATTGCCCTGCATTTTGCCTCGATCAGTTTTGACGGCGCGGTGGAGCAGTGGCTGTCGCCGATGATGTTCGGTGCCCGGCTGGTGCTGCGTGGCCCGGGGCTGATCTCGGCAGAGCAGAGCTACCAGACGCTGGTGGACCAAGACGTTACCGTGGCCTATTTCCCCACCAGCTATGCCCATCAACTGGCCGAGTGGGCCTTGGCGCGTCCGCAGTCGTTGCGGCTGCGCTCCTGCACCATTGGCGGCGAAGCGGTGTCGCGGGAGACCTTCGAACTGCTGCGCCGTGGCCTGAAAGCGCCGCGCATCATCAACGGTTACGGGCCGACGGAAACCATCGTCACCCCGACCTTGTGGCGGGCCGACGGCGATGTACCGTGCGAAACACCGTACGCCCCCATCGGCCGTGCGGTCGGCAACCGAACCCTGTACGTGCTCGATGCCGACCTTAACCTGCTGCCACCGGGCGTGGCGGGCGAGCTGTACATTGGCGGCGAAGGGCTGGCCCGTGGTTATCACCAGCGCCCAGACCTGACCGCCGAGCGCTTTGTGCCGGACCCGTTTTCCACCACCGGTGGTCGGCTGTACCGCTCCGGCGACCGTGTACGCTGGCTGGCCGACGGCAATCTGGAATACCTGGGGCGTATCGACCAACAGGTCAAGCTGCGCGGCTACCGCATCGAACTGGGCGAAATCGAAGCGCGACTGCAGGCCCATGCCGACGTCGGTGAGGCGGTGGTGGTGCTGCGTGACAAACGTCTGGTGGGTTACGTGGTGTCGAGCCGCGATGATGGCCTGATTGAAACCCTGCTGAGCGAGCTGAAACAGCAATTGCCGGACTACATGGTGCCGAGCAAGATCCTGGTTCTGGAACGCTTCCCGTTGACCCCCAATGGCAAGGTGGACCGCAAGGCCCTGCCGGAGCCAGTGTGGGAAAGCCAAGCCTTCCAAGCGCCGACTTCTGTAGAAGAGTTGGCCTTGGCTGCGATCTGGCAGCAGGTGCTGGGGCTGGAACAGGTCGGGTTGCACGACAACTTCTTCGAGCTGGGTGGCGACTCCATCGTCTCGATCCAGGTGGTTAGCCGTGCGCGGCAGGCCGGTTTGGCGCTGACCCCCAAAGACCTGTTCCAACACCAGACCCTGCAAGCCCTGGCGCGTGCGGCCAAACCGCTGGAAGGTGCGCTGGCCATTGATCAGGGCCCGGTCAGTGGCGCAGTGCCGCTGACGCCGATTCAGGCCTGGTTCTTTGAACAGCCGATTCCGCAGCGGCACCACTGGAACCAGTCAGTGCTGCTCAAGGCTGCGCAACCGCTGGACAGCCAGGCGCTGAGCCGTGCCTTGCAGGCCTTGGTGGCGCACCATGACGCCTTGCGCCTGAACTGGCAGCAGCAGGGGAACCGCTGGGTTCAACACCATCGAGCTCCGAACGAACAGGGCGTGTTGTGGGAGCGCGAAGCGGCTTCTGCCGCAGAAATCACCGCCCATTGCGACGAAGCGCAAGCCAGCCTCAGCCTGCAAGACGGCCCACTGCTGCGCGCCGTGCATATTCGGCTGGCCGATGGTACGGCCCGCTTGCTGCTGGTGGTGCATCACCTGGTGGTTGATGGCGTGTCGTGGCGCATTCTGCTGGAGGATCTGCAGCAGGCCTACGCCGGGTTACCGTTGCCAGCCAAGACCAGCGCCTACAAGTACTGGGCCGAACACATGGAAGCCTTTGCCCACGACGAGGTGCTGCAAACGGAAGTGGCCTACTGGCAACAGCAGTTGGCCGGCCCCGTGGATCAGTTCCCGGAAGATGGCGCCCCCGGTGGCGGTATCGAAAGCCTGACCCTGACCCTGGACAAGGCCCGCACCGCCCAGTTGCTGAAAACCGCGAACACGGCGTA
>NZ_JAZBQR010000050.1:0-1926 GCF_036348395.1 Pseudomonas sp. AL 58
GCCTGTTCCAGCAGCAGGCCGTTGTCGGCCACCGCATAGCGCTTGAGCGGGCCTTCGTGGTGCCACAGGTAGAGGTAACCGCAACGCAGCCGGCGCGCCGCCATGGCATGGCTTTGCGGCACAACCCCAGGATCACAGCACGGGTGGCTGGCCCACTCCTCGGCCAGGGCGTAGCGCACCGGAACGACGAAGATCTCGGGCTGCGAGGCTTGGCAAAGCTCGACCGGGCTATTGATGTCGACATGGGGATGAGCCCTGGCGGCACGGTCGGCTTCGGCCAACTGGCAGACAAAGGCTTTCTTTTCGGCGCTCATTCCATGCGCTCCTTGTTGAGGGGGTGTTGGGGCAGTTCGGTCAGCAAGTTGCTCAAGCGCTGTTCAGGCAGCAGGCCTGGCTCCTTCAAGCGCATTCGGTACACACCGTGCTCCGGGCCATCGGGAAATGCCTCGCCCAATAGGGCGTAAAGCGGGACCCAGCGCATCACCTCGTCTTCCGCGCTGAACCCCTGGCGCTCGGCACTGCGGCGGCAGGCCATTGCCCACTGACGCCGAGCCGGCTCATCCAGGCCCTCGAAGCAGTCGGGGAAATGGCGCAGGCCGTGCTCGACAAGCCGATGATCGAAGCCCTCCCGCTGGGCTTGAACGATATGTGCCAGTTGCTCGCTGCTCAGGTGAAGCCAGGGTGTGCTGGCGTAACGGGCACTGGGTTGTTCGGGGTTGTGCTGGGTAATCCGTAATTCGCTGCCATCGGCCTCAGGCAGTTGAACACAGCGGATCGGCCCCATTACCCGATCACGGGCGGCAGGCGTCAGGCCCGTTAGCCACAAGCGAGCGATACGCGGGTCGACGTAGCGAAAGAACGCGCTGCACCCGCCATCGAGCTGTACATGTACCAGGCTGCGCAGGTGTTCGAGCAGTTCATACTCATCCACGTCGGTTTCCAGCCAGAGGCCGGCACTGGCTCGCCAGGTCATGGCAAAAGTGCGCGCCAGGTCGCTGTCCGGCACGACCGGGATCAGTATCGGGCTGCAGTCGATCAAGTCGGCATACGCCGTGTTCAGGTACAACAGGTGCATCGGGGCATCAGGTGCCAGCTGTGCGAGGCGTGTAGGCAGGTGCTGAATCTGCAGGCTGTCGAGCAACAGGTAAGCGCCGCTCATGCTTTGAGCGCCGCCAGCTTCTGGCATATGGCACAGACACCCGCCGTTTTTTGCGCCGCTCGCTGCAGCGCCTGCTGCTGTGAATCCAGTGCCATGGCCACCAATGCCTCTACCTGCTCTGCCTGTGCCGAGGCCACTGCCGTGCCCGTTACTGGCGCGCCGCCCACTTGAATCTCGCTGCTGCTGAAGATGCCGCCCGCGCCAATCACGATGTGCTGGCCACCGGCTTTCAGCGTGAGGCTTACCCCTGCGTCGAGGACCATCCTCGCGCCCGCCTTGAGGTGCACCTCCTGCCCTGCCTCAGTCGCCAGCGTCTGCCCAACCCGGGTGTGGCTGCTGGCCTCCACCTCCAGGTACTCACTGGCCTTGAGCTGAACCTTGCGATCCGCCTTGACCGTGTGGTGCTCCTCCGCCTCCAGTACCGTGATGCTGTTGCCCGCGACCCGGGCCGTGTACTCACCGCCCACCTCCAGCCGGCTGTCACGCTCGACCTTCTGTTCCAGGTCTCGCTGGGCGCGCAGGTAGATCAGTTCGTGGCCTTTGCGGTCCTCCACATGCAGTTCGTTGTAGCCACCACCACCCGGTGTACTGCGGCTGCGAAACACGCTGCGGGTATTGCTCGCCGGCAAGGCATGGGGCACCGGGTTGAGGCTATTGGGTAGGCAACCGCTGACCAGCGGACGATCCGGGTCGCCCTCCAGAAAGACCACCAATACCTCCATGCCCACCCGCGGAATGCTGACGCTGCCGTGGCCATTGCCGGCCCA
>NZ_JAZBQR010000051.1:0-1816 GCF_036348395.1 Pseudomonas sp. AL 58
AAGTTCAAGCGCGAGACGATTGCCACGGGGGTGTTCAAGGAAGAAGACCTGACGCCCTATGTGGCGGTCGATGCGGTCAAAACCCCTGATTTTCCTAGGGCGAAGCTGGAAAACGGCACCAACATGACGGTCACCGCTGAGTTCAAGGACGGCAGTTGTTATGTGCTGTCCGGTGCGTATGTGGTGGACGAAATGAAAGTGTCTGCCGATGACGCAAAGGTTGCGATCAAGTTCGATGGTATTTCTGGAGACTGGCAGTAATGAGCACTATTACCCACCCGTTGGCCGCGCCGATTAATGCTCACGGTGGTCAACTGACCGAACTGACTCTGCGTCGCCCAACCCCGCAAGAAGCACGCAACATCAAGACGCTTCCTTACTCCCTCAGCGACAGTATGCAGCCGGTGGCGGATATCGAATCCGCGTCGAAGTACATCGCAGTGTGTGCCGGCATTCCGCCCAGCTCGGTTAACCAGTTGGACCTGTTCGATCTGAACACGCTTGTGTGGATGGTCATTGGTTTTTTCCTTACACCGGCGACGAAAGCCCCCGATTCCGAAGCCCCGAGCAACTGACCGAGTTGGTCTATGACCTCGCCTGGTTCTGGAAAGTGAACCCGAACGAGGTCATGAACTGGCCGTTAGACCAGCTGTTTGAGAGTGAAGAAAACGCGTGGCGAATCCAGGCGATGTTAGGGGGCGGCAATGGCGGATAAGTTCCAGCTAAAGGCGCTCATCACTGGCGTCGACAAGTTGTCGCCGGTGTTGAGTGGGGTGCGCAAGAACGCAGCCGTTCTGCGTAAGCAGTTGAATAGCTCTGGCCTCGGCAAAATCACTTTCATGGATGCGATTCAAGGGGGCGCCATTGCGACCCCTTTTGTCATGGGGGTTCAGGCTGCCATCGGCTTTGAAAGCGCGATGGCCGACGTCAAGAAGGTGGTCAACTTTGAGACGCCGGCCCAGTTCAAGGAGATGGGTGAGGACGTGCTGAGCATGTCCGAGCGGTTGCCGATGGCTGCCGAAGGCATCGCGCAGATTGTCGCAGCGGGTGGTCAGTCGGGCATCGCCCGGGAAGACCTGAAGCAGTTCGCTGAAGATGCGGTGAAAATGGGTGTTGCCTTCGACACCACGGCGGAAGAGTCCGGCTCGATGATGGCCAAGTGGCGAACGGCCTTCCATATGAACCAGCAGGAAGTGGTCGCGCTGGCCGACAAGATCAACTACCTGGGTAACACCGGTGCGGCCAGTACCGGGCAAATCTCGGCGATCCTGACGGCCATTGGCCCGCTGGGTGAGGTGGCCGGGGTCAACGCCGGGCAGATTGCGGCGATGGGCTCGGCACTGGCCGGGGTGGGTATCGCCCAGGACGTGGCGGCTACAGGCATCAAAAACTTCATGCTGACCCTGACCGCTGGCACGGCGGCCACCAAGTCGCAGCAAGAGGCCTACAAGGCGCTGCGCCTGGACGCCAACGAAATCGCCAAAGGCATGCAAACCGACTCTGAAGGCACGATCAACAAGGTGCTCAAGACCCTGTCCAAGGTCGAGAAAAGCAAGCAGGCGGCGGTGTTAACCAACCTGTTTGGCAAGGAGTCGGTAGGGGCTATTGCGCCGTTGCTGACCAACCTGGACACCTTGCAGAAGAACTTCAAGTCGGTTGGTGATTCAACGCTATACGCCGGTTCTATGCAGGCTGAGTATGAATCGCGGTCGGCGACCACACAGAACGCCATGCAGTTGCTGCGCAACCGCGTGACCCGGCTGGGCATTACGGTCGGTTCTGTACTACTGCCGCCGTTTAACGACTTCATGGCGAC
>NZ_JAZBQR010000052.1:0-1737 GCF_036348395.1 Pseudomonas sp. AL 58
GGCTCGGCGTCGCTCGACTTTTCCGGGGTGTTCTCCGACTACAAGGTTGTTGGCCAGCGTTCGGGCACGGATGACGAACACGGCGCCAAGGCCTCCGAGGTGCAGGCTGAAGTCACGGACCCGCGTGCGGCGCGTAAGCGGGTGCTGATGATTCACGAAAGCGGCCAGATGACCCCCAGCCTTGCCGAGGCGCGGGCGAACTGGGAGCGCGGCAGCCGCATGGGTAAGGCGCTGACCCTGCAGTACAAGGTGCAGGGCTGGCGGCAGTCGAACGGGGCGCTGTGGCTGCACAACATGATTGTGCGGGTGGTCGACCCTTGGGTCGGTATCGACCGCGACATGCTCATCAGTGAAATCCAGTACAGCCTGGATGAGAGCGGCACCGTGGCCAACATCACGGTGGCCCCGCCGGACAGCTTCGACCCTGAGCCGAAAGACCCGCACAACAGCCGCAAGCTCAAGAAGGGCGGCAAGGCGGACAACTTTGAATACTTGATCCCAGCAGATTGGAAGCCCGAGCAATGAGCGGACTAAAACAGATTTTGGCCCGGGGCGTGGTCACGCTAGTCAAGGCCACGAGCAAGTTGCAAAGCCTGCAGATGACCCTGTTGGCCGGTGAAGTGAAAAGCGGCATGGAGCACTTCGAGCCGTATGGTTTCACCTCAAACGCGCACCCGGGCGCCGAGGGGATCGCGCTCTTTGTGGGGGGCGACCGTTCGCACGGCGTGGTGGTGTGTGTCGCGGATCGACAGTTTCGCCTGCAGGGGCTGAAAAGTGGCGAGGTGGCGTTGTACACCGACGAGGGCGACCGCCTGCACTTCAAGCGCGGGCGGGTGATCGAGGTCGAGACGCTGACGCTCAAGGTCAAGGCCGACACCGCCGTCGAGTTTGACACCCCGGTGATTCGCACCACGGGCCGTATCGAGTCAGCGGGCGATCAGGTGGCTGGTGGTGTGAGCCAGATGCAGCACGTTCATGAAGGCTCGGACAAAAAGCCAGTGGCAGGAGGGTGATATGCCGCTGATTGAAAGCGACGACACCGACCGGGCTTGGCGTCGGGCAACAGAGATCAGTCTTTTGACCTGGCGCCGTGCAAGCCCTGATGACCCGCTCGATGACGCCCAGCGCTTTGGCTGGTGGGGCGACAGTTTCCCCACGCAGGCCAACGACCGTATTGGCTCACGCCTGTGGCTATTGCGTCGGCGGACGCTGACGGCGGACACCGAGCGGGATGCTCAAGCCTTCGCCCGCGAGGCCTTGGCCTGGATGCTGGAAGACGGGCGCGTTACGGCGGTCGGCGTAACGACGACACGCGGTGTTGACCGGCTGGCAATGCGGGTGGTGTTGACCTTGCGCGATGGCCGAACCATCGACGTTCCATTTGAGAATTTATGGGTGGTGATCAATGCCGTTTGAAACCCCAAGTTTGCCCGCGCTGATCAGCCGGGCGCAGTCTGACCTGGGCGGCTCGGCCCTGCTGCGATCCGACGCCGAGGTGCTGGCTCGGGTGCAGGCGGCGGCTTCCTTCGGGCGCTACGGGCATCAGGAATACATCGCCGCGCAGATCCTGCCGGACACAGCGGATGAAGACACCTTGCGGCGAATGGCCCGGGTGCGGCTCAAGCGTGACCGCTTGGAGGCGGTGGTTTCCAGTGGTGCCGCGACCTTTACCGGTGCTGCCTCGGCGCTGCTCGATGCAGGCGTGCTGCTGCAGCGTGATGACGGTGTGCGCTTTCG
>NZ_JAZBQR010000053.1:0-1735 GCF_036348395.1 Pseudomonas sp. AL 58
GGCGTATCGGCACCGGACTGGAAGATGCCGGTCACGCTGCCACTGGCGGTGGTCGCCTCGCCGGCAACGTCGCCGGTGCCGCCGGGGATACCGTTGGTCAGGCCATCTTCATCGACGGTGCCAGTCGCTGCGGTGCCGGTTGCCGTTGGCCCATCGTCCTCGAAGATGATCTTGGAGCCGATTTCAGCGGTCGAAGTCACCGCTTGGCTCAGTGTGAAACTACCGATATCGAAATCGGCATGGTCATTGCCCTTGGCATCGACGGCTGCACCGTTCTCGATGAGTACACGGTTGTGATTCTGCGTTGTGGTGTATTCAATCTTGTAGCCGGCCTTGATGCCCGTGATGGTGGCAACGCCACCTGTAAAACTGATGGTAATGCTCGGATCATTCACCGATCCGTTTGAGTTCTCGATTACCGCCCCGGTACTCTTGTTGATGATGCGAACATTAGTGATTGCAACCGATGCATCACCTGCGTACCCGTTGACGAAGTTCACACCCGGTTCAGCCGCCGTGTTGAACGCGCTGATTTTTACGATGGCACTCTTGCCGCTCTGTAGCTGAACGACGTCGAAGCTGGCCCCCTTTGCATTGAACATGCCGGTGAAGTCGATGTTGGATTCGACATCTGCTTCGTTCTGGTCAAGGTTGGGAATGGTCACATTCTGCCTGGCACCCGTGACGAACGTAAAACGGATGCCCTCTTGTTCCACAATCATCTGATTGTTGGTGCCAAAGGTGGTCGGACCACCCGCCTGGCTGGTATTGATCGTGTCACCGGTGGTTATGTTGGCGCCGCTTGACTGGTCCGCGGGGTCCTTTCCGGTCGCGATGATGGTGGGGTCTGTGATCCGCAAGACACCGCCGTCGTTGACCACTGTCGGGTTCGCCGTGGTGAACATGAGGAAGAGGTTCTGGCCGGAGGGCGCATTGGCCAGGCTGAATGTCAGATCCTGACTGGCGCCGACGAAAACAATATTCGTGAGATCGATCGGGTCGTCAGGGTTGCTGGCGTCTGGGTTCTTGAACGGTTCGTACTGCACGGTCCAGATTTTGCCGCCGGTGACCGGCGATCCGGTTTCTTCAATATAGGCAGCGAACACGATCTCACCGGCTGGGCCGCCGGCGCGGCCCAGAACGATGTTGTTGTTGGTCTCATCCGTATAGAGAAGGATGTTGGTGCCATTGAGGGTATCCAGTCCGCTGTCCAAGCCATTGAGCGCCGCGCCAAGACTGTCGGTGAAGCTCACATCGGTAATGTTTGCTCCGGGCGTCGGGGTGATGGTGAACGCATCACTGCCGGTGTTGCCAGCAGCCCCGGTATAGCCACTCAAGGCAGCCCCCGTCGCGGTACCTGCCCCAAGTGTTGTCAAGCGTGCCGAGAAGATCGACGGCAGGGAGGCCACCAGAATGTCATTGTCGTTAGCATCTCCTGCAGGGCTTGGAGTGGCTGTGCTGTTCTGCAACCCGGCTGTTTCGTCCAGCGTCACATTCGCACCGGTCGCCACGATGCTTGGGCCGCTGTCCGTAAACGAGGTTGTCGCTACGGCGTCGTCGCCGGTACCGAACACACCATCGCGGCCCGCAGCGCTGGCGGTGAGCAGAAACCTGGCATCTGCCGAGTCGTCGGGGTTTACGTACCACGAGGTGGTGACGCTGCCGTTGACCTGGCCGTCGAGATCGCCGGTACCACCGTCGGTCACATACCAGGGGTCGTGCCCCTCGCCAGTAT
>NZ_JAZBQR010000054.1:0-1498 GCF_036348395.1 Pseudomonas sp. AL 58
AAGTTCAAGCGCGAGACGATTGCCACGGGGGTGTTCAAGGAAGAAGACCTGACGCCCTATGTGGCGGTCGATGCGGTTAAAACCCCGGGTTTCCCTCAGGCCAAGCTGGAAAACGGCACCAACATGACGGTCACCGTCGAGTTCAAGGACGGCAGTTGTTACGTGCTGTCCGGTGCGTATGTGGTGGACGAAATGAAAATGTCTGCCGATGACGCAAAGGTTGCGATCAAGTTCGATGGTATTTCTGGAGACTGGCAGTGATGAGCACTATTACCCATAAGTTGGCCGCACCGATTCAGGCTCACGGTGAGGAACTGAAAGAGCTGAAAATTCGTCGCCCAACCCCCCAGGAAGTTCGCACTATCAAAGTGCTTCCCTACGTCTTGGGCGAAGACAATCGACCAGTCGCCGAAACTGAAGCTGCATCGAAGTACATTGCGGTGTGTGCCGGCATTCCCCCCAGCTCGGTTAACCAACTGGACATTTTCGACCTGAACACACTGGTGTGGATGGTCATTGGTTTTTTCCTTACACCGGCGACGAAAGCCCCCGATTCCGAAGCCCCGAGCAGCTGACCGAGTTGGTCTATGACCTCGCCTGGTTCTGGAAAGTGAACCCGAACGAGGTCATGAACTGGCCGTTAGACCAGTTGTTTGAGAGTGAAGAAAACGCGTGGCGAATCCAGGCGATGTTAGGGGGCGGCAATGGCGGATAAGTTCCAGCTAAAGGCGCTCATCACTGGCGTCGACAAGTTGTCGCCGGTGTTGAGTGGGGTGCGCAAGAACGCAGCCGTTCTGCGCAAGCAGTTGAATAGCTCAGGCCTCGGCAAAATCACCTTCATGGATGCGATTCAAGGGGGCGCCATTGCGACCCCTTTTGTCATGGGGGTGCAGGCGGCCATTGGCTTTGAAAGCGCGATGGCCGACGTCAAGAAGGTGGTCAACTTTGAGACGCCGGCCCAGTTCAAGGAAATGAGTGAGGACGTGCTGAGCATGTCCGAGCGGTTGCCGATGGCTGCCGAAGGCATCGCGCAGATTGTCGCGGCGGGTGGTCAGTCGGGCATCGCCCGGGAAGACCTGAAGCAGTTTGCTGAAGACGCGGTGAAAATGGGTGTCGCCTTCGACACCACGGCGGAAGAGTCCGGCTCGATGATGGCCAAGTGGCGAACGGCCTTCCACATGAACCAGCAGGAAGTGGTCGCGCTGGCCGACAAGATCAACTACCTGGGTAACACCGGTGCGGCCAGTACCGGGCAGATCTCGGCGATCCTGACGGCTATTGGTCCGTTGGGTGAGGTGGCGGGGGTTAACGCCGGGCAGATTGCGGCGATGGGCTCGGCACTGGCCGGGGTGGGTATCGCCCAGGACGTGGCGGCCACGGGCATCAAGAACTTCATGCTGACCCTGACTGCTGGCACGGCAGCCACCAAGTCGCAGCAAGAGGCCTACAAGGCGCTGCGCCTGGACGCCAACGAAATCGCCAAAGGCATGCAAACCGA
>NZ_JAZBQR010000055.1:0-1135 GCF_036348395.1 Pseudomonas sp. AL 58
CGCGACCTGCTCAACTGGCTGGAGCGGCTTGCACCGAATGCCGACACCCTGTTCTTCGACACCTGCAACCCGGCCCACAGCCGCGCCTTGCTGGAGACTGCCGAAGGCCTCGCAACCCTGTTGGGTGGCGGCGAGGCCGGGCAGGACTGGCTGTGCCGGCAGGCGGTGAAACCGAGCACCCTGCTGGGCACGGCGTTGTTCAACTTCAACCCGGAAATTGCCGCGCTGGTACGCACGGTCGCGCACAACTTCGCCACCACCGGCCTGCTCGATGGCCGTAGCCAGGGCGATGGCAGCACCCGCCCCGTCGACCCCGACAACCCGGCGGATGTCACCAGCGTTGCCACCCGGGCGAACGAACTCAAAGGCGTGCTCGACCTGCCCTCGGTCAAGCAGAGCAAGGCCTACCAGGCGCTGAGCACGACAGCCCGGCGGGCGTTCGACACCTTGGTGACGGTGGCCAACAGCAGTGCCGAAGGGGCCTGGCACACCCTGAGCATGACCCTGGCGCCGGCCCTGCAACGAGCCTACGCCAGCGCGACGGACGTGCTCACTCAGGTGGTTACCCAGGCCTTGATCTCGACCCAGGCCTCTGACGCTACCCAACTGCGCTTCAACCCCGACTTCAAGGCGCAGTTCCGCCGCTGGCAGCAGCAGGTCCTTGGCCTGCAACGGCAGATCGACGCCCAGCAGCGCACGCTGACACGCCCCGGCGCGCCTCACGATCAAGCCGCGACCCGCACTGCGTTACGCAGCTTGACCCTGCAACTGCAGGACCTGCATTTCAGTCGGCCGCATCAACTGCTGTTCACACTGTCCCCGGTCAACCGCCTGAACGTGCATGTCGACCACCTGCATCAACAACTGGGCGACCTTGGGCAGCAGGAGGCCCTGGCCCAGCACCGCCTCAAAAGCCAACAACGCGAGCGCTTCAACGCCCGCAGCCGCGAATGGATGGGCAAGCACTTCGGCCAGTCGCTGCCGCTGATGCTGGTCGGGCTGAATGTCTGGAACACCCTTTACAGCCTTGAACAAGCGAGTGCCGACGGCCTGTTCAACAACAGCGAACTGCGGATGATGACCGCCAATGCGGCCTATACCGGTAACGCAATGATGGCCGTGTGCGTGGGCCCGG
>NZ_JAZBQR010000056.1:0-1130 GCF_036348395.1 Pseudomonas sp. AL 58
AGTTTTTCAGCGGCGGCGGTGACGGTGTCGCCGTCCTTGTCAGTGGCTTGCAGCAAGCTGCCCAGGTTGATGGTGATGTCGTTTTCGTCATTGCCGGCCGCATGGTCCAGCGGTTTGAGCAGGGTGAAGGTGTAGGCGCCGGCGCTGGTGAGGCTGAAGGTGAATACGTCGACCACACCGGCCTTGGCGGTGAGGGTATTGCCTACGACGCTGTACACCAGGGCGACGCCGCCGGAAGTCAGTGCAGGCAAGCCGCTGGTGTCACTCGACAAGCCATAGCTCAGCGGCGTGTCGGCACCGGACTGGAAGATGCCGGTCACGCTGCCACTGGCGGTGGTTGCCTCGCCAGCGACGTCGCCCGTGCCGCCGGCGATGCCGTTGGCCAGGCCGTCCTCGTCAACCGTTCCGGTGACAGGGGTGCCGGTTGCTGTTGGGGTGTCGTCGTCAACGGTGATGACCAGTTTTTCAGCGGCGGCGGTGACGGTATCGCCGTCCTTGTCAGTGGCTTGCAGCAAGCTGCCCAGGTTGATGGTGATGTCGTTTTCGTCATTGCCGGCCGCATGGTCCAGCGGCTTGAGCAGGGTGAAGGTATACGCACCGGCGCTGGTGAGGCTGAAGGTGAACACGTCCACCACACCGGCCTTGGCGGTGAGGGTGTTACCCACGACGCTGTACACCAGCGCGACGCCGCCGGAACTCAGCGCAGGCAAGCCGCTGGTGTCAGTCGACAAGCTGTAGCTCAGCGGCGTATCGGCACCGGACTGGAAGATGCCGGTCACGCTGCCACTGGCGGTGGTCGCCTCGCCGGCAACGTCGCCGGTTCCGCCAGGGATGCCGTTGGTCAGGCCATCTTCATCGACGGTGCCAGTCGCCGCAGTACCGGTTGCCGTAGGGGTGTCGTCGTCGACGGTGATGACCAGTTTTTCAGCAGCGGCGGTGACGGTATCGCCGTCCTTGTCAGTGGCCTTCAGCAAGCTGCCCAGGTTGATGGTGATGTCGTTTTCGTTGTTGCCTGCCGCATGGTCCAGCGGTTTGAGCAGGGTGAAGGTGTAGGCACCGGCGCTGGTGAGGCTGAAGGTGAACACGTCCACCACACCGGCCTTGGCGGTAAGGGTGTTGCCCACGACGCT
>NZ_JAZBQR010000057.1:0-997 GCF_036348395.1 Pseudomonas sp. AL 58
GTACAGGTCATCGGTGTAGGCACGGGTCAGCGCCGGGTCCTGGGCGACGTGCGCGGGTAGCAGCGGTGTGCAATCAAAGCCGCACAGTGCTTGTACCGCCGTGGCCGTTTGCAGTTTTTCCTGGTGTTCCTGCTCGAACAGTGCCTGTTCCAGGCGCCGCCCGGTGAGGTTCAGGCTCAAGTCGTCAACCAGCGCCAACGGGTCGTCGAGGGCGATGAACAGTGCCGTGTTCTGGTCTGGCACGTAGCCACGAATCAGCGCTTCCTCGAAATCCCGCTTGAACGGCCGGTCGGGGTCGGATGGGTCGGCATCGGTGGGCAGCGTGGTGCTGAGCAGGTTCGGTGCAGGCTGGTCCTGTACGCGGATATCGGCCACGCTCTGGCCCAGTTGCACCAGTGGCGCACCGTGGGCAACCTGGTAGGTGTCGCAGTAGTCCGGCAGGTCGAGGTCGCGCAACCAGGGCGTTTTCAGGCCACCGGAACGCATGGCCTCGCACAGCCGCCAGGTCCATTGCACCGGCGAAAAGGCCAGGTGCAAGATGCTGCGGCGGGGGTACAGCAGGTACGGCCGTGATTCGCCGGGGTTGGTTCGCAGGTCCTGGCCAATTTCCAATGCGGTCCAGGTGTGGCGGATAAACAGCCGCCCGATGACCTGGTACTCGTGGAAGGTCTTGTCGACGCTGTCCCAGACATACAACCAGCCGTCCCGCAGTTGGCGCAGGGTGTAGCTGCGGGTTTTCAAGGTGGGCTGGAGTTTGGGTGCCCAGCCTTTGGGCAGTGGATGCGGGCCTTGTGCTTGGCCTTTTTCCGGGGACGCGTCAATCGCGTAGCGCACCGGAAAGATGGCAACCTCGGGGGATTTCATCGGGCAACAGCCGCGCCCCACCGGAACATTGTCAAAGGCTTGCCTGAGACGCGCCTGCCTAAGCTCTGCCGGACTGGCTTCCTGATTCATGTTGCATCCTTGTCTAATTCGATTGCCAGGCAGTGGTCATCCA
>NZ_JAZBQR010000058.1:0-873 GCF_036348395.1 Pseudomonas sp. AL 58
GTTTGTCGAAGCGCGTGACGATTCGGCGGTTCTCTTTCAGCCAGCCGAACATGCGCTCGATGATGTTGCGCTGTCGATATTTGGGGCGATCAAACAGCCTCGGCAAGCCGGGCTTTGGCTTGCGTTTCATTGAGCGGAGCGGGATGACCGGCTGCATCCGATATCGGTCGCAGTAACGGCGCAAGGCCTCGGCGTCGTAGCCCTTGTCAGCCAGCAACCATTTGCATCGTTTGCGTGGACGGCCACGTTGGTTTGTCGGGATGCTGACATCATCCAGCAATGGCTGGGCATAACTGATATCACTGGCCTGGCCGCCAGAAAGGAGAAAGCGCAGCGGCGTACCGTTGGCGTCGCAGAGCATGTGAATTTTTGGTAGTCAGACCACCACGGCTGCGGCCTAGAGCGTGATCGGCAGGCTCGTCAGTCCCCTTTTTTCCGCGCTCCAGATGAAGCACGGGTTGCCCGAACAGCGGTCGAATCGATCATCCAAGTGTGGGGATCGATCAAGCCTTTGTCATTGAGTTTGAGGTGCAATCGTCTGAGCATCTGATCGAATGTTCCGCGGTTTCGCCAGACTCGGAAGCGGTGATAGACCGTCGCCCAAGACCCGAAGCGCTCGGGCATATCTCGCCAGGCTGCTCCTGAGCAGAGAACCCAGAGCACACCATCGAGCATCAAGCGATCACTGCTGCGGGGCCTGCCCCTGACGTGGGATGCTGTAAAAAGATCGGCGACCACTGCCCACGCTTCATCAGAGAGTTCATAACGCTTTGCCATCACAGAATTCCTTTCCGCAGATGGGCGGCGGCTGTACAAAACCCAGGCCGTTCCGGGGCCACATTTCAGTTTCGTGGGATTTCAGACAGAGCCTAG
>NZ_JAZBQR010000059.1:0-848 GCF_036348395.1 Pseudomonas sp. AL 58
GGCACGAAGCCGAGGATGTCTTCACGCCAGACCGGCTTGCCACCCAGGTGCGAAGCCAGGTGAACCACCGGGCTGTAGCCGCCCGAACTGGCCACCAGGTCGCACTCCAGCCACTCGCCTGGGCTGGTCACTGCGTGGGCTTTCAGGTCGATGGCTGCCACGCGGGCGGCTGTCACATGCTTGCTGCCACGCGCTTCGATCACCGCGCTGGAGGTCAGAATGCGAATGCCTTTGGCGCGGGCTTCTTCGACCAGCGAACCACGCGGGTTATGCCGCGCATCGGCAATGGCGACGACCTTGAGGCCGGCGTCGAACCAATCCAGCGCAACGCGATACGCGTGGTCGTTGTTGGTCGAAAGCACCAGTTTCTTGCCCGGTGCCACGCCGTAGCGGCGTACGTAAGTCGATACTGCGCCAGCCAGCATGTTGCCCGGCACGTCGTTGTTGCCATACACCAGCGGACGCTCGTGGGCGCCAGTGGCCAGCACCACCTGCCGTGCACGCACGCGGTGGATACGCTGACGCACCTGCCCCAGTGGTGCGCGATCGCCCAGGTGGTCGGTCAGGCGCTCGTGGATGGTCAGGAAGTTGTGGTCGTGGTAGCCGTTCACGGTGGCCCGTGGCAGCAAGGTCACTTCGCGCATGTCCTTGAGTTCGGCCACGGCAGCCGCCACCCACTCCGCGGCAGGCTTGCCGTCGAGGCTTTCACGGGTGTCGAGCAGGCTGCCGCCAAACTCTTCCTGCTCATCGGCAAGGATCACCCGGGCGCCGCTGCGGCCAGCCGCCAAGGCAGCGGCCAGGCCAGCCGGGCCGCCGCCAACCACCAGCACGTCACAGTGCTGGTTCAT
>NZ_JAZBQR010000060.1:0-839 GCF_036348395.1 Pseudomonas sp. AL 58
TGCAGGATCGATGTACGACGGTAACGGGTTAGTCTGCAGCGCTGCTTCCGTGGGGTCGTAGGCTCCGAGCCCGATACCGGACAGGATGTCCGTTGTAGACGCAAGCGCTTTTGCGGAAAAGAAGACAATTTCCTCAGATGCAGAAGGAATGGTTGGATCATTTGTCTCCGGAATCAACAGCGTGCGAACCGGATCAGGACCGCCGGCTGCAAGTGAGCCGTCGGCACTGCTGAGCACCACCGTCGAACTGAAGCCCTGAACCAGATCCAGTGCATAGCTGCCATTGGCAAACACGGTCAGCGTGTAGTCGACGCTGGTATCTGCTGTTTGAGCATTGTTGTCAAAGTCACCGGTCAGCGTTCCTGCGAATTGGTACGCGCCATTGGCATCCGGTGAGGGCGATAGCTCGGTGAGCGTGCCGGTCCCGGTCGTTGTTGTGTTGTCTGGCCTGACAAGCGTGAACTCACCGTTCACCAGCGAGACATCCAGACCGGCCGCACCTAGCCCGTCGGCTCCGTCCGACTTATCCCAGAACCCGTATTGTGCAAGGACGCTACCGGTCCCGATCAGGTTGCCGAACGCGAGTGTCGGCGTATCGTCGTCAACGGTGATGACCAGTTTGTCAGCGGCGGCGGTGACGGTGTCGCCGTCCTTGTCGGTGGCCTGCAGCAAGCTGCCCAGGTTGATGGTGATGTCGTTTTCGTCGTTGCCGGCTGCATGGTCCAGCGGCTTGAGCAGGGTGAAGGAGTAGGCACCGGCAGCGGTGAGGCTGAAGGTGAATACATCGACCACACCGGCCTTGGCCGTGAGGGTGTTGCCCACGACGCTGTACACCAGTG
>NZ_JAZBQR010000061.1:0-818 GCF_036348395.1 Pseudomonas sp. AL 58
CCGCTGTCGTTGCTCTTGTGGTAAACGTAACGCAGCCGGCCCGCCACTTCCGCGGCATCCTCGGTGATCAGGCTGCGAACAAAGCCCCCCACGCTTAGGCGCAGGGTGTTGTCCTGGGTCCACTGCTCATGGCGGGTTTGCACCTGCTCCTGCTCATGGTTGATGTCGCGCAGCACGCCCAGCTCATCGTCCAGGCAGGCGAACACGCGGTACAGGGCCTTGGCCTGGGCGTGGATGGTCGCCAGCCAGTCCTTGACCTGCAGGGCGTCCCAGCGCTCGGCGCTCCATTCACCGGTGGGCGGGGTGTCGGCGCTCACTTCGGCGTACTGCTCCGCCGCCTTGGCCCGCTCCTGGTTGTGGTACATGGCATCGGTGTAGGCCTTGATGCTGGCTGGTGTGGGTGCCGCGATCATCTGATCGCCGAGGATTTCGGCGTGCTGCGCGTACTCCGTGCGCTGATATTCAATGGCCAGTGCCCGCAGGTAACTCTCAGGCAGTAGCTCGGCGAGCACCTGGTCGGCGTGTTCCCAGGGCGGGCAATGCGGCGCCTGCAGGGTGTCGGCCACCTGGCGCAAGTCCACGTGACGCATGTGCCGGTCGCGCACCTTGCGTTCACTCAGCCGTGCACACTGTTCAGGCCCGATGGGGTGTTCGGTGAAGCTCATCCAGGCGTCGTGGTGTTTATCCAGCGCCAGGCCGACGCGGGTGCCATTGGCCACACGGCCAGGCGCGTCGTGGAGTGCCTGTTCCAGCAGCAGGCCGTTGTCGGCCACCGCATAGCGCTTGAGCGGGCCTTCGTGGTGCCACAGGTAGAGGTA
>NZ_JAZBQR010000062.1:0-816 GCF_036348395.1 Pseudomonas sp. AL 58
AGGATGCGAGGGTGGCGTAGAAACCACCCTCGCATTGCTTCCTGGCAATCGAATACAAGACCTGCATGGCCGAACCCACTCTGGATGTTCGAGCACCACAACAAAGAACGGCAACACAGCAGCGCGCCATGCACCCATAGCCGTTTCAGGTCGTGGTTCTTACGTGAGGCTCAGTTCACCGCTAAACAGCGTCGCCAAGGGCAATACCTGAAACGCGCCCTGCGGTGCGGGGCTGGCCTGGGCGCAGAACAGTCGCAGTGGCGCCATCCCTTTACGTCATCCCGTTTTCCACTCCCCAAGTAGTCCGAAACTCCCAGCGCGCCTAGGAGTATCGGCCAATGCGCAATCACCGGCGCTTCTACATAGTTGTGGCATGTAGCAGAAAGGGGCTGCGGTCAGGTCTCGAAGACTGAAAACTGTCTGGAGAAAGTCATGGCTATTTACAAAAAAAGCTCATCCCTGAAGAACGACATAGCCGGTTACACCGGTGCAGATCTTTCGCCCTTCACCCAAGGTTTCAAAGCGAACGACAGCACGACGTTTACATTCCTGAGCAATCCCGCCGCCCTGACTGCTCCGACGGTCACCACCGACCTGAAAGACTACGCTCCTGGCAGCACAGCCATCATCACAGCCAGCGGATTCGCCGCCGGCAGTACCGTGAAGCTCGAGGTGGATCATGTCACCGACGCTGGCGCAGACAGCGTGTGGGGCACGCCTGACGATGTACTCAACACCAATACTGGCGAGGGGCACGACCCCTGGTATGTGACCGACGGTGGTACCGGCGATCTCGACGGCCAGGTCAACGGCAGC
>NZ_JAZBQR010000063.1:0-809 GCF_036348395.1 Pseudomonas sp. AL 58
GGGATTCAGATGGCGATTCAGCGGGAGTTTAGCCAGGTGCTTGGCCTTGTCAGTTCGGCTGAGGCGCTGGCTGACATACTGATCAATGCCCCGGGTAATTTCTCGGCCATGATCCGGGCGCAGTTTTCCAGCGTGGGCGGCAGCACTCGGTCGTCGGGTTACAGCTGGTCGCCGTCGTCCAGCAGCTCGGCCACGGTGGCGGCTGACCCTGAGTTTGCCAATACCGTGGCGCGCCTGGCGAGCACTGAAGAGGTCTTTTCGGGGTTCGTGGACTCAGGTCGTGGCATCACGTCACAGCTTGAACTGGCCCGGCAGTTGATGGCCGAACAGCAGTTCGATGACCTGATGACCAATCCGCCGGGCGGGCTGGCGACAGCCGCTGCCGTCAAGGCGGCACGGGAGTTGATGCGTGATGCCTTGATCGTCAAGGCGGTGCGGGCAGCGGCACTGATGCCGGTGGTGTCGGCGCCTGCCGAGCTGCCCGGTGTTCCAGCCTTGGCGCAGCAGGTGGCGTCACCCCTGGAGCGGCCAGAAGTACCGGCAGCAGATGACGTGATTAGCCTGCGTGATGGGCTTAGCGCGGCGCTGTGGGAGGCCGGGCTGTCGGCATCGCATGAACACTTTGAGCTGATCGAGGCGGTGCGCAAGCACGTTAAAGGGCACCTCTCCGAGGTGGCCCGCTCGGGCGTTCGATTGGTTGAGATTGAGCCGAAGGAAAGCCTGCCCGCGTTAGTGCTGGCCTATCAGTGCTTTGGCGACGCATCCCGCGCCGCTGAAATCGTTACGCGTAACAAAGTGCCGCACCCGGG
>NZ_JAZBQR010000064.1:0-772 GCF_036348395.1 Pseudomonas sp. AL 58
TTGGTTCAGGCTGCTGCTGCGACAGCCGCGGCGCGCACCGAACTGGAGGGGTCAATGGTGGTGCGCTTTGAAAATGCACCGCCGGGCATGCGTGTTGATCCTGCGAAGACCAATCAACCGGGACTGTCGGTAAGCCCGTCAGTCGGTTATCGCTCATTGGGTAGGGAGGCAGGATGACGACGTGGCGCGATCAACTGCACCCGGCTTCGTTTCGCGGCGTGGCGTTTCTGGTCGACAGTGACGCTACGCCAGTCGGGCGGCGGGTGCAGGTCCACGAATACCCCCAGCGGGACAAGCCGCTGGTGGAGGATATGGGCAGCAAGACCCGCGAAATCAAACTGACGGCCTTTATCGGCGGTGACGATTGCCTGGACCGGCGGGATGATCTGCTTAATGCCCTGGATAAGCCCGGGGCGGGCGAGCTGGTACACCCGTGGTTCGGGCGCTTGCTGGTCACCGCCGGGGATGGCTGCCAAGTTTCGCATGAGCGCCGTGAGGGCGGCATCGTGCGCTTTGAGCTGGTGTTTGTCGAAGCCGGGGAAAAGGGCTACCCGGTCGGGGTGCCCAAGGCTTCGCGGCAGGTAGAGGCGTCCAGCGAGAGCTTTCTGGAGTCCGCGCTGGCCCGCTACAAAGCCGCGATGGCGGTGGTCAACCGGGCCCGTATGGCGGTAACGGCGCTGCAGAACAGTATCGCCGGGATTCAGATGGCGATTCAGCGGGAGTTTAGCCAGGTGCTTGGCCTTGTCAGTTCGGCTGAGGCGCTGGCTGACAT
>NZ_JAZBQR010000065.1:0-707 GCF_036348395.1 Pseudomonas sp. AL 58
TTCATGCTGTCCGAGGCGGATTCCCTGCTGAAAAGCGGCATCGCTACGGCATCGAGCAGTGGCGGCGAGTACCGCATTCAGCGCGCCGTGACGACCTACCAGCGTAACGCCTTCGGCCAGCCGGATGACTCCTATCTGGACAGCGAAACGCTGCACCAGTCGGCGCACGTTATCCGCTACCTGCGCAGCCGGATTACCAGCAAGTACGGGCGCTGCAAGCTGGCCAACGATGGCACCAACTTCGGCGCTGGCCAGGCAATCGTCACGCCGCTGGTGATCCGTGGCGAACTGATCGCGGCGTATCGTGAGCTGGAGCGCGCCGGGATCGTTGAGAACACCGAGCTGTTCAAGGCGCAGCTGATTGTCGAGCGCGACGCGAGCAACCCGAACCGCCTGAACGTGTTGTTCCCGCCGGATCTGGTCAATCAGTTGCGCGTGTTTGCGCTGCTCTATCAGTTCCGCCTGCAGTACGAAGACGCGGCGTAACCCTTCCACATCCATCCCGGCCCGCCTTGCGCGGGCTTTTTTATGGGAGATCCCTTTATGGGTCAGAAAGTCGCGGGCACCTGTTACATCAAGGTCGACGGCGAGCAGTTGACGATTACCGGCGGTGTTGAGGTGCCGTTGTCCAAGTTCAAGCGCGAGACGATTGCCACGGGGGTGTTCAAGGAAGAAGACCTGACGCCCTATGTGGCGGTCGATGCGGT
>NZ_JAZBQR010000066.1:0-680 GCF_036348395.1 Pseudomonas sp. AL 58
CTGCGCAACCGCGTGACCCGGCTGGGCATTACGGTCGGTTCTGTACTACTGCCGCCGTTTAACGACTTCATGGCGACGGTCGGGCCGATCATCACCGGCGTGACCCAGTTGGCCGGCGCGCACCCGTGGCTGATCAAGGGCATCATCGGGGCGGCGGTCGGCTTCACTGTGTTGCGCTTGGCCACGGCGGGGGCTACTTCCGCGCTCATGCTGATGGATGGTGTGGCAAAAATGAGCGTTATCGGCCTGGTCGTGCGTGGTGTGGCGATTGCGGCAGGTGTGCTGATTGCGAACTGGTCGAGCGTCGCGCCTTACTTCGCTTGGGTATGGGAGAGGATCAAAGACCCGGCTATGACGGTCTGGTCGTGGATGAAAGAGGCCTTCAACTGGAGCCCGCTCGGCCTGGCCATTGCCAACTGGGGGCCGCTGACGGAGTTCTTTAGCGCGCTGTGGGATCTGGTCAAGGCGCTGTCGGTACCGTTCGCGGAGTTCCTTGGGACGTTGTTCGACTGGTCGCCGCTGGGTTTGATCATCAAGCACTGGGAGCCCATCAGCGGTTTCTTCAGGGGGCTTTGGGACGAGTTGCGGCCCATCGTTGAACCGATGATGAAGTTCCTTGGCATCGAGACGGACGGCGCCGGGGTGATTGGTGCCGCGACGGATAAGGTCAAGCAGTGGAC
>NZ_JAZBQR010000067.1:0-646 GCF_036348395.1 Pseudomonas sp. AL 58
AGGGATGTTCTCAGCCGCCAATCACGCGCACTTCAGCCTGACGATCGATGACCTTCAGCACGACCTTCAGGTGCTGTCATTCACCGGCACGGAAGCCATCAGCACACCCTTTGCTTTTGATGTGGCCTTGGTCAGCGAACGCGCAGACCTTGAGCTTGAAACCTTGCTGCACAAGCAGGCGTTCCTGGCGTTCAACGCGCAGGGCGCCGGCATTCATGGGCAGGTTTACCGCGTTTCGCAGGGCGATGCCGGTAAGCGCCTGACCCGCTACAACCTGAGGCTGGTGCCGCAACTGGCCTACCTCGGGCTGCGCCGCAACCACCGGATTTTCCAGCAGCGCACGCTGGCGCAGATCATCGCCCAGGTGCTTGAGGAACACGGCATCCTCAGCGATGCCTACCAACTGCACCTGGAAAAGACCAGTACCCCACGGGAGTATTGCGTGCAGTACGGCGAGTCCGACCTGCACTTTCTGCAGCGCCTGTGCTTCGAGGAGGGTGTCAGTTATACCTTCCGGCACAGCCGCGCCGGGCACACGGTGGTGTTCAGTGACCACCAGACCTTTTTCCCCAAACTCGGCCAGCCCACCCCCTACCAACAGGACAGCGGCCTGGTGGCCGACGAGCCGGTAATCAGCCGTTTCAAC
>NZ_JAZBQR010000068.1:0-644 GCF_036348395.1 Pseudomonas sp. AL 58
GACGTCTTCGATTTCAGTTGTGTTACCACAATGATATCCAATACGCAGTAAAGTAATATTAAACTTTTTCCCTTTCGGAATTAGAAAATACTTGTAATGGCTTTCACCAATTTTCTTTTTTCGAGGTTAATCTTTTCCTTAGGATCGACTAACCCATGACCAATTGCTGTTCTCATGAAACCTTTCTCTTCTTCGGTCTTCAAGAATTTTACTTGAATATTTGCTACTACCACCAAGATCTGCACTAAATGCAATTTCATTTAGAATCACTTCTACAACTTTTTAATTACATTCACGTTCACCTACTCGTTAATGTCCAATATTACACTAACGGTAGAGTTTAAGTATTTAGCTTGAGCGTCATCGATTTTCAGGGCAAATTCATTTGGCAGGTAAGTTATTACACACTTCTTAGCGGATATCGACTTCCATGACCACCGTCCTGCTGTCTAAATAAATCAACACCTTTTATGATTTCTAAATTAGCTAACATTCCGACACTTTAACTCTACGATCGGTTCATTCCGCATCGCCAGTTCTGCTTACCAAAAATGGCCCACTAAGCATTGTTCCATTTATATTAAAGTATAGTTTAAAAAAGTACTTTAATTTCTTACAACTTCAAAGTTTGAGAATCAAACACA
>NZ_JAZBQR010000069.1:0-619 GCF_036348395.1 Pseudomonas sp. AL 58
CCGGAGGCCGGTGGACAGGTGTCCTTCCTCATCGAGAGGGAAGGAACGGCACTGATCGACGCGGTTCAACTGACGATGGGCCGAGGCGAGATCAAGATACCGGTGATCGAGTTCATTCAGGAAAGCGAGAACCTGGCCAGTGATGTCAAGCTGACGTTCAACGCGACGGTGACCGACAAGGACGGGGACTCGGCGACGAGTACCTTTAACGCCGACTTGTTTGCCAACGATGCGGCCGACGCCACCTTCGACTTCACGCTGGTTGGAACAAGCGGTGCGCGTGATGCCTTCAACGTCGATCTGTCACTCACAGAGAACCAGTATCAGGTCACCGGCTTCGATGTGACCGCCGGTCACCGAGACACGCTGGTGCTCAACGGCGACCAGAACGCGGTTGTCCAATCAATCAACAACGCCGGTGCAGACAGCATCGTGACGATCGCCGAGTCCGGCGGACAAACAACGACGATCACCTTGGTCGGAGTCGATGTTCTGAATAGCGACATTGTGTTTGGCGGTGCCTGAGGTACTGCGCGCAGTACAGGATGCGAGGGTGGCGTAGAAACCACCCTCGCATTGCTTCCTGGCAATCGAATACAAGACCTGCATGGCCGAACCC
>NZ_JAZBQR010000070.1:0-614 GCF_036348395.1 Pseudomonas sp. AL 58
TACGTACTGCCGCCGCTGGAAAAGCCGGTTCAGTACGAACTGAAGATTATCCCCGACAGCGGCGCAGTACGCCGGGCAGTGGAGGCTGCCCTGGTCGATCTGCACAACCGCGAGTCGGACCTTGGCGCCGGTCTGCTTTGGACGCACATCGGCGAGGCCCTTAGTGGTGCGCTAGGCGAGCGTGATCATCAGTTGATCAGCCCGGCTGCCGACGTGGTAGCGGCGCGCAACGAGATGCTGACCTATGGGGGTGTGCTGTGGCGATAAGGACCGCCTCCGACTACTACGCGCAGTTACGGGCGCTGCTGCCGCCCGGTCCCGCGTGGGACAAAGAACTGAACCCCGAAGTGGACCAGCTGCTGCAGGCCGCAGCCCAAGAGCTGGCCCGGGAGGATCTGCGCGCCGCCGACCTGCTGGAGGAAAGCTTTCCCGAAACTGTTCGGGAACTGGTCCCCGACTGGGAGCGGGTTATGCGGCTGCCCGATCCCTGCCTAGGGGATTCGCCCAAGTTTGAGGATCGCCAGTTGGCGGTGCGCCGTCGTCTGGTCGAGGTCGGTGGCCAGTCACCGGCGTACTTCGTTGAGCTGGCCATCAGTCATGGCTACCCCGAGGCC
>NZ_JAZBQR010000071.1:0-593 GCF_036348395.1 Pseudomonas sp. AL 58
GCGACCTTTACCGGTGCTGCCTCGGCGCTGCTCGATGCAGGCGTGCTGCTGCAGCGTGATGACGGTGTGCGCTTTCGCGTGACGGCCAGCGTTGTCTTGGCCGGTCAGAGCGGCACGGTCAAGCTGGAAGCCTTGGAGGCCGGCCAGTTGGGTAATACCCCAGCCGGTACGATCCTGCGCTTGATCTCCCCGGTGCTGGGCATCAATGACACGGTGACTGTCGATGCGCCTGGCCTGCAGGGCGGTACCGAACAAGAGAGCATTGAGGCGCTGCGCGCCCGAGTGATTCGCTCGTATCAGGTGATCCCTCACGGCGGCAACCAAGATGACTATGTGACCTGGGCGTTGGAAGTCCCGGGCGTCACCCGTGCCTGGCTTGTGCGGCACTGGATGGGGCCGGGCACGGTTGGTTTGTTCTTCGTCCGCGACGGCGATCTAGATCCCATTCCCAGCGCAGCCGCCTGCGAAGAGGTGCGGGTGTACATCGAGAAACAGCGCCCGGTCACCGCTGAGCTTTACGTACTGCCGCCGCTGGAAAAGCCGGTTCAGTACGAACTGAAGATTATCCCCGACAGCGGCGCAGTACGCCGGGC
>NZ_JAZBQR010000072.1:0-593 GCF_036348395.1 Pseudomonas sp. AL 58
GCGACCTTTACCGGTGCTGCCTCGGCGCTGCTCGATGCAGGCGTGCTGCTGCAGCGTGATGACGGTGTGCGCTTTCGGGTGACGGCCAGCGTTGTCTTGGTCGGTCAGAGCGGCACCGTCAAGCTGGAAGCCTTGGAGGCCGGCCAGTTGGGTAATACCCCAGCCGGTACGGTTCTGCGCTTGATCTCCCCGGTGCTGGGAGTCAATGACACGGTGACCGTTGATGCACCTGGCCTGCAGGGCGGTACCGAACAAGAGAGCATTGAGGCGCTGCGCGCCCGGGTGATTCGCTCATATCAGGTGATCCCTCACGGCGGCAACCAAGATGACTATGTGACCTGGGCGTTGGAAGTCCCGGGCGTTACCCGCGCCTGGCTTGTGCGGCACTGGATGGGGCCGGGCACGGTGGGTTTGTTCTTCGTCCGTGACGGCGATCTAGACCCTATCCCCAGCGCAGCAGCCTGCGAAGAGGTACGGGCGTACATCGAGAAACAGCGCCCGGTCACCGCTGAACTGTACGTACTGCCGCCGCTGGAAAAGCCGGTTCAGTACGAACTGAAGATTATCCCCGACAGCGGCGCAGTACGCCGGGC
>NZ_JAZBQR010000073.1:0-574 GCF_036348395.1 Pseudomonas sp. AL 58
GCCAGGCCGATCAGCAGTAGAGCGAAGCACGACCAATGATCATCGCCACCACCAACCACCTGGAGGCGATCAAGTACGCCGCCTGCATGGCCAGAGCAACCAGCACAGCCTGGAGCGTCTATCGCACCAGCAATCGGCGGCTTTTCGTCATGCCAGCTTCCAGCAGGCGCCAGCGAGCTCTGGAGGTGTGCCACCCATGATCCGCCGAATTTCAAACCGCGTCCGGCATGGCCGGCGCCAGCATCAGATTACTTTGCCGCCAAGCGGCTTGCGAGGTACCGGCAATGGCCGAGAAGACAGGAGCAGCGAAACACGCTGCGACCTACCGGGCAAACAAGAAGGCCGAAGCGCAGCGCCTGGGCATCGAGCGGACTCCGGTGGACTTGCCTGCCGCGATTCGCAAGAAGATAGACGAGGTCATGAAGCAACATGGCTACAGCCAACTTCAGGAGCTTTGGCAGGATCTAGCGCTTTCGCTGATTGCTGCTGACTCAGAGGAGCAGGCTCGCCGCTTGAAGCGACCTGACGCGTCAGCTTTTGAGATAACACCAAAACTAGCGCGTCAGTTCGACAA
>NZ_JAZBQR010000074.1:0-546 GCF_036348395.1 Pseudomonas sp. AL 58
GGAGGGCAAGCGACTCAGCCAGCGCGCCCTGGAACGCCACCGGGCCGAGCATCGGGTTGCCGAGGGCCGAAGCGACCAGCCGAGCCTGGTGACGGGGCATCTGCTGGAGCTGTCCGGCCACCCGTGCCAGGCCTGGAACGACCTGTGGCTGCTGACCGAGATTCAGCATCAAGGCAAGCAACCGCAAGTGCTGGAGGAGAGCATGACTGCCGACTGCGCGGCGGCGGATGACGGCTTCTCTCAGGGCTATCGCAACCACTTTACCGCCACCCCCTGGGACGTGTTCTACCGTCCGCAGCAGGCGTACCACAAGCCCCGTGTGCTGGGCAGCCAGACGGCCCGGGTTACCGGCCCGAAAGGCGAAGAGGTCTATTGCGACGCCTATGGCCGGGTCAAGGTGCAGTTCCACTGGGACCGCGAGGGCCAGCACAACGACCAGAGCAGTTGCTGGCTGCGGGTCGCCTCGGGCTGGGCCGGCAATGGCCACGGCAGCGTCAGCATTCCGCGGGTGGGCATGGAGGTATTGGTGGTCTTTCTGGAGGGCGA
>NZ_JAZBQR010000075.1:0-539 GCF_036348395.1 Pseudomonas sp. AL 58
GTGCTGGCCTATCAGTGCTTTGGCGACGCATCCCGCGCCGCTGAAATCGTTACGCGTAACAAAGTGCCGCACCCGGGGTTCCTGCCTGTCGGGGTGCTGCACATCGCCCAGGAGTAACCCATGGACCCGTTAAACGCTGTCACGCTGCGCGTGAACGGCCTGGATTATCGCGGCTGGAAGAAAGCCAGCATCAGTGCCGGCATCGAGCGACAGACCCGAGATTTTTCGCTGGATGTGACGTGGCGCTGGCCGGATCAGGCTGAGGAAATTCCGGTAAGGCAGGGCGACTTCTGCGAGGTGTTGATAGGTGATGACCTGGTGCTGACGGGCTGGGTCTTTGCTACCCCGGTGAACTACGACAGCAAGACGGTGAGCCGGGCAATCAGCGGGCGTTCGCTGACGGCTGATCTGGTCGACTGCTCGGCGATCAATCAGCCCGGGCAGTGGCGTGGCCAGAGTGTGCAGCAGATCGTTCAGAGCCTGGCCGAGCCCTACGGGGTCAAGGTGCTGAGCCAGGTGGCCGAGACTACCAAATTGGC
>NZ_JAZBQR010000076.1:0-535 GCF_036348395.1 Pseudomonas sp. AL 58
AACATTCCGTCTGATATTCGTGTCCCGCTGTTCTACGCCGAGGTTGATAACTCGATGGCGAACAGCGGCGCCGGTGCCGGACTTCGCCGCCTGATCATTGGCCAGGTCAACGACAACGCCGATGCCGCCGAAATCGGTAGCCTGGTGCTGGTGTCGCGCACCTCTGAAGCCATTGCCATCGGCGGCGCCGGCTCGATGCTGGCCGCAATGCACCAAATGCACCGCGCTATCGATATCGCCGGTGAGGTCTGGTGCCTGCCGTTGAAGGTCGACACTGGCGCGACTGCGACCTGCAGCGTTACCGTAACGGGCAATGTGACAGCAGCAGGCGTGATCAACCTGTACGTGGCTGGCCAGCGTGTGCGCTCTGCCGTGGTTGCCTCGGCGTCGGCTGAGGCCGTGGCCACCGGCTTGGCGACCAGCATCAACGCCGCTACTGACCTGCCTGTTACTGCTCAGGCTGCAGGCGCTGTCGTGACGCTGACGGCAAAGTTCAAGGGTGACCTCGGCAACGACATTCAAGTCGAGCTGAATC
>NZ_JAZBQR010000077.1:0-530 GCF_036348395.1 Pseudomonas sp. AL 58
GCGCCCAGCTTGTCGGCCAGCGCATACAGGTGCTTGAAGTTGTCGCCGTTCTGCATGCCACGGCCGCCGGAAACGACGATCTTGGCAGCGGTCAGCTCAGGACGATCGGACTTGGCCAGCTCTTCACCGACAAACGCCGACTTGCCAGCGTCGTGGGCAGCGGCAACGGCTTCGACAGCCGCCGAACCACCTTCTGCAGCAACGGCGTCAAAGCCGGTAGCACGCACGGTGATGACCTTGACCGCAGCGCTCGACTGCACGGTGGCAATGGCGTTGCCTGCGTAGATCGGACGCTTGAAGGTGTCGGCCGACTCAACCGAGATGATCTCGGAGATCTGGTCAACGTCCAGCAGTGCGGCAACCCGCGGCAGGATGTTCTTGCCGTTGGAGGTAGCAGGTGCCAGCACGTGGCTGTAGGCCTTGCCGATCTCGGCAACCAGCGGCGCAACGTTCTCTGGCAACTGGTGCGCGTAGGCAGCGTTGTCGGCAACCAGCACCTTGCTGACGCCAGCGATGTTCGCAGCGGCCTG
>NZ_JAZBQR010000078.1:0-527 GCF_036348395.1 Pseudomonas sp. AL 58
GTGAGGCTGAAGGTGAACACGTCCACCACACCGGCCTTGGCGGTAAGGGTGTTGCCCACGACGCTGTACACCAGTGCCACGCCGCCCGAGCTCAGTGCCGGCAAGCCGCTGGTGTCACTCGACAAGCCATAGCTCAGCGGCGTATCGGCACCGGACTGGAAGATGCCGGTCACGCTGCCACTGGCGGTGGTCGCCTCGCCAGCAACGTCGCCGGTTCCGCCAGGGATGCCGTTGGTCAGGCCGTCTTCGTCAACGGTGCCCGTGACAGGGGTGCCGGTTGCCGTTGGGGTGTCGTCGTCAACGGTGATGACCAGTTTTTCAGCAGCGGCGGTGACGGTGTCGCCGTCCTTGTCGGTGGCCTGCAGCAAGCTGCCCAGGTTGATGGTGATATCGTTTTCGTCATTGCCGGCTGCATGGTCCAGCGGCTTGAGCAGGGTGAAGGTGTACGCACCGGCGCTGGTGAGGCTGAAGGTGAATACGTCGACCACACCGGCCTTGGCGGTGAGGGTATTGCCTACGACGCTGTA
>NZ_JAZBQR010000079.1:0-526 GCF_036348395.1 Pseudomonas sp. AL 58
GGTAACTTTGTGTTTGATCCTCATTACACTTCTCAACAAAGTTGAGAGTTGTTATTTCTTGTCACTGCCTCCCTGAATCAGGATTGGGCAATTTTCGCGCCTGCTGCCTTCCGTAGATGTGGTAGCCATTTCTCAGGCTCCCTCTCCGGAATCGAACCCTAATTCTCCGTTACCCATGATTGCCATGGTAGTCCAATACACTACCATCCAAAGCTAATAGGGCAGAAACTTGAATGATTTATCGCAGAAATCTGCGATTCGTTCGATTACTATGATTCATCACATTCCCGAAGGAATTGGTTTAGTACTAATAATTACAACCTCATAGAGGTCTGAATGCATGTATTAGCTGTAATTTGTCACGGTTATCCATGTAACTTTCGATTATCAAATAAACAATAACTGTTTTAATGAGCCATTCGCAGTTTCGCTGTACAATACTTATACTTACACATGCATGGCTTAATCTTTGAGACAAGCATATGACTACTGGCAGGATCAACCAGATTAAGCCATGCATGTGTAA
>NZ_JAZBQR010000080.1:0-506 GCF_036348395.1 Pseudomonas sp. AL 58
TTGAGCAGGGTGAAGGTGTAGGCACCGGCGCTGGTGAGGCTGAAGGTGAACACGTCCACCACACCGGCCTTGGCGGTGAGGGTATTACCCACGACGCTGTACACCAGGGCGACGCCGCCGGAACTCAGTGCAGGCAAGCCGCTGGTGTCACTCGACAAGCCATAGCTCAGCGGCGTGTCGGCACCGGACTGGAATATGCCGGTTACGCTGCCACTGGCGGTAGTCGCCTCGCCAGCAACGTCGCCGGTGCCTCCAGGGATGCCGTTGGTCAGGCCGTCTTCATCGACCGTTCCGGTTACAGGGGTGCCGGTTGCCGTTGGCGTGTCGTCGTCAACGGTGATGACCAGTTTTTCAGCAGCGGCGGTGACGGTATCGCCGTCCTTGTCGGTGGCCTGCAGCAAGCTGCCCAGGTTGATGGTGATATCGTTCTCGTCATTGCCGGCCGCATGGTCCAGCGGCTTGAGCAGGGTGAAGGTGTAGGCACCGGCGCTGGTGAGGCTGAAGGT